>JBHWSH010000331.1:0-3239 GCA_043427135.1 Marmoricola sp. | reverse complement strand
TCCGGGTCAGCTGCGAGGCGGCCGGTCAGGGTGATCGTGTTGCTCATCGGTTCTCCTTCGTGGTGATCGCGGCCATGAGGTCCGCGAGGTGCTGCTCGTGGTCGGGGTCGATGCCGAGCCGGTCGAGAACGGCCTGGGCCGTGCGGGTGATCTGCTCGGGCGTGCGGGTGTCGTGGCCGTACCCGGCTCGGCGGCGGGCCAAGGTGGTGCGGCCCGAGCGGATCGCGTCGTCGTATCGCCGCCGCAGGTCGCTCTGCGCGGCGAGGTAGTCCTGCCGTGCGCGCCACGACATGCGCGCCCACTCGCCGTCGGTGATGGCTCTCATGCGATGCCCTCCACCGCATGCAGGTCGTCGCGGACCCACGGCCAGGCGCCTCCGGCCCGCAGCGACTTCGGCCAGTCCCGCTCGGAACGGTCGCCGCGCCACGGGACGAACTGCACCTGACGGGTGTGCGGGTCGTAGTCGGACCCGGCGCGCAGCCCGTAGCCGAACTCGGGCCACCGCAGCCACAGAGACGTCCCGGCGGGCCGGACGTTGCGTGAGCCGTCGGAGCCGGTGCCGTGCCCGGCGTGCGCCTCGAGGATCAGCGCGCAGTTCGCGGCGGCCCGGCACCGATCGAGAACGCGCGTGACGCAGCGGGCAGGCTCCTCGTCGTTGGGGTTCTTCGCGTGGAGCCGGTAGATCGGGCCGATGACAAGCAGCGAGGGCTGCAGCGCCGAGACGCGGGAGACGAGCCACGCCTCGTCCTCGGGCTTGGTGAGATCCAGCCCGCCGGGCAGGCACTCGAGGAACATGTTGTCTCCGGCGTTGGTAGCGCCGCGCTTTTCGGCCTGGATCGACAGGCCGCGCAGCGCGCGCCGGAGCTGGCCGACGCCGTTCTCGACGTCGACGTAGAGAACCCGGTGCTGGGCGATGGGTCGGTGGGTGAAGGGGTGGATGCCTGCCGCGGCGCACACGGCTAGCTGCCGGAAGAGCACCGACTTCCCGAGGCCCTCGGAGCCGGTGAGGATGAGCCGGTCGCCGCGCTCGATAAGGCCGGGGATGACCCAGTCCGGCTCGGGGTCGGCGCCGGAGAGGAACTCCCGCAGGGTGGGTGTGGTGATGTCACCCTCGGACTCGATGCCGTCGACGATCGCCTGCGCCTCGGTGAGGACGTGCTGAGCCACGGTCAGCGGGTCGGCGTCGCTCGCGGCGGTCTTGGTGACGGTCTGAAGGCCGATCTGCTCCAAGCGGCGCAGGCGGGCGATCCGGGAGAGGATCTGGACGCTGTAGTCGACGGACCCGAAGTGGAATCCGTGGATGCGGTGCACCTCGGCAGCGCCGCCGATGCGGCCGATGGTGCCGCGTCGGGTCATCTCGTCGGTGATCGCGACGACGTCGAAGGGCTTGCGGTCCAGGCGCAGCCCGTGGATGGCCTCGGCGATGAGGCGGTACTGCCCGTCGAAGTCCTCGATGCGGACGCGGGAGAACACGGACCCGGCCTGGGTGTTGTCCTCGATGAGCGACCCGATGATGGTCGCCTGGGCGATCTCGATGGACTCGGACACGGTCACCACCCCTCGGGTCGCTGGTCGTTGGCGGACCGGGTCGCGGGTCGAGCCGGCGCGTAGTCGGTGGCCTTGGCGAGCCACATGCGGAAGGCGGCGTCCCAGTCGCGCTGTCGACGGCCGTTGGCCTGGGCGTGGTTGCGGAACTTGAAGGCTTCCCGGCTGATGTCGAGACCGTTCGTCTTGGCGTAGGTCTCGTGAGCCGCGGTCGGCTGCCAGTCGTCGGGCAGGTCCCGTTCGGGCGCTCTACGGTTGCGCGACTTGTCGCGCCTATCACCATCACCATCACCATCAGTGACATCAGTGACGGTTGCACCACCGTTGCTCAACGGTTGCTCAACGGTTGCACCACCGTTGCGCCCCTGTTGTGGGGCATCGTCCGGGACGGTGCACAACGGTTGGTCACAGGTGGTCCACCACCGCTTGTGGGGCTTCTGGTGGTCGGCGAACTTCGGGATCGTGATGACGCCGGCGACCCTCGTGATCCGACCGTGCTCCTCGAGCTCGGACAGCAGCAGGTCGACGTCGATATCGTCGGCTGGGAAGAGCCGCATCTTGATCTGCTTGGGCTTGTCGTCGAGGTGCCCGTTGTCGCAGGCGTAGTTCCACAGTCCGATGAAGAGCAGCCGCGCGGGGATGCTCAGCTCGACGATGGCCTCGTCGGTCCAGTACTCGGGTTTGACGCCTCTGATCTTCGCCATGTCAGCCCTCGCCCTCCCACCATGACGTCGTCCAGTCGCAGCCGCAGACGTGGCACTCGTAGGCGCACTGAGCGCCGTTGGGGACGGTCTCGATCGTGGCTGGGGTGACGTGCCGGGTCATGCATTCGGGGCATGAGTCGACGCGCTTGGCGTAGTCGAGTTGGGGCACGCGGGGGAAGAGGTTGTCGAGGTCCATGCGGCCCTCCTTTCGTTGGTGCAGGTCTAGGTGACCGCGAGAACAGCCGCCAGGTTCGCCTGTGGACAGGGTGTGGATGATCTGTGGATTACCCGCTGTCCGGCTGTGGATTGTGTGGGTCATCGGGATGCTCCTGCGGGGTTGTCGTGCTCGTCGCCGAACCGGCTCTCCCCAGGCATCCACAGCGCGTCAGTTGGCCTCATGTGTCGCCGGTCGTTCTCGTCGGTGCCGCCCCAAATGCCGTGCTCGCCGTGCTCGATGGCCCATGCGAGGCAGTCGGCGGCGACGGGGCATGCCCGGCAGACGGGTCGTGGCGGTGTGAGCCGCGGGGTGCGGTGGCGAAGAAGGTCTCGGTGTCGGTGCCGCGGCAAGCGGCCCGGTCGCGCCAGGTCATGACGCCTCATCCAGCGCGTCGAGGTCGAACAGCGTCGGCGCGTGCGCGGCCCGGTCGTGCGCCTCGAGGTACTTCACGCCGTCGAGGAAGTAGCCGGGGTTCAGCTCGGCCGCGCGGCCGCGCCGGCCCAGCTTGAGCGCGCGAAGGGGGACGGTGAACAGCCCGCCGAAGGGGTCGTAGACGAGGTCGCCCTCATTGGAGAACCGACGGATGAGGCGGTCCACGATGTCGAACTGGAGCGGGCAGACATGCTTGGCCTGAGCGCGATGTCCCTGCTCGGTGTTGAGGGTGAGCATCCGGTTGACGTCGTGCCACACGTCGGGGTGGTGCGACCCCGGCGCGAGGCTCATGAAGGTGGCTGGGAGCGCCCCGCGGCCTTCTAGGGCCTCACCGATCTTGA
>JBHWSH010000330.1:0-2828 GCA_043427135.1 Marmoricola sp. | reverse complement strand
TCTCGGACCGCCGCGCACCGTCGCCGCCGTCCGCGCGGCTCTCGCCGCTCGGGGTGTGCACGAGCACCGCCCCCGACCGTCCTGGCTCGGGCGCCGCGCACCCGCTTCCCCTGACCTCGCTCTCGTCGTCATCCGGCCGGTGGAGGACCTGCTGCTGGAGGCCTGGCAGGAGCGCGTCCGGCAGGGGTCGCCACGCAGCTGGCGGCGGTTCGTGCGCGACTGGCGCGGCCGCGGCGTACTCCCGCCCGGTGTGGATCTCGCCGCCCTGGCTCACCCGTGGGCTGAGCGGATCGGGGCTGGCAACGTGCGCCTCGTCGACTCCGACGACCTCGGTCGGCAGATCGCGAGCCTGCTCCACGCCCCGCCCGCACCAGGACCGGTCGGTCTGCCGCCGGCAGTTGTGGACGTCGTACGCCGGCACAACGCCGTGCAGTCGATCCACTTGCCTGCCGAGGAGCGTCAGCCCCGCATCGACGCGCTCGTCGACCTGCTCGCCGGACTCGACTCGACTGGCGCAGACCCGGGGAGTCCGCCCCTCGGCGTACCCGCGGGTTCGCGCGACTGGGTGACCGCGGAAGCGGCGCGCATGCAACAGGAGCTCGCTCGCTACGCTGGCCCCGGCGATCCGGAGGTGTTGTCCCGCCTCGCGCCGGGCCGTCCGCGCATGCTCGCGCCGCACACCGTCCTGGCCGTCATGGTCGAGGCGGTCCTGGCCGCAGCCCGTCGAGCCGAGGAGGGAGGCCGGTGACCACGACTCCTCGTCGCGTGATCCTGCACGTGGGTGCTCCCAAGACGGGCACGTCGTACGTCCAGGATGTGCTGTTCCAGAACCGCGCCGAGCTCGAGGAGCTCGGCATCCTCTATCCCGCCGACCGGTTCGACGAGCACTTCCTGGCGGCGCTCGACCTGATGGAGCTGCGCTGGGGCGGGCTGGAGGAGCAGGCCGTGGGTGCGTGGGAGCGGCTCGCCGCTCGGGTCCGCGACTGGCCAGGGACGACGATCGTGTCCCACGAGATCCTCGCCGCCGCTTCGCGGGAGCAGGTACGCCGCGCGCTGGCGTCGTTCGGCGACGCCGAGGTCCACGTGGTCATGTCGGTGCGCGACCTGGCGCGCCAAGTGCCCGCGGAGTGGCAGGAGAACGTCAAGCACCGTCGCGTGATCACCTACCGCGACTTCCTCGACGCGATCACCGCGCCCGCTCCGACCCGGGAGATCTCGACGTGGTTCTGGGGCGTCCAGGACGTGCCCGCTGTGCTGGATCGGTGGGGGGCCGACCTGCCGCCCGAGCAGGTGCACGTGATCACCGTGCCGCCGCGCGGCTCGCCCACGGACCTGCTGTGGCGTCGCTTCGCAGCGGTCTTCGGGTTCGCCCCGGACGCGCTCGACGTCGGTCGCGCGGAGCGGATCAACCCGTCCATGGGCGTCGCGGAGACGGCGCTCGTCCGCGCGGTCAACCACCGGGTGAACCACGGCGTGCTCGCCAACGTGCACTACCGCGAGTTCGTCCGCGAGCTGCTCGCACACCGGACCCTCTCGCGCCGCGAGCACATGAACCGGCTGGTGCTGCCTCCCGACGTCCACCCATGGGCGGTGTCGGTCAGCGAACGCTGGATCGAGACCCTGGCGCAGCGGGGTTATCAGGTCGAGGGCGACCTCGCCGATCTCCGCCCGGCGGCTGCCGCCGACACGCCCTACGTCGACCCGGACGCCGTCGGACCCGAGGCGCTGCACGACCCGAGCATGACCGCGCTGGTCACCTTGCTCACCCGCGCGGGGGAGATGCGCGAGGAGATCGACGACCTGCACCGTCGGTTGCGCGACACCGAGGCCGACCGGGACCGCGCGGTCCAGGAGGCGGGCGTCGTGCTGCGCGCGAAGCGAGCGCTCGTCGCCCGTGAAGAGTCCAGTCGGGCTGTGGCGGTCGCCCTGTCGGCGTACCGTCGGGCACGCGGTGCCGCGGCCGGCGACCCGTGACCGAGATGACCCGCAACGCGTCGTACGGGACACCGACACGGCGGCGAGAGCCCAGCGTCAGCGGCTGTCTTGCCGCCGGGTGCGCCGCTTCCGGGCTGGCGTGCTTCCTCCTCGTGCCTTCGCTGGCCTACCTGCCGGCCATCGTCGCGTTCGGGCTCTTCACGCTGGTGGTCTGGTTGTCCGCATGGGGTGCGACGAAACGTTGGCGCTCGCTCCACCAGCGGCTACCGGTCGCTTTGGTGCTGGCGGTCGTGGGCACGGCAGCGTTCTGGATGGGGGCGCCGGCCTGGTGGGCCCTTGCCGTGCCGTTCGTGGCCGCGACGACCGCCTGGGTGGTCCAGCGGCGTACGTCGTGGGGATTCGCGGCAGCGTTCTCCGCTGGGTATCCCGTGATCTTCTGGCTGTGAGCGGGCGCTCACTCCCCACGACGTACTGCCACTTCCCTGACGGAATTCCTCGTGGGGAGCGGCAGTTTCTCTGCATCCCCTGGGAAACCGACCCGGAGCCCGGCCGGCGGCCAGGGCTCAGCGGCGGCGGAAGCGGGCGGGCTTGCCCTCGGGGGTGATGGTGCGACTGCGGAGCTCGCGAGCGGCGTACCGCCCGACCTGCCAGGTGGCGTAGCCATCGGCCGAGCCGCCCCACACGCCGCCGGCGAGCGGGACGCGGCGGATGACGGTGCCGGCCGCACGCTTGCCGATGACGCGGTTGACCAGGGCCGAGGTCACCTCGCCGGCGATGATCTTCTCCAGCTCGGGGTCGTGCAACGGGGCGGTTGCGATCACCCACGGCGTGCCGGGGACCTTCTTGCTCTTCACCAGACTGTTGACGGTGTCCTCGCCCAACGTGCACAACGG
>JBHWSH010000329.1:0-8542 GCA_043427135.1 Marmoricola sp. | reverse complement strand
CTCGCCGAGACCGATGGAGTCGTGCGTCCACACGTAGGTGACGGGCAAGCCCATCAGTGCGGCCAGGCGGACCGCGGGACGCATGTAGTCGGAGAACACCAGGAACGTGCCGCCGTACACCCGGGTGCCGCCGTGCAGCGCGATGCCGTTCATGATCGAGCCCATCGCGTGCTCGCGGATGCCGAAGTGCAGGACGCGCCCGTAGGGGTTGCCCTGGAACTCCCGGGTCGACAGGTCCTCGGGGATGAACGACGGCTCGCCCTTGGGCGTGGTGTTGTTGGAGTCGGCCAGGTCGGCGGACCCGCCCCACAGCTCGGGCAGAGTCGGGGCGATGGCGGTGAGGACCTCACCGGACGCCTTGCGGGTGGCGACGCCCTTCGGGTCGGCGTCGAAGGTCGGCAACGCGTCGTGCCAGCCGTCGGGAAGGGTGCGCGTCCGCAGCCGATCCAGCAGCGCCTTGCGGTCGGGGTTGCTCGTCGCCCAAGCCTCGAACCCCTCCAGCCAGGCCCGCTCGGCCTCCGTCCCTCGGCGGACGAGGTCGCGCGTGTGGGCGAGGACGTCGTCGTCGACCTGGAACTGACGCGCCGGGTCGAAGCCGATGAGCTCCTTGGTGGCGGCGACCTCGGACTCGCCCAGAGCCGACCCGTGCGACTTGCCGGTGTTCTGCAGGTTGGGCGCGGGCCAGGCGATGATGGTGCGCAGGTTGATGAAGCTCGGCCGGTCGGTGACCGCCTTGGCCTCCTGGATTGCGTCCCAGAGCGCGTGCACGTCCTCTTCGTAGCCCTGGCCTCCGCGGGTCCAGTCCACGGTCTGCACGTGCCAGCCGTACGCCGCGTAGCGGGCCGGAACATCCTCGGTGAAGGCGATCTGGGTGTCGTCCTCGATGGAGATCTTGTTGTCGTCGTAGATCACCACGAGATTGCCGAGCCGCTGATGTCCGGCCAACGACGACGCCTCCGCCGAGACCCCCTCCTGGAGGTCGCCGTCGCTGCAGATCACATAGACGAAGTGGTCGAACGGGCTCTCACCCTCGGCTGCCTCGGGATCGAGCAGGCCGCGCTCGCGTCGCGCGGCCATCGCCATGCCGACGGCGTTGGCCACACCCTGACCGAGCGGGCCGGTGGTGGTCTCGACTCCCGCAGTGTGACCGTGCTCAGGGTGGCCCGGCGTCTTGCTGCCCCAGACACGCAGCGACTTGAGGTCGTCGAGCTCGAGGCCGAAGCCGCCGAGGTAGAGCTGGTTGTAGAGCGTCAGGCTCGAGTGGCCGGCGGAGAGGACGAACCGGTCGCGGCCCGCCCACGAGGGGTCGCTCGGGTTGTGCCGCATCACCTTCTGGAACAGCAGGTACGCCGCGGGGGCGAGGCTCATCGCCGTACCGGGATGGCCGTTGCCCACCTTCTGGACGGCGTCCATCGCCAGTACCCGGCTCGTGTCGACCGCGCGGCGGTCCAGGTCGGTCCAGTCCAAGGTGGGGCTCACGCGAGGGTCCTCTCGAGGGGCGGTGAAGTCGTCGGCGGCAGGGGTGACGCTTCGCTGCGCCGCCCGGTCCAGGCTATCGGCGTCGGGTGAGGAGACGCACACCGTCCCGCGGCCTCCGACGGTTCCCCTGCGGCAGGCGCGGACTAGACTCGGACACCGTGTCACCGGTCCCACGGTGTGCACCCCCTGCAGACCGAGGAACACGTGACCGCAGTCGAGCCCCACACGGACGTGGACACGTCCGCACCGGAGCGGACGCGACCGCGCGACGTCGTGGCGGCGTACGTCGGGCTGACCAAGCCGCGCATCATCGAGCTCCTGCTGCTCACGACGGTGCCGGTCATGTTCCTGGCGGAGCGCGGCGTCCCCGATCTGTGGCTCGTCGTCGCCACAGTGGTCGGCGGAACGCTGTCGGCGGGGTCGGCCAACGCGCTCAACTGCGTCTACGACCGCGACATCGACGAGCGGATGCGTCGCACCCGCCGGCGGGCATTGCCCCGGCACATGGTGAGCCCGCGGTCGGCCCTGATATTCGGACTGGCGCTCGGTGTCGTCTCGACGCTGCTGCTGGGACTCGCGGTGAACTGGCTGTCCGCCGGGCTGGCGCTGACCGCCAACCTGTTCTACGTCCTCGTCTACACGATGGTGCTCAAGCGCCGCACCAGCCAGAACGTCGTCTGGGGCGGGGCGGCAGGAGCCATGCCTGCTCTGATCGGCTGGACCGCCGTCACCAACGAGCTCGCGTGGCCGCCGGTCGTCCTCTTCCTGGTCGTCTTCTTCTGGACGCCGCCGCACACCTGGGCATTGGGCATGCGCTACCGCGACGACTACGCCGCGGCCGACGTGCCGATGCTGCCTGCGGTCGCGCCGGCCACGACGGTCGGACGCCAGGTGGTCATCTACTCGTGGGTGACCGTGGCGGTCTCGCTGTTGCTGTGGCCCATCGCCTCGACGGGGTGGCTGTATCCGTCGGCCGCGGTCGTGCTCGGCGCAGTCTTCCTCGTCGAAGCGCACCTGCTCGAGCGGCGCACGCGGCGCACGGACAGCATCGTGGAGATGAAGCCGATGCGGCTCTTCCACTGGTCGAACATGTACCTCTCCCTGCTCTTCCTCGCCGTCGCCCTCGACCCCCTCATCGCCGCCGGCCTTGGTGGTTGAGGAGCGACCGGAGCGCTAGCGGAGGTCGCGTCTCGAAACCACCCGCGATCGCTCGCTGCCTTGGTGGGGGACTACCGGCCTTTGGTGGTTGAGGAGCGCGCGCCTTGTTGGTGGTTGAGGAGCGCGCGCCTTCTTGTTGGTTGAGGAGCGACCGGAGCGCTAGCGGAGGTCGCGTCTCGAAACCACCCGCGATCGCTGTCCCGGTATCACCCCACGTCGGCGCCTCGCCGCCTCGCTGCGACTCGCCAGCCACCGGAGCTCGTCCAAGACTCCATCGATCAGTGCCTCCCGCTTGCGCCTGCTCCACCCCTGGACCCGCTTTTCGAAAGCGAAGGCCTCGCTGATGTCCCCGAACTCAGCGGACCACACGAGATGGACAGGCAGGCGTCGCCGGGTGTACTCAGCGCCCATGCCCTGCTCATGCTGGAAGAGTCGGCGCTCGAGATCGAGCGTGCTGCCGACGTAGTAGCTGTCGTCTGAACATCGCAGGATGTAGGTCCAGGCCATGACAGCACCGTTCGCGTTCCGCGCGGTCGGTCGCAAGCGGCTCGACGCAGTCTGTGGATAACCGCGGGTGGTTTCGAGACGCGGTCTCCGCTAGCGCTCCGACCGCTCCTCAACCACCAAGGGTGCGCCGCTAGCGCTCCGACCGCTCCTCAACCACCAAGGGTGCGCCGTCCTCAACCACCGAGGGTGCGGACTCGTCAACCACCGAGATCGGGAGGCGGTCGCGGGTGCCGGTGAGGAGCCAGGTCATCGCGGCGGCCATCAGGGCGGCACCGAAGAGGTGCAGGCCGACAAGGACGACCGGGAGCCCGGTGAAGTACTGCGTGAAGCCGATCGCCCCTTGGGCGAGCTCGACGATCAGCAGGACATTGGCTGCGTCGCGGAGCCGGCGAGGTGCGTCGGTCGAGCGCAGGACGAGCACCGTGGCGATCGTGAGGCCGAGGAGCAGGAAGACGAAGTCAGTGTGCAGCTGGCTGAGTGCCGCCGGGTCGAGGCCGTTGCGCGGGGCGTCGACATCGCCGGCGTGCGGCCCGCTTCCCGTCACGACGGTGCCGAGGTAGAGCACTGCCCAGCCGGCGATGAACACTGCCCACACGAGCCACACGACACCCTGGGGCACGGTGTCGACTGCTGGACCGTCGCCTTCGCGGATGCGCCGCAGCAGCACGACGGCGACGCAGATCATCGCCATGGAGACCAGCAGGTGAAAGGCCACGATCCAGGGGTTCAGGTCGGTCAGAACCGTCACTCCGCCGATCACGGCTTGCGCGGGTACGCCGAGAGCCAGGACGAGCGCGAGTCGCACCAAGGAGCGGCGACCGCTCCGCCAGGCCGCGATGAACATGGCGATCGCGACTGCTGCGATGAGGAAGGTGACCAGCCGGTTGCCGAACTCGATCGCGGCATGCACGGTCATTGCGCCGTGCGGGGTGAAGGAGTCCTCGGTGCACCGCGGCCAGGTGGGGCAGCCGAGACCCGAACCTGTCAGCCGGACGACGCCACCGGTGACGACGATGAGGATGTTGACGCACAGCGAGGCCACAGCCACGGCATGGATGTGGTCGCCCAGCCAGCCGGCAACGGAGTTCCAGAGTCTGCGCACGCTCACTCCCACTTGAACGTCTTGGCGGTCGCAACAGTCCCGACTGCCGCCCAGACCAGCAGGACGATCGACTGCTCGAGCGGGAAAGTGCCGAGTTGCAGGGACTCGCGCATGCCGCCGCCCAGCGCTCCGGAGGGGAGCAGCTCGACGAAGGGCGCGAAACCGCCGTACGCCGAGGACGGGAGGACCACGGCTCCTCCGGCTGCGAGCAGGATGTAGACGAGGTTGGCCACGGCGAGCGTCGCCTCCGCGCGGAACGCGCCGGCGATGAGCAGGCCGAGGGATGCGAACGCGGCCGTGCCGAGCGCCGCGATCACGACGGCGCCGGCGATACCCCGGCCCGTCAGAGCCGGGTCCCAGCCCATCAGCAGCGCGACCGACCCGAGGACGAACACCTGCAGCACCTGGACCAGGAGCAGCGAACCGACCTTGCCGAGGAGTAGGCCCGAGCGGGGGAGAGGCGAGGCGCCGAGCCGCTTCAGCACGCCGTACCTCCGCTCGAACCCGGTGGCGATCGCCAGGGAGGTGAAGCTGGTCGACATCACCGCCAGAGCCAGCACCCCGGGGGTGAGGGTGTCGACCGGTGCTCGGGTGAGCGACAGGTCCTGCCGCTCCAGTGCCAATGCCCCGGCAAAGAGGACGAGCACCGGGATGACGAGAGCGAGCAGCAGCTGCTCGCCGTTGCGCAGCAGGAGAGTGGTCTCGATGCGGGTCTGAGCGAGCACCTGCCGGGCGAAGGGCGCGGCACCGGGCGAGGGAGCGAACGTCCCTGTGGTCCTCCTGGTTGCCGGGCTCACGGCTCGAACCCCCGTCCAGTCAGCTGCAGGAACACGTCCTCCAGCGTGCGCTGCCCCAGGGACAGCGTCTCGGGCAGTACGTCGTGCTCGGCGCACCAAGCCGAAACCTTCGCGAGCGTGCCACCGTCGGCCGGGCCGGTGATCAGCAGGCTGTGCGCGTCGATGGGATGCACCTCGGTTGGTGGGCCCAACTGGTCCTGCAGCGATTGCGGGGCACCCGGCGGGAACGGCTCAGTGACGACGAGCCGGATGGTCCGGTCCTGACCGCCGCGAGTGAGCTCGGCCGGTGTCCCGCTGGCGATCACGCGGCCGCGGTCGATGATGTGCACGGTGTCCGCGAGCCGTTCGGCCTCGTCGAGGTAGTGAGTGGTGAGCACGGTCGTGACGCCGTCGACACGCACTTCCTCGAGGAGCTCCCACGTGGTGCGTCGTGCCTGCGGGTCCATCCCTGCGGTGGGCTCGTCGACGAACACCAGCTCGGGTCGGCCGACCAGCGCCATGGCGAGACCGAGCCGCTGCTGCTGACCACCCGAGAGGCGCCGGTACGGCGTGCGCCCGCATTCGCGCAGCCCGAGCCGCTCGACCAGCATCGGCACCGGCAGTGGGTTGCGGTGCAAGCGCGCGAGATGGTGCAACATCTCCTCGGCGCGTACGCCGGTCCAGGCGCCCCCGGACTGCAGCATCACCCCGATCCGCGGCAGGAGTGCCCGCCGGTCGGCGTACGGGTCGAGTCCGAGGACGCGGACCCGCCCCGCCTGCGGTCGGCGGAAGCCCTCACACGTCTCCAGCGTCGTGGTCTTGCCGGCCCCGTTGGGTCCCAGCACCGCCGTGATCGTGCCACGCTCCACCCGCAGATCGAGGCCGTCGACGGCCGTCGTGGCGCCGTAGCGCATCACCAGTCCCTCGATCTCCACGGCGGAGGAGTCGTCCGGGCTGGTCACGCATGGAGTCTAGGATCGCGCGGTCCTCCTGCCGCGGTCGGGGCCTTCGGTCCGGCAGCTTCTACTTAGGCTCGCCTTCGTTGAATCGGTTTGGTCAATAACGGCACAATGGTGTTGTGGAATTCGAGGAGACCCGTGTGCCGGGCGCCGACGGTGGGGGCGACGCCCCGACCCGTCAGCGGGTCGCACGCGCGATTCTCGAGCTCGGTCCGAGCACGGCCGCCGCGCTCGCCGAGCACCTCCACCTGACGCCCGCCGCCGTGCGACGCCACCTCGACCACATGGTCGACAGCGGCGCTCTCGAAGCGCGAGCTCCGCGCCGCGTGGGCGTCCGCGGACGGGGGCGGCCCGCCAAGGTGTTCGCCCTCACCGCCGCCGGGCGCGACCAGTTCGAGCACCAGTACGACGACCTGGCCGCCCAGGCGCTACGGTTCCTCGCCGAGACGGGTGGAGCCCAAGCGGTGACCGAGTTCGCCCGGCACCGGCTGGTCGCCATGGAGGAGCGCGTCGAGCAGCTCCGTCAGGCGGAGCCTCAGCTGGAGCCGACCCACGCGCTCGCGCAGGCCATGCGCGAGGCAGGCTTCGCCGCCGCGGTCCGCGACGGCCCGGTGGGGGAGCAGCTGTGCCAGCAGCACTGCCCGGTCGCCCACGTCGCCCACGAGTTCCCCCAGCTGTGTGAGGCCGAGACCGAGATGATCTCCCGGGTCCTCGGCCGCCACGTGCAGCGCCTGGCCACGATCGCCCACGGCGACGGGGTCTGCACCACGAGCATCCCGCAGGTCCTCGCGGGTTCTGTCCCAGTCAGCATCGACACGGAGAGGCGGTCACGATGACCCCGCCCACTGCCCAGACGGCGTCCAACCCCATCGAGGAGATGAACCCCGAGCTCGTCGGCCTCGGCCGCTACGAGTACGGCTGGCACGACACCGACACCGCAGGCGCTTCTGCCAAGCGCGGCCTCAACGAGGACGTCGTCCGCGACATCTCCGCCCGCAAGAACGAGCCCCAGTGGATGCTCGACATGCGCCTGAAGGGGCTCAAGCTCTTCGACCGTAAGCCCATGCCCACCTGGGGTGCGGAGCTCGGCACGATCGACTTCGACAACATCAAGTACTTCGTGCGGTCGAGTGAGAAGCAGGCCACCTCCTGGGAGGAGCTGCCCGAGGACATCAAGAACACCTACGACCGCCTCGGCATCCCGGAGGCCGAGAAGCAGCGCCTGGTCGCCGGTGTCGCCGCGCAGTACGAGTCCGAGGTCGTCTACCACTCCATCCGCGAGGACCTGGAGTCGCAGGGCGTGCTGTTCCTCGACACCGACACCGCGTTGAAGGAGCACGAGGAGCTCTTCAAGGAGTACTTCGGCACCGTCATCCCCGTCGGCGACAACAAGTTCGCCGCGCTCAACACCTCGGTGTGGTCGGGCGGCTCGTTCATCTACGTCCCCAAGGGCGTGCACGTCGACATCCCGCTGCAGGCCTACTTCCGGATCAACACCGAGAACATGGGCCAGTTCGAGCGCACTCTGATCATCGTCGACGAGGACGCCTACGTGCACTACGTCGAGGGCTGCACGGCGCCGATCTACTCCTCCGACTCGCTGCATTCGGCAGTCGTGGAGATCATCGTCAAGAAGGGCGCGCGCTGCCGCTACACCACGATCCAGAACTGGTCGAACAACGTCTACAACCTCGTCACCAAGCGCGCGACCTGCGAGGCCGGCGCCACCATGGAGTGGGTCGACGGCAACATCGGCTCCAAGGTCACGATGAAGTACCCCGCCGTCTACCTGATGGGCGAGCACGCCAAGGGCGAGACGCTGTCGATCGCCTTCGCTGGCGAGGGCCAGCACCAGGACGCCGGCTCCAAGATGGTGCACGCGGCGCCGCACACGTCGTCGAGCATCATCAGCAAGTCCGTCGCGCGCGGTGGCGGCCGCACGTCGTACCGCGGGCTGGTGCAGGTCAACGAGGGTGCCCACCACTCCGCCAGCGTGGTGAAGTGCGACGCGCTCCTGGTCGACCAGATCAGCCGTAGCGACACCTACCCCTACGTCGATGTCCGTGAGGACGACGTGTCGATGGCGCACGAGGCCACCGTCTCCAAGGTCTCCGACGACCAGCTCTTCTACCTGATGAGCCGTGGCATGGAGGAGGACGAGGCGATGGCGATGATCGTCCGCGGCTTCGTCGAGCCGATCGCCAAGGAGCTCCCCATGGAGTACGCCCTCGAGCTCAACCGCCTGATCGAACTCCAGATGGAAGGATCGGTGGGCTGACCGCCATGACCGACACCACTTCACCCACCACCGGAACCGGCCCCACCCCGGTGACGGATCGCTACGGCGTCCCCGTCACCGCCACCAAGGGCGACCAGTTCTCCTCCTTCGACGTCGGCGCGTTCGAGGTCCCGAGCCACAAGGACGAGATCTGGCGCTTCACCCCGCTCAAGCGCCTCCGCGGCGTGCACGACGGCAGCAACGTCACCGCGACCGGCCGCCTGCTCGTGTCCGTCGCCGAGCGCGAGGGGCTCACGCTCGAGACCGTCCCGACCGACAGAGA
>JBHWSH010000328.1:0-21663 GCA_043427135.1 Marmoricola sp. | reverse complement strand
GAACTCGCGGAGGGCGTAGACGTACACGTGGTGACCTGCACCGGCGGCGAGCGCGGCTCGATCCTCAACCCGCGGATGGACCGGCCGGATGTGCTGGCCGACATCGCGGAGATCCGCCGCCAGGAGATGGACGCAGCCCGCGAGATCCTCGGCGTCACCCAGGACTGGCTGGGCTTCGTCGACTCGGGCTTCCCCGAGGGCGACCCGCCTCCGCCGCTTCCGGAGGGGTGCTTCGCGACGCTGGACGTCGCGGAGGCGGCCGAGCCGTTGGTGCGGTTGATGCGGTCGTTCCGTCCTCAGGTCGTCACGACGTACGACGAGAACGGCGGCTATCCGCACCCCGACCACATCATGTGTCACCTGGTGACGGTGGCGGCCTTCGACGCCGCGGGCGACCCCGAGCGCTACCCCGACGCGGGGGAGCCGTGGCAGCCGCTGAAGCTCTACTACCACCATGCGTTCCACCGCGAGCGCACCCAGGCACTCCACGACGCGATGGTCGCCCAGGGTCTCGAGTCGCCGTACGCCGAGAGGCTGGCAGCGTGGAAGCCCGACCCGGCGCACGACGCACGGGTCACCACGCGGGTGCCGTGCGCGGAGTACTTCCCGGTGCGCGACCAGGCGCTGCTGGCCCACGCCACTCAGATCGACCCCGACGGACCCTGGTTCGCGGTGCCGCGGCACATCCACCAGGAGGCCTGGCCGACCGAGGACTACGAGCTGGCTCGCTCGCTGGTCGACACGACCCTGCCGGAGGACGACCTGTTCGCCGGCGTACGCGAACTCGCAGCGAGGAGCAGCGCATGAACTTCGTGGTGCCGTTGATGGCGTTCCTGGCCCAAGACCCCGTCCCCTCGGCCGAGGACGTCAAGCCTGGCTGGATCCTGGCGGCGGTGACGATCGGATTGGCCGTCGTCTCCGTGCTGCTGTGGTGGAGCATGCGCAGCAGGATCGGCAAGGTGAAGTTCAGCGACGACACGGGCGACCGTGCCGACCCGCGCGGCCAGAGCGGTGCCGGTCAGTCTCGGGCCGGCCAGAACGACGGGCCCTCGGACGCGCGAGCAGACGACGAGGCCGGCGGGTCGAACCCGGCGTAGGTCTCGACAGGCTCGACCGCCGGAGGGACAGGCTCGACCGCCGGAGGGTCAGGCCTGCCCGGCAGGCCCGTCGGACTGGGCCGCGACCGAGGCGCGGACCTCGTCCATGTCGAGGTCCTTGACGGCGGTGATGACCTGCTCGAGCGCGGGCGCAGGGAGCGCGCCGGGCTGCGCGAACACGAGGATGCCCTCGCGGAACGCCATCAGCGTCGGGATCGAGGAGATGTTCGCCGCGGACGCGAGCGCCTGCTCGGCCTCGGTGTCCACCTTGCCGAACAAGATGTCGGGGTGGTTCTGCGAAGCGCTCTCGTAGGTCGGGGCGAACTGGCGGCACGGTCCGCACCACGAAGCCCAGAAGTCGACCAGGACGATGTCGTTCTCGAGGATGGTCTTCTCGAAGTCCTGGGCGGTCAGGTCGGTCGTAGCCATTGGGAAATCAGCTCCTGCGAGGGGATGGAGGTCGTGGTGGTCGAAGGTGTAACCACTCGATCCGCTGGACCATTCCACGCACCGTCGCCGCCCAACCGTCGACGCCGGTCGGTACAGTCGATCGGGTCGAGCCCGATCCGTCGCGAAGGAGCCGCTGATGTGCAGCCCCGTCCTGTGCCGCTCCTGCGGCAAGGTCACCTGGACCGGATGCGGCCTCCACATCGAGGAGGCGCTGGCCGGCGTACCCCCCGAGCAGCGCTGCACCTGCCAGTGACGCTTTCCTGCTGACACGGCTCCTGGTGCCCGGGACGTCTCGCCGTGGATGTCGGCGCCCACCGTTAGGTTCCGTGCATGCCGATCGCGCTGACCGACGAGCACCAGGATCTTGCCGCCATCGTCGCGGCGTACGCCGAGCGGCGCAGTCTGCGCGCCGAAGCCCGGTCACTGCTCGAGGACCCGCAAGAGACCCTGCCGTCGTGGTGGGGTGAGCTGGCCGACCTCGGCTGGCTGGGCCTGCACCTTCCCGAGGAGTACGGCGGAGGCGGGCACGGGCTCGAGGACCTGGTGGTCGTCGTCGAGCAGCTGGGCGCCCACCTGGCGCCGGGGCCGTTCGTGCCCACGGTCGTCGCGGGCGCCCTGCTGGCCGCCGTCGACGACCCGGCTGTGAAAGCGCACTTGTCGGCGTTGGCCGACGGATCGGCCGTCGCGGGCATCGGCCTGCAGAGCGAGCTGTCCCTCGAGGAAGGCGGCGTCACGGGCACGGCGGTCGTCCTGGGTGGCGGACTCGCCGACCTCATGCTGGTCGCATCAGGTGCGGACGCCGTGCTCCTCGCGACCGCTGAGGGCGTCACCGTCGAGGTGCCGGACAATCTCGATCCCAGCCGGCGCACCGCGCGGGTGCGGTTCGATGCGGCATCTGGCACCGTCCTGACCGGGGCCGGCACGCTGCTGGTCGACCTGGCGCGGGTCGTGCTCGCTGCCGAGGCCGCCGGGATCGCGACGCGGGTCACCGAGGTCACCGCGGCATACGCACGCGAGCGGGTGCAGTTCGGCCGGCCGATCGGCACCTTCCAAGCGGTCAAGCATCATTGCGCCAACATGGCCGTCGCCGCGGAGCTCGCCACCGCCGCTGCGTGGGACGCGGCACGTGCCGCGGCGGGCGGAGGCACCCAGCTGACGTACGCCGCCGCTGCCGCCGCGGCCGTGGCCGGTCCCGCCGCGGCCATGTGCGCGGACCTGTCGATCCAGGTGCACGGCGGCATCGGCATGACGTGGGAGCACGACGCCCACCTCTACCTGCGTCGCGCCGCGGTTGTCTCCGCTCTGCTCGACCCCGCCGACGGGGCCGCCGATCTCACCCGGCTCGCCCGCGACGGGGTCGTCCGCGAGCGGGGCATCGACCTGCCCGAAGAGGCCGAGCGATATCGCGGCGAGGTCCGCGAGCTGATCGCCCGGATCCGCGACCTCGACGACGAGCAGCGCCGGGTCGCGCTGGTCGACAGTGGCTACGCCGTACCGCACTGGCCCGCGCCGTACGGTCGCGCAGCAGGTGCCGTGGAGCAGCTCGTCGTCGAGCAGGAGCTCGCCGCCGCCGAGATCACGCGCCCGACGTACGGCATCACCGCCTGGGTGGTGCTCACGATCCTGCAGCACGGCACCGACGAGCAACGCGAGCGTTGGGTGCGGCCCGCGCTGGAGAAGCGCGCGGTGTGGTGCCAGCTCTTCAGCGAGCCCGGTGCCGGCTCGGACGCGGCCGGCATCCGCACCCGAGCAGTCCGCACCGAGGGTGGCTGGATCCTCAACGGGCAGAAGGTGTGGACCAGCGACGCCCACCGCGCACCCCACGGGCTGGCCACGGTGCGCACCGACCCCGACGTGCCCAAGCACCAGGGCATCACGGTGATGGCGATCGACATGGGCGCTCCCGGCGTGGAGGTCCGGCCGCTGCGGCAGCCCAACGGGCAGGCTGAGTTCAACGAGGTGTTCCTGACCGACGTCTTCGTCCCGGACGCCGACGTGGTCGGCGAGGTCGGTGCCGGGTGGACGGTCGCGCGCGCCACGATGGGCAACGAGAGCGTCAGCCTCGGCGGCGGCGACCTCGCCATGGTCTATCCCGTGCAGATGCTCGTAGCCGCGATGGACTCGGTGCCGAGCCCGGCGGGTGGGAGCGCAGAGCGTGTCGGGCAGTACGCCGCGCAGGCTCAGGGCATGGCGGCGCTCAACCTGCGCAGTGCCCATCGGGCCGTCGCCGGAGGCGAGCCGGGCCCCGAGGGAGCGGTGGCGAAGCTGGTGATGTCGGAGCTGCTCCATGAGGCCGGCGAGCTGCTCGCCTCGTTCGCAGGACCGCAGGTGGCATTCATGGACGGCGACGGGGGCATGGCGAACACGCTGTTGCTGCTGCGTCGTGGCATGGCGATCGGCGGCGGCACTTCGGAGATCAAGCGCAACCAGATCGGCGAGCGGCTGCTGGGTCTGCCGCGCGACCCGCTGGTCAGCTGAGCCTGCGCGGCGTACGCCGCCCGGCTCGGTCTGAGCGTCAGGCGGAGTAGGTGGCGATCGAGAGCCCCACGTAGTGCGAGACGAAGGCCGCGATCGTCAGCGCGTGGAAAACCTCGTGGTAGCCGAACCAGCGCGGTGAGGGGTCCGGTCGGCGCAGGCCGTAGACGATGCCGCCCAGCGTGTAGAGCACCCCGCCGACCGCGATCAAGGTGAGCACGGCCGGGCCGGCCGCGGCGAACTCGTCTGCCACGAAGACCGCCGTCCAGCCCAGCCCGATGTAGAGGCTGGTGTTGAGCCAGCGCGGGGCGTCGGGCCAGAAGACCCGGAAGAGCATGCCGAACAGCGCGCACCCCCACACCACGCTGAGCAGCACCGTGCGGGTGGTGCCTTCGAGGAACAGCAGGGCGAACGGCGTGTAGCTGCCGGCGATGAGCAGGAAGATGTTGGCGTGGTCGAACCGCCGCAGGAACGCCCAGACCCGCGGGCTCCAGGTGCCGCGGTGATAGATCGCCGAGACGGTGAAAAGCAGCACCGCGCTGATCATGAAGATCGTGGAGCCGAGCCGGGTGACGAGGTCGGGCGAGAGCGCGATCAGTACGATCCCGGCCGCGAGGGTCAGGGGAGAAGTGACAGCGTGCAGCCAGCCGCGCAGCCGCGGCTTGACCTCGGCGGCGAGGTGATGCAACTGCTCGTTGACCTGCTGGCCGGCGTGCTGCGCGCTGTCGCGGGCAGTGCGCATCGCGTCGTGCGCGTGCTGCCTCATACCGGGCCTTTCCTGCATGCCTGCAGAATACCTACCGGCGAGTAGCGCCAAACGGTCACATTCCGCGGGCGGGACGTCGCTACCCTGAGTCGGTGGGCACGATCAAGAACGCGGTCAAACGCGTCGTGTACCCGGCGTACGAAGCGCGCCTGGTCCGGCGACTCCCCACCGCTCGCCTCCCCGCCCACGTCGGAGTGATGCTGGACGGCAACCGTCGCTGGGCAAAGGCCGCCGGAGCCGACGCCGCGGCGGGACACCGAGCCGGTGCGGCGAACATCTCGCCGTTCCTCGGGTGGTGCGAGGAGCTCGGCATCGAAGTGGTGACCTTGTGGTTGCTGTCGACCGACAACCTCAACCGGCCCCGGCGCGAGCTCGAGCCCCTGCTGCACATCATCGAGGACGTCGTCGCCGAGCTCGCCGCGACCGGACGGTGGCGCATCAACCCCGTCGGCGCTCTCGACCTCCTTCCCAACCACACCGCGACCGCGCTCAAAGAAGCAGCTGCGTCCACTCGGGACGTGCCCGGTCTGCTGGTCAACGTCGCCGTCGGCTACGGCGGCCGCCGCGAGATCGCCGACGCCGTCCGCTCCCTGCTCCAGCACCACGCCGCCCGGGGGACCTCGCTCGAGCAGCTCGCCGAGTTCCTCGACACCGAGCAGATCGCCCAAGAGATCGCGCAGCACCTCTACACCAAGGGTCAACCGGACCCCGACCTCGTCATCCGCACGTCGGGCGAGCAGCGACTCGGCGGATTCCTGCTGTGGCAGTCCGCGCACAGCGAGTTCTACTTCTGCGAGGCCTACTGGCCCGACTTCCGCCGCGTCGACTTCCTCCGCGCCCTCCGCGCCTACGCCGAGCGCAACCGCCGCTTCGGCATCTGAGCCCAGCCCCGAGGCGGTACGGCGCGCGCGGGCCAAGTGCGCCGAGGGCGCGAGGACTTGTGTTCAGGGGGAGTTGGGCCGGTGTTCTGCGTGTCGAGCACGTGACCTGGGCCACGTCGGCTTAGCGTCGGAGGCAGCGCCGGGTGGGGAAGCCCGGTGTTCGGGAGGCCCGTCGTGGAACAGCACGATCCAGCAGCAGCCGGAGGTCCGCACGCGGACACCCGGGCCCGGTCCCGGTCCGAGGAATCGATCTAGGACCGGGGGAGCGCGTGCGCTGCCGGTCCCTGAGGGGAGCACCATCGTGGCTCAGCACAACGAGCAGCACATGCACGGGGATGTCGACGACCTGCAGCGCGGGGGATCCGACCCGGAGTCCGAGGCAGGGGTACGCCGCACGTTCGTGCTCGACACCAGCGTGCTGCTCGCTGACCCGGGAGCGGTGCAGCGGTTCGACGAGCACGAGGTGGTGCTCCCGGTGGTGGTGATCACCGAGCTCGAGGCCAAGCGCGACCACCCGGAGCTGGGCTACTTCGCCCGCGCGGCGCTGCGACGGCTCGACGCGCTGCGGGTGCAGCACGGCCGGCTCGACCGCCCGGTGCCGGTGGGCGAGCACGGCGGCACGATCCGCGTGGAGCTCAACCACACCGACGCCTCGTCGCTGCCCTCGGGCTTCCGACTGGGCGACAACGACACCCGGATCCTGGCGGTCGCCCGCAACCTCGCCGACGAGGGCGCCGAGGTCACGCTGGTCTCCAAGGACCTGCCGCTGCGGATCAAGGCCTCCGCCGTCGGGTTGGACGCCGAGGAGTACCGCGCCGAGCTCGCCGTCGAGTCCGGCTGGACCGGCATGGTGGAGCTCGACGTGGCAGCCGCCGACCTCGACCTGTTGTACGACGAGGGGTCCGCCGACCTGGAGGGCGCGCGCGACCTGCCATGCCACACGGGCCTGCGGCTGATCTCCGAGCGCGGCAGCGCGCTCGGCCGGGTTCGCCCCGACAAGAGCGTGCAACTGGTGCGCGGCGATCGGGAGGCGTTCGGGCTGCGCGGGCGCTCGGCCGAGCAGCGCGTGGCCCTCGACCTGCTGCTCGACCCCGACGTCGGGATCGTGTCCCTCGGTGGCCGGGCCGGCACGGGCAAGTCCGCGCTCGCGCTCTGCGCCGGCCTGGAGGCCGTGATGGAGCGACAGGAGCACCGCAAGGTCGTGGTCTTCCGTCCGTTGTACGCCGTCGGCGGGCAGGAGCTCGGCTACCTCCCTGGCAGCGAGAACGAGAAGATGTCGCCCTGGGCGCAGGCCGTCTTCGACACCCTCGGCGCGGTGGCCTCGCCTGCAGTGATCGAGGAGATCGTCGCCCGCGAAATGCTCGAGGTGTTGCCGCTGACCCACATCCGCGGCCGCTCGCTGCACGACGCGTTCGTGATCGTCGACGAGGCGCAGTCGCTGGAGCGCAATGTGCTCCTGACGGTGCTGTCGAGGATCGGCACCGACTCCAAGGTGGTGCTGACCCACGACGTTGCCCAACGCGACAACCTGCGCGTCGGTCGCCATGACGGTGTGGTCGCGGTCGTCGAGCGCCTGAAGGGCCACCCGTTGTTCGCGCACATCACGCTGACCCGGTCCGAACGCTCGCAGATCGCGGCCCTGGTGACCGACATGCTCGAGGGACTGGTGGTCTAGCCAGCCGTCCCGATGACGGGAGCGGAGGGTAGCCATCCGGCGCGCCCACCGTTGCCGTTATCGTGCCGTGACCCCGAGCCCGCCCGACCATGCCAGCGAGAGAACCCGCATCCTTGCCCACTCCACCCAAGCACCGCGCCGCCCCCGCGACCGCCCGCCCTCGCCCGGGCAAGCACCGCGCCGAGCGCATGCCGTCGAGTCTGGGTCGAGGCGTACGCCGGACAGCGACCCTGGGCGGAGTGGCGGTGGCGGCGACGGGGATCGCGGTCGGCGGTGGAATCGTCCTCGACGGGACCGTGGTCGCGACCGGGCAGGCGGCCGCTGCGCTCGGTGGGCCGATGGGCCAGGACCTCGCCGCGATCGAGGTGCAGCTCGCCGAACGCCGCGACACCGCGCGGGTCTCGCGGTCCGACCGACGGACCGACGTCGACGCGACCAAGCTCCGCATCCTGACCGGCGAAGGGGAGTCGGGCGGTCAGATTGCCCGCAGCGAGGACCTGGGCGGTGGCGACCCGCGCACGATCGCGCAGGCGATGCTGCCGGAGTTCGGGTTCTCCTCGAGTCAGTTCGGCTGCCTGGACTCGTTGTGGATGAAGGAGAGCGGGTGGAACCCGAGCGCCGACAACCCCACCTCCTCGGCGTACGGCATCCCGCAGGCGCTGCCCGGCTCCAAGATGGCGAGCGCCGGACCCGACTGGATGCACAACCCGGCCACGCAGATCCGTTGGGGACTCGGCTACATCCGCGACCGTTACGGCTCGCCGTGCGCCGCGTGGGGTCATTCGCAGGCGGTCAACTGGTACTGAGCGCGCAGCTCAAGCACCAGGGCGGGTCATCCGGCGTACGTCGAGGGCCTCGTCGAGCTGGGCCTCGGTGAGGGCTCCGCGCTCGACGTAGCCCTCCTCGAGCACGACCTCCTTGATCGTCTTCTCCTCGGCCAGCGCCTTCTTGGCGACCGCGGCGGCAGCTTCGTAGCCGATGTACTTGTTGAGCGGGGTCACCACCGACGGCGACGACTCGGCGTAGCGCAGCATCCGCTCGGTGTTGGCCGTGATGCCGTCGACGGTGCGCTCGGCGAGAAGCGTGCTCGCGTTGGCCAGCAGCCGCACGGACTCCAACACGTTGCGGGCCATGACGGGGAGCATCACGTTGAGCTCGAAGCTGCCGCTGGCGCCGGCGTGGGTCACCGTGGCGTCGTTGCCGATCACCTGGGCGCAGACCATGAGCACGGCCTCGGGCACGACGGGGTTGACCTTGCCCGGCATGATGCTCGACCCCGGCTGCAGGTCGGGCAGGTTGATCTCTGCCAGGCCGGTGCGCGGCCCGGAGGACATCCAGCGCAGGTCGTTGCAGATCTTGGTCAGGCCGACGGCGTACGTGCGCAGCTGACCCGAGAGCTCGACGAGGGCGTCGCGCCCGCCCTGGGCCTCGAAGTGGTCCTCGGCTTCGGTGAACGGCAAGCCGGTGCTCTCCCCGAGCTCGGCGATCACGGCGGCGGAGAAACCCGGTGGCGTGTTGATGCCGGTGCCGACCGCCGTGCCGCCGAGAGGCAGTGACGCCACGCGCGGCAGTGCCGAACGGACGCGGTCGATGCCCAACCGCACGATGGCGGCGTAGCCTCCGAACTCTTGACCGAGCATCACCGGAGTGGCGTCCATCAGGTGGGTCCGCCCGGACTTCACCGTGTCGGCGAACTCGTCGGCCTTGCGCTCCAGGCTCGTCGCCAACACGTCGAGGGCGGGCAGGAGCCGCTCGGTGACCGAGCGCACCGCGGCCACGTGGATCGACGTGGGGAAGACGTCGTTGCTGGACTGGCTGGCGTTGACGTGGTCGTTGGGATGTGCCTCGACGCCGCGCTGGGCGGCGAGGTTGGCGAGCTCCTCGTTCATGTTCATGTTGGAGCTCGTGCCCGAGCCGGTCTGGAAGACGTCGATCGGGAACTGGTCGAGGTGTGCTCCCTCGATGATCTCGGCCGCGCCCGCGCGGATCGCGTCGGCGATGTCGCCGCTGATCACGCCGAGCTCGGCGTTGACCTTGGCGGCGGCGGCCTTAACCATCGCCAGCGCCTGCACGTGGTCGGACTCCAGCGGCGTGCCGCTGATCGGGAAGTTCTCCACCGCGCGCTGCGTCTGCGCTCGCCACAGCGCGTCGACGGGAACGCGGACCTCGCCCATGCTGTCGTGCTCGATGCGGAAGTCGTCCATGCCCGGACCGTACCCGTCGGCTCCGACAAGGAACGACAGGGCTGGGGTCAGCTCGACGCCATGAAGAGCCAGTAGCGCTCCTCCCGGCCCTGCAGGTCCACCGGCAGCTCCTCGACGCGGCAGGCGCCGAACGCCGCGGTCATCGCCTCCTCCAGCGAGGGCGACCTCGTCGAGGACCACACGGCCAGCCGACCGCCCGGCACCAGGGCATGGCGGGCGGCTTCGAGGAACGGCCGCTCGTAGAGCTGCTGGTTGGCGTCGTGCACCAGGAAGTCGGGCCCGTTGTCGACGTCCAGCAGCATCACGTCGTACGCCGCGGGGCCGGCTTCCTGCACGGCCAGCCGGACGTCGGCGACGGTCAGGGTGAGGCGCTCGTCGGCCAGGTGACCGGGACCGTGGGGCACGGTGCC
Source organism: Marmoricola sp. (assembly GCA_043427135.1). Classification (GTDB taxonomy): domain Bacteria; phylum Actinomycetota; class Actinomycetes; order Propionibacteriales; family Nocardioidaceae; genus Marmoricola_A. Next base: position 11,705 of record JBHWSH010000328.1, on the reverse strand, counting down.
GTCACGGAACCATCCGACCAGCGCATCTTCGATCTCGGCGACCACCACCTTCTCGACGCGCGTGTCGGCGAGCACCTCGTGGGCGGTGAAGCCCAGTCCGAGACCCCCGATGAACACCCGCTCGGCGCGGTCGACGCCGCGCAGCGCGGCGCGCGCCAGTGCGATCTCGGTGCTGTTCTCGAGGGTGTCCATGACGAAGACGCCGTTGACGCGCAACTCCAGCACCGCCGGTGCCTCCGGATGGTCGGGGTCGATCCGCTGACGCAGCACCACCTCGCCGCGCTCGGACTCGGCGCGGGCCACTTCGACGTACTGCATGGCGAGCCCTTACCCGCGTGTCAGACGGCCGATGCCTCGACGCGAAGCCGGGTCAGCTGTCGCTGGCGCATGGAGTCGGCGGTGAACAGCACCAGCGCGAGCCAGATGACCGCGAACCCGACCCAACGCCCCGGCGACATCGGCTCACCGAAGACCACCACGCCCAGGAGGAACTGCAACGTCGGGGTCATGTACTGCAGCAGTCCGAGCGTGGTGAGGGAGATCCGAGTGGCGGCCGCGCCGAAGAAGATCAGGGGCAGCGCGGTCACGATGCCGCTGGTGGCCAGCAGGACCGGATGCCACGGCAGGTTCTGCGTGGCCTGGCTGTGGCCCGCGGCGATCACCCAGGCCAGATAGGCGACCGCGAGGGGTGCCACCAGCGCCGTCTCCACCGTCAGGCTCTCGACCGCACCGACGTCGGCGTACTTCTTGAGCAAGCCGTACGCCGCGAAGCTCACCGCGAGCGTCAGCGCCACCCACGGCGGACGGCCGTGCTCCACGGTCAGACCGACGACCGCGGCGGAGGCGATGCCCAGCGCGACCCATTGCGTCCGGCGCAGCCGCTCTCGGAGGATGAGGACGCCGGCGAGCACGGTGACCAGGGGGTTGATGAAGTAGCCCAGGCTGGCGTCCACGACGTGCTCGTTGTTGACCGCCCAGATGTAGACGCCCCAGTTGACCGAGATCATCGCCGACGCGGTGCCGAGCAGGACGACCTTGTGTCGCGAGGCCAACACAGTGCGCAGCGACGCGCGGCGGCGCAGCACGAACACGAGCAGCGCCATCGTCACCGCCGTCCAGACCACGCGGTGGGCCAGCAGCTCGATCGCCCCGGCCGGCTCCAGCAGCGGCCAGTAGAGCGGGAAGAGTCCCCAGATGCCGTAGGCCGCGACGCCGAAGCCGAACCCTCTGCGACCCTCCCTCACCCGCGGACCGTATCCCACGCTTTGAGGGGGTATGGCAGGCGGGCGCCGCCGTCGCTTAGGGTCCGCTCATGCGCACCCACACTCGTCTCGGATCCGCTGTAGCGGTCCTCTTCCTCGCACTCATCGGCAGCCTCTTCGTCGCTGCCCCCGCCCACGCTGCTCCTGGCACAACCCCCTTGGTCATCGACATCTTGTTGAAGGCCGATCCAGACCGCGGGATCTACACCACCAAAAAGGGTGTGTACGCCGACGACGCCGGGCCCCCACTCGGATACGCCGACGACGCGGTAGTAACGGCCCGCGTGACCAGCAACGGCGCTCCGATCCAGGGCGCGCGGGTGATCCTGCAGCGCCAACTGAAGGGCTCGACGGCTTGGACCAACTTCGACTACACCAGCGGTACGAACAATGAGGGGCTCGTACAGCAGGTATGGGCACTGGCGGGCACGGCCAAGTACCGGTATTACTTCGATGGGGAGGGCACTCCTTACGCGTCGACGTACTCCAGCGAGCACACCATCAAGGTGCAGCGCGACTTCAACGCTAAGATTGTCGAGAAGAAGCGTCACGCCGTCCTGAAGGGCAAGCTCAACCCTGACTGGAACAAGAAGAAGGTCAAGCTCTTTAAGAAGGTCGGCAAGAAGTGGAAGGCCGTCAAGACAACCCGCACCAGCAAGTCGGGTGCCTGGAACTTCCAGCTCCCCTATCCGGCGCGCAGCGGGAAGACACACTTCAAGGTGGTCATTCCGGCGCAGGGGCTGTTCGTCAAGAGCACTCAGCGCGCGTGGACTGAGAAGCGCTACTTCTGACCCGCACGAACGACGCCGCCCGGACACCTGAGTGTCCGGGCGCCGTCGTCTGCGACTGCGGGTGCGTCAGGCGACGACCCAGGTGTCGCCGCCGTCGAGCAGGCTCTGCAGCGCGGCGTCGGCGTCGTCGGTGCCCTGGCGGGCGGTGGCGACCTGCTCGCGGGCGAGGTCGTCGTACGTCGGGCGCTGCACCGAGCGGAAGATGCCGATCGGCGCCTGGTGGAGATAGCCGGCGTCGGTCAGCCGCGACAGCGCGAACGCCACCGTCGGGTCGGGGTTGTGGGCGTCGTGAACCAGGACGTCACCGACGTTGCCAGGGGTCACGTCGACAACGTCGACACCACCGCCGACCGCGCGCAGGACGCCCTTGCGGGGCAGGCCGTCCTCGCCGGCAGCGCCGAAGCGGATCGGCTCACCGTGACGCAACGGGATGACCGCCTCGGTGGCGTCGCCGCCGCCGGAGCGGGGTGTGCCCTTGATGGCGTCGAAGGCGCCGTCGTTGAAGATCGGGCAGTTCTGGTAGATCTCCACCAGTGCGGTGCCGCGATGGGCCGCTGCCGCGGAGAGCACCTCGGTGAGGTGCTTGCGGTCGGAGTCGACCGTGCGGGCGACGAACGACGCCTCCGCTCCCAGGGCGAGGGACACGGGGTTGAACGGCTGGTCGAGTGAGCCCATCGGAGTCGACTTGGTGATCTTGCCGATCTCGCTGGTGGGGGAGTACTGCCCCTTGGTGAGGCCGTAGATCCGGTTGTTGAACAGCAGGATCTTGAGGTTGACGTTGCGGCGCAGGGCGTGGATGAGGTGGTTGCCGCCGATGGACAGCGCGTCGCCGTCGCCGGTGACGACCCACACGCTGAGGTCCTCGCGGGCGGTGGCGATGCCGGTCGCGATCGCGGGGGCGCGCCCGTGGATGGAGTGCATGCCGTAGGTGTCGAGGTAGTACGGGAACCGGCTGGAGCAGCCGATGCCGGAGACGAACACGATGTTCTCGCGGCGCAGGCCGAGGTCGGGCAGGAAGCCTTGGACGGCGGCGAGCACGGCGTAGTCACCGCAGCCGGGGCACCAGCGCACCTCCTGGTCGGAGGTGTACTCCTTGCGGTTCTGCGGGCCGTCGGCGGTGGGTACGCCGGCCAGTCCTGGGAAGGGCAGCTCGGTGGTGGTCACTGGGCGGACTCCTTGGTCTCGACAGGCTCGACCGAGGAAGAGGGCTCGGTCTCCTCGATGAGGTTGGTGAGGGCCTCGGCGAGGTCGGCGGCCTTGATCGGCATGCCGTTGACCTGGTTGTAGCCGACGGCGTCGACGAGGTACTTGGCGCGGATCAGCAAGGCCAGCTGACCGAGGTTCATCTCGGGGATGAGCACGGTGTCGTAGCGCTTCAGGATCTCGCCGAGGTCCTTGGGGAACGGGTTGAGGTAGCGCAGGTGCACTTGCGCCACCGACATGCCGGCTTTGCGGACGCGGCGGCAGGCGGCGCCGATCGGACCGTAGGTCGAGCCCCAGCCCAGCACCAGCACGCGGGCCTTGCCGGAGGGGTCGTCGACCTCCAGCGGCGGCAGCGACTCGGCGATGCGGTCGACCTTGGCCTGACGGATCCGGACCATGTAGTCGTGGTTGGCCGGGTCGTAGGAGATGTTGCCGTGGCCATCGCCCTTCTCCAGACCGCCGATGCGGTGCTCGAGGCCGGGCGTGCCAGGGACGGCCCAGGGCCGGGCCAGGGTCTCCTCGTCGCGCAGGTAGGGCCAGAACTCGGCCTTCTCCTCGCCCTTCGCAGTCGTGGCGACGTGGTTGGTCTCGGTGGCGAAGGCGGGGTCGATGCTCGGCAGGTCCTCGACCTGGGGGATCCGCCACGGCTCGGAGCCGTTGGCGATGTAGCCGTCGGACAGCAGCATCACCGGCGTTCGGTAGGTGACCGCGATCCGGGTCGCCTCCACCGCGGCGTCGAAGCAGTCGGCCGGTGAGGCCGGGGCGACGACCGGCACCGGCGCTTCGCCGTTGCGGCCGAACATCGCCTGCAGCAGGTCGGCCTGCTCGGTCTTGGTGGGCAGGCCGGTCGAGGGTCCACCGCGTTGCACGTCGACGACCACGAGCGGCAGCTCGGTCATCACCGCCAGACCGATGGTCTCGCTCTTGAGCGCTACGCCCGGGCCAGAAGTGGTGGTGACGCCGAGGTGGCCGGCGAACGAGGCCCCCAACGCCGCACCGACCCCGGCGATCTCGTCCTCCGCCTGCAGGGTGGTGACGCCGAAGCGCTTGTGCTTGCTGAGCTCGTGGAGGATGTCCGAAGCCGGCGTGATCGGGTACGTGCCCAGGAACAGCGGCAGGCCCGAGCGCACCGAGCCGGCCACCAGGCCGTAGGAGAGCGCCAGGTTGCCGGTGATGTTGCGGTAGGAGCCGGTCGCCATCGGAGCCGGTTTGATCTCGTACTGCACCACGAACGCTTCGGTGGTCTCACCGAAGTTCCAGCCGGCCTTGAACGCCGCGATGTTGGCATCGCGGATCGCGGGCACCTTGGCGAAGCGTCGCTCCAGGAACGCCACGGTGGTCTCGGTGGGACGGCCATACATCCACGACACCAGGCCGAGCGCGAACATGTTCTTCGCCCGCGCCGCGTCCTTGCGGGACAGGCCGAACTCCTTGACCGCCTCGACCGTCATGCCGGTCAGGTCGAGCGGATGCACGGCGTACTCGTCCAACGCATCGGTGTCGAGCGGGTTATCGGCGTAGCCGGCCTTGGTCAAGTTGCGCGAGGTGAAGTCCGCGGTGTCCACCACGATCGTCGCGCCACGCGGCAGGTCACCGACGTTGGCCTTGAGCGCGGCCGGGTTCATCGCCACCAGCACGTCGGGACGGTCGCCCGGGGTGAGGATGTCGTGGTCGGCGAAGTGCACCTGGAACGACGACACGCCCGGCAACGTGCCCTGCGGGGCGCGGATCTCTGCCGGGAAGTTGGGGAACGTCGCCAGGTCGTTGCCGAACGACGCCGTCTCCTGAGTGAACCGGTCCCCGGTCAGTTGCATGCCGTCACCGGAGTCGCCGGCGAAACGGATGATGACCCGGTCGAGCTGCTTGACCTGCTTGGCCACGCTGAGGCCCTTCTGTCGCATGAGGGGGGCGGACGACGCCCCTTCGCAATCTACTAGAACCTGTTCTAGTTCTGCACGAGTGTCCGCATCGATCGTACGCGGGCGGCCCAGCTCCCGAGCCGAGGTTCCACGCGATGGGACCGCGACCGCGGCTGTTGTTCGGGGCGGCGTACGCCGGGGGACGCTGCCGCCATGACCTGGACATCGACCGAGCCCACCCGCGTCGTCACCCGCACCTACGACGGCGCCGACGTGGACCTGGCCGTCTATGAGGCCGGCAACCCAGATCGCCCCACGCTGCTGATGGTCCACGGCTGGCCCGACACCCACACGCTGTGGACCGGCGTCGCCGAGCACCTCGCCGAGGACTTCCACCTCGTGGCGTACGACGTCCGCGGCCACGGGCGATCGACGCGTCCTTCCGACGACCGCGCCTACCTGCTCGACGAGCTCAGCGCCGACCTCGCCGCCGTCGCCGAGGCGGTGAGTCCGGACGTCCCGGTGCACGTGCTGGCCCACGACTGGGGGTCGGTGCAGGCCTGGGACGCGGTCTGCGCGCCCGGCGCCGACGAGCGTTACGCCTCGTTCACCTCGATCAGCGGACCCAACGTCGACCACTCCGGCACGTGGTTCCGCGACGGCGTGCTCGACCCGGCGCGCTGGCCCGCCATGGGCGCCCAACTGCTCTCCTCGACGTACATCCTGGGGTTCGTCTCACCGCTCGGCCCGGTCGTGATGCGGCGCTGGACCAAGGCCCGCTGGGAGCAGCTGCTCCAGCGGCTGGAAGGGATCGAGCCGCGGCCGTGGCACCACGCAGCCACGCTCGTCGACGACATGGTGCAGGGTCTCGCGCTCTACCGCGCCAACGTCCTGCACCGCATCGGAGGCCCGCGCGAGCGGCGTACCTCCGTGCCGGTCCTGCAGCTCGTGCCGACCAAGGACGTCGCGATCCGCGAAGCCACGCTGCGCGAGAGCGAGAGGTGGGCCGACCGGCTGGAGCGCGTGGAGGTGCCCTACGGGCACTGGCTGCCGTTGTCGCACCCCGAGGTGGTCGCGGACGAGGTCCGTCGCTTCGTCAGCTCGGTCCCCGGCTGAGCTGCTCGGCGCGCGCCTTGAGCCCGGCCGCGTGGCGGCGGAAGCCGTCCTCGACCCGCGCCATCCCGGCCAGCGCGACCAGCGGGCCGGTGAACTCCCCGACCGTCTCGTAGCGGGTCGGCCCGCCTTGCTCCTGGGAGAGCCGCTGGAAGCGAGTGCTGCGGACCAGTCGCAGCTTCGCCGGCAGTCCCTCGTAGACGTAGGCCAGCGTCGCGCGCCGGACGCCGTCGTCGTCGTACGGCGGCGTGACCTCGCTGATCCGCTCGGGAGAGACCGCGCGCTTGCCGTCGCCGAACACGACATGCAGCCGGATCGGGTCGCCCACGCTCGGCGGGGTCGGGCACTCGGCCCGGACCACGAACGGGTTCCACGCGGCGTACTCCTCGACGTCGAGCATGACCTGCCACACCAGATCGAGAGGTGCGTCGATGTCGATCTCGGCGCGCGGGCGGTTCGACGGTCGATGTGTCACGGCGTCATCCTGCCCGGCTCCGCCGCCCGCGCCTAGAGTTGGGACCGTGACCACCGACCTCGGCATGCCGCTCCCTGGTGGTCCGTCGACCGCGGTGACCGAGCCCCGGACCGAGCGGGCGACGGTGCGGCTGGGACGTGACTACCGGCTGTGGCTGTACGACGTGGGGCTGGCCTGCTGCGCGGTGGAGTTCGTCGCCGCGTCCCTCGATCTGGAAGCGCTCGCTGCTGCGGGGGTCGAGCCGCATGCCGATGGGCCCGAGCACGCCGATGTGCTGGTCGTGTCCGGCACCGTGACCGACAAGATGGCGCCCGCGGTGCGGCGGCTCTACGAGCAGATGCCCGAGCCGCGGCACGTGATCTCCTTCGGTTCCTGCGCCAACAGCGGCGGGCCGTATTGGGACTCCTACTGCGTGGTGAAGGGCGTCGACACGATCGTGCCGGTCGACGTCTACATCCCCGGTTGTCCGCCGCGCCCCGAGACGCTGCTGGACGGCCTGCGTCAGCTCGAGGCCCGGGGGCGTTCGTGACCAAACTCGCCAACCGTCTGGCCGAGGCGCTCTCGGTCACCGTCGAGGAGAGCTACGGCCTGGCCACCCTCGACATCGCGCCCGACGCCTGGGTGCCGGCCCTCACCGCCGCGCGTGACGCCGGCTGCGCCTACTTCGACTTCCTCAGCGCGGTCGACGAGCCCGACGGGATCCGCCTCGTGGCCCACCTCGCCGCACCGGCTGCCGGCCGGCCCGTCGAGCATCTGCTGGTCCGGACACTCCTGCCCGCCGAGGCCCCACGCGTCCGCACCGCCGCTGAGGTATACGCCGGCGCGCGCTGGCACGAGCGCGAGACCGCGGAGATGTTCGGCGTGGAGTTCCTCGACGCCGAGGACACGCCCATCGAGCTCGAGCCGCTGCTGCTTCCGCCCGGCCACGAGGGGCACCCCCTGCGCAAGGAACACCTGCTCGCCGCCCGCCTGGAGAGCCCCTGGCCGGGGGCCAAGGAGCCCGGCGAGAGCGACGCCACCCTGGCCACTGCCCGCCCGTCGCGGCGCAGACTGCGGCCGCCCGGCGTACCAAAAGACTGGGTGCCGCCCATGTCGCGAGGTGAGGCATGACCGACGTACCCGAGCGCAGCCGCGGTGTGATCGCGCTGATCGAGGAGAACTGCACCTCCTGCATGCTCTGCGCCCGCGAATGCCCGGCGTGGTGCATCCACATCGACTCCCACAAGGAGGTCGAGCCGGCGACCACCGAGGGCGGCCGCGACCGATCTCGGCACGTGCTCGACCGCTTCGCGATCGACTACTCGCTGTGCATGTACTGCAGCATCTGCGTCGAGGTCTGCCCCTTCGACGCCCTCGCCTGGTCGACGGAATGGTCCTACCCCGAGGGCGACCTCCGCGCGCTGACCCACGAGCGCGACCGCCTCGCCCAGTGGCGGCCCGACCCCATGTAACGCGGGGTTATCGCCGCAGCAGAGCCCGCAGGACACGCACTCAGTGGCAACAGCACCGCACCAGTCGACGCGCCCCCGACCCTGGCGCCGTTATCGTCGCGGCCATGACCGACCAGACCGACCAGACCCATCTCCGCGTCGAGCGCCCCTCGGAGGGCGTCGTCCTGCTCACCCTCGACAACCCCGCCCAGCGCAACGCGATGTCGGACCCCATGACCGCCGCCTGGGTCGCGACCATCGACGAGCTGGCCGCCGACCCGACCGTCCGCGCGGTCGTGGTCACCGGCGAGGGCAGCGCCTTCTGCTCCGGCGGCGACCCGAAGTGGATCGCTGGCGAGCCCGACGCCCCGGTCGACCGACTCCGCACCAGGATGCTGGGCTTCTATCGGGCGTGGCTGTCGATCCGCAAGCTCGAGGTGCCGACGATCGCCGCGATCAACGGTCCTGCCGTCGGGGCCGGATTGTGCATGGCGCTGGCCTGCGACATCCGGTACGCCGCGGCGTCGGCTCGCATGTCGGTGCCGTTCGTGAAGCTCGGCATGCACGCGGGGATGGCCGCGACGTACACGCTGCCCAACGTCGTCGGCGAGGCGCACGCCCGCGACCTGCTGCTGACCGGGCGGATGATCGGCGCAGACGAGGCGTTCCGGATGGGCATGGTCTCCTCGGTGACGCCCGACGAGTCCTTCCTCGACACGGTCCTGGGCACGGCCGCCGAGATCGCCGCGACCGCTCCGATCGCCAGCCGCCTGACGAAGGTCGCCATGCGCGACGGCGGTCACGCCGACTTCGTCACCGCGGTCGAGTGGGAAGCGCTCGCCCAGCCGGTCACCCTCGCGACCGAGGACCTGCAGGAGGGTGTCCGAGCGGCAGGGGAGAAGCGGCCGCCGAAGTTCCAGGGTCGCTGACGGCCCGCGCGTTTCAAGCGAAAAGAAGGCCCCCGACCGCCTTCAGTGTCACTCGCCTTCCCCTTGCGAGCCACCCTCGGGCGGGCCGGGGGCCTCACCTGCCGAGGAACCTACGCGAGGCCGGTGCGGCCGGTCAACGAGGAGCAGTCCACCCCTGTGGAAACCCCTGTGGACAACGTGTGGGACACGCGGGAACGCCCTGTGGACAACGCAGTGGAAAAACTGTGCAGGACGGCGAGGCCGCGGCGCCGACACGCCTGGCGACCTGCGGAAGCAGTCCTCCACCGGGTGTGGACGGAAGAAAAATCGAGCACAGTACGACGGTGAGCACCTCCGAGCCACGCGCCCCGGGTGATCCTGATGGCACAGCCGTCCGCGCCCTGCGCCGGATTGCGTTCCTGCTCGAGCGGCGACTCGCCGAGACGTTCAAGGTCAAGGCGTTCCGGCGCGCCGCCGCGACGCTGATCGCACTGCCGCCCGGCGAGCTCGACCAGCGCGTCGCCGACGGCACGGTGCGCCAACTCGAGGGCATCGGCAAGGCCACCGAAGCGGTCGTCCTCGATGCGTACGCCGGCCGCGTCCCGGCGTACCTCGCCGAGCTGGAGTCGACCGCCGGACCGCTGGAGACGGGCGGCGAGGAGCTACGCAGCCTGCTGCGCGGCGACCTGCACTCCCACTCCGACTGGTCCGACGGCGGATCGCCCATCGAGGAGATGGTGATGACCGCCGTCGAGCTGGGCCACGAGTACCTCGCGCTCACCGACCACTCGCCTCGGCTGACCATCGCCAACGGGCTCAGCGTGGCTCGGCTGCGCCGACAGCTCGAGGTGGTCGAAGGCGTGAACGCCCACCTGGCAGGGGCGTTCCGGCTCCTGCGCGGCATCGAGGTGGACATCCTCGACGACGGTGCGCTCGACCAGACCGACGAGATGCTCGACCAGCTCGACATCGTGGTCGCCTCGGTGCACTCCAAGCTGCGGATGGAGCGCGAGGCGATGACCCGACGGATGGTCGCCGCAGTACGCAACCCGCACACGAACGTGCTCGGCCACTGCACCGGTCGGCTGGTGCGCGGCGGCAGGGGGACCCGTCCGCAGAGCGAGTTCGACGCCGAGGCGGTCTTCACCGCCTGTCGAGATCACGACGTCGCCGTAGAGATCAACAGCCGCCCCGAGCGGGTCGACCCGCCCGACGAGCTGATCCTGCTGGCGCTCGAGCTGGGCTGCCTGTTCTCGATCGACAGCGACGCGCACGCGCCGGGACAGCTCGACTTCCTCGACCACGGCGCCGCTCGGGCCGTCCGGCTGGGCGTCCCACCCGAGCGGATCGTCACGACGTGGCCGCTGGAGGACCTGCTCGCGTGGAGTGGCGCCGTCGCACGCTGAGCCGTCGCTGCCGAGCACGGACGGAGTAACGTGCCTCACATGGACGACGGGGAGCCCAGGGTCGACGTACGTCGTAGCGGGCGCCGTCGGCGCACTGTCTCGGCCTATCGCGGCGACGACGGCGCGATCGTCGTACTGCTCCCGGCTCGGCTGTCCGACGACGAAGAGTCGTCGTGGGTGGAGGCCATGGTGGAGCGCGTCCATCGCGCCGAGCAGCGCCGCCGACCCGACGACGCGACGCTGGCAAGGCGCGCGGAGCAGCTGTCGACCCGTTATCTGCATGGGCTGGCGCGGCCGACCTCGGTCCGTTGGGTCCGCAACCAGGAGCAGCGCTGGGGGTCGTGCACTCCGGCCGACCGGGCCATCCGGCTCTCGAAGCGGCTGCAGGGCATGCCTCCGTGGGTCATCGACTACGTCCTCTTGCACGAGCTCACGCACCTGCTGGAGCCTGGGCACACGCGGGCGTTCTGGCGGATGGTCGACCAGATGCCCAAGGCCGAGCGGGCACGCGGGTTCCTCGAAGGGGTCGCCTATGCGGCTCATCTGCGGGTGCGGCCGCAAGACGTGCTCGACGGCGACTGCGTCGAGGACGGGCTCGACGCGTGGTCAGCGCCGGCGAGGTCGACGCGCGAGGCGTCGCCGGCCCAGGTCGATCAGTTCGTGCAGTGATGCCTCGTCGCTCGGCAAGGCGCTGACGGGCCACCAGCGCACGTCGGTGGACTCCTCGCTGACCGTGTGAGCGCCGTCCTTCGGGTCGGCGATGGCGAGGAAGCGGACGTCGAGGTGGCGGGTGCCCGTGCCGCCGCAGAACGGCACCTCGTGGGTGTCCAGGTGCACCGGCTCAGGGTCGAGCTCGAGCGTGGTGAGCCCGGACTCCTCGGTGACCTCGCGCAGCGCCGCGCCGGACAGCGTGAGGTCGCTCGGCTCGACGTGGCCGCCGAACTGGAACCAGGCCCGCGCCTTTGCGTGATGGGTCAGCAGCACCTGGTCGCCGTCGGGGGACAGGACCAGCGTGCTGGCGGTGACGTGGTCGGGGCGGCACGAACGGTCCAACCCGTCGGGGTGGGCGCGCAGATGGTCGACGTACGCCGCGCGCAGCGTCTCCTGCGCCGGCGTCGGTGCGTGCCAGGTCGTCAAGCAGGACAGGGCGTCGACGTGGAGCCCGCTCACTCCTTCGGCTCGTCGCCCGGCTCGGCCTCGGGAGCGCCGCCCTCTGGGCGGTCCTCGTGTCCGCCCGCGTGTCCGCCCGCGGGGAGCC
>JBHWSH010000327.1:0-15232 GCA_043427135.1 Marmoricola sp. | reverse complement strand
TCACCTCGCCGTCGACGATCCGGTAGGACCTGAACTCCACAGGTCCGTCGTTGTTTCCGTGCTCGCGTGTGCTGACGAGCACATAGTGCGCGCCGGGCTCGCTGGCCAGACCGATGTCGGTGCGGCTGGGATAGGCCTCGGTCGCGGTGTGCGAGTGGTAGATCACCACCGGCTCCTCGTCGTTGGCCCACATCTCCTTATAGAGCGTCAGCAGCTCGGTGGAGTCGAACTCGTAGAACGTCGGCGACCCGGCTGCGTTGATCATCGGGACGAACCGCGCGGGACGATCCGAGCCTTCCGGTCCGGCCACGATGCCGCAGGCCTCGTCGGGATGGTCCCGCTTGGCGTGCGCCACGATGGCGTCGTAGGTGGACCGGTCGATCACGAGCACCGGGCAAGGGTAGACGCGCGGATCGGGCGTCCCGTGCCAGGTGACTCAGGCTGAGACGGCGTGCACCAGCGTCTCCTGCAGGAAGCCCAACCAGTCGTAGATGTCGTGCACGTGCGCCCGCGGGTCGTCGTCGGGCAGCGAGAGCCAGAAGTCCTCGTCGTCGTCCTCGATCCCGAGGCGGGTCGCCAGCGCCAGGCGCATGTCGGTGAGAGTCTTGAGCCACGCCATGGCGCTCGCCGGGTCGAGCTCGACGTCGATGGTCAGGTCAGTGTCGACGTCGTCGGGCAGACCCGCCTCCTCCAGCAGGTCGATGACCGCACCCGCGTTGCCCGCCTTGCCGCTGCGGAGCTCGGACTCGGTGAAGCGGCGGAAGTCCGCGGCAGCCTCCTCGTCCTCGCGGTACGCCGTGGGGAACAGGCGCGCGAGAACCGGGTCCTCCGGCGCGGTCGTGGGTCCGGTGAAGTCGAGCAATGCCTCGAACGGGTCCACCGCGCTGGTCGGTACCGCGGCTTCGTCACGCAGCAGCTCGATGAGCTGGCCGGCCAGGGAGCGCAGGAGGTCGGCTTCGTAACCACCGAAGGTGGCGACCGCTCCCCCGCCCCGCATGGGCTGGAATCCTTCGCTCATTCGGACCGCTCCAGAGTCGCCCACAGGCCGTACTCGTGCATCGCGCGGACGTCGCGTTCCATCTCCTCGCGACTGCCCGAGGACACCACCGAACGACCGTCCTGGTGCACTTGCAGCATGAGCTTCTCCGCCTTCTGCCGCGTGTAGCCGAAGTACTGCTGGAAGACGAAGGTGACATAGGACATCAGGTTCACCGGGTCGTTCCACACCACTGTCTGCCAAGGTTTGTCGACCGCGGTCAGGTCGTCGAGTGCGGACTCTTCGTACTCGACGGGCATCGGTGCGGACACGGCCTCCACCCTATCGTCGGGCCTGTCTAGGGTGAGCGGATGGCCGTCGACAGACCCTTCGCGATGAGCTCCACGGCGCTCCTCACCGACCACTACGAGCTGACCATGCTGCAGGCGTCGCTCGCGGCGGGCACGGCCGATCGACGCTCGGTGTTCGAGCTGTTCTCGCGTCGCCTCCCCGAGGGCCGGCGCTACGGCGTGGTGGCCGGCGTACAGCGTGCGCTCGACGCCATCGAGGCGTTCCGCTTCGACGACCTGGTCATCGAGTTCCTCGCCGACCGGCAGGTGGTGGACGCCGCCACGCTGGACTACCTGGCGTCGTACCGCTTCTCAGGCCAGGTCTGGGGCTACCCGGACGGCGAGGTCTATCTGCCCTACTCGCCCGTGATGGTCGTGGAGTCCACCTTCGCCGAGGCCGTCCTGCTCGAGACCGTGCTGCTCTCGATCCTCAACCATGACTCAGCCGTCGCCTCCGCGGCCTCCCGGATGACCTGCGCTGCCGGCAACCGCCCGTGCATCGAGATGGGCAGTCGGCGCACACACGAGGAAGCAGCAGTGGCCGCGGCCAGAGCGGCGTACGTCGCTGGGTTCGCCACCACCTCCAACCTCGAGGCCGCCCGCCGGCACGGCATCCCGTCGGCCGGCACCAGCGCCCACAGCTTCACGCTGCTGCACGACTCCGAGCGCGACGCCTTCACCGCGCAGGTGCGCTCGCTCGGCACCGGCACCACGCTGCTGGTCGACACCTACGACGTCACCGCGGCCGTCACCGCGGCGGTGGAGATCGCCGGCACGGATCTGGGCGCGGTCCGGATCGATTCTGGCGACCTCGGCCTGCTGGCCCACCAGGTGCGCGCGCAGCTCGACCGGTTGGGCGCGACCGCGACGCGGATCGTGGTCACCTCCGACCTCGACGAGTACGCCATCGCGGCGCTGGCCGCAGCACCCGTCGATGGGTACGGCGTGGGCACCTCGCTGGTCACCGGGAGCGGGCATCCGACGGCCGGCTTCGTCTACAAGCTCGTCTCGCGCGCGGGCGACGACGGCGTGATGGTCGACGTGGCGAAGAAGAGCAAGGACAAGGGCTCTCGCGGTGGGCGGAAGTTCGCGTTGCGTCGACGCAACGCGGATGGCGTGGCCGAGGCGGAGGTCGTCGGGGTGGGCGAACCGCCGCTGGACGACGGCGACGATCGCGAGTTGCTGGTGCCCCTGGTCCGCGACGGCGCCGTCGTCGGCCGCGAGCCGATCTCTGCGGCGCGGGCCCGGCACGAGCGCGCGCGGGGGGAGCTGCCGATGCGCGCCCGCATGCTGTCCAAGGGCGAGCCGGTGATCCCCACCGTCCACGTGCAGCCGGACTGACGATGAGCTTGGCCAAGCTTGGCCAAGGTTTGTATCCTGAGTCGATGACGATGGTCAATGTTGGACAGGCCAAGACGGACCTGTCACGGCTGATCGCCCTGGCGCTCGAGGGCGAGGCCGTGGAGATTGCACGCGACGGCGTTCCCGTCGTACGGCTGGTCCCGATCGAGCGAACGAGCCCCGGCGCCCAGTTTCTCGCGGCAGGTGGCTCGACGGAGGACATTCGGATCGGCGACGATTTCGAACTCACCGATGCCGAGATCGACGAGATGCTCGGCTAGTGAGGTTGCTCCTCGACACCCATATCGTCCTTTGGCATCTCTCCGGTCAGCGCGAGTTGTCGGCGCGAGCCCGCGACGCGATCGAAGCGGCCGACGACCTGCTGTTCAGCGCCGCGTCCTACGCAGAGGTCGGCGTGAAGGCTGCCGTCGGCAAGCTGGACGTGCCCGCGGACCTGCAGGCACGGATCGCGGACTCGGGAGTTCGCACCCTTGGCCTCTCGCCGACCCACAGCCTCGCCGTGTCGGAACTGCCCGTGCACCACCGTGACCCGTTCGACCGACTGATCATCGCTCAAGCGATGGTCGAACGCCTGACCGTAATGACTGCCGACCCTCGGTTCCAGGCCTACGGGATACCACTCGTGAAGGCGTGAAGCCGGCCTGACGAGGGCCGTGCGGACGCGTCCCTGATGGCAACTGCCATCAGTCGGCGAGGACCTCCACCTCGCAGCGAACCCCCGGCGCTCGTCCCAGTCGAGCATCGGTGGTGAGCAGTCGTGCGTCGAGCAACTCGGCCAGTACGACGTACATCGCGTCGTACACCGTGAGGTTGTCGCGCAATTCCCACACCCGTGACAGAAGCGGCTCATGATCCCAGCGCATCAGCGGGAAGGTCGCCACGTCGGCCAATACAGTCCATGCGGCGTCGGGGTTCGTCTGGCCGAGACGGACCCTGCGACGAAGTGCCGATGTCATCTCGACGCCGATCAGATGTGGTGCATGCAGGTCGCCTTCTCCACGCAGTCGTTCACGGGCGAGGGCCCCGGCACCGCGCTCGCTGAGAAGCGCGGCTAGCAGGACCGAGGCGTCGACAACGATCACTCGCTGGGACGGGCAGAGACAATGGCTTCGCGCGCCTGGGCGAAAGTCATCGACTCGCCGGATCGCCTGGCCGCTCGATCGAGCACGTCCTCGAGGGTGGGCCGCCGAGCGAGCCGCTCTAATTCCCGGCGGGTGTAATCCGAGAGACTCATCCCCTCCGCCTTCGCGCGGCGGCGGAGTTCGCCATGCACGTCATCGGGTACGTCGCGCACCTGCAACATCTTGCTCATCCAGACATGCTACGCGCATGTGTGTGCATGCTCAACACATGTTTACCGCCCGGTGAACTGCGGGCGGCGCTTCTGTACGAAGGCTCGCATGCCCTCGGCGGCGTCCTCGGTGCCGAACAGGACGAGCTGACCGGTCTTCTCCCGCTCGAGTGCCGCCTCGAGCTGGTGCAGAGTGGCGTTGTTGATCGCCTTCTTGGTGGCGGCGAAGGCGATCGGCGGCCCGCCGGCGAGCCGGCGGGCCAGTTTGGCGACGGTCTCGTCGAATGCGTCGTCATCCACGGCATGACTGATCAAGCCAGTAGCCGCTGCCTCTTCGGCCGAGATCGGCTCGGCCAGCAGCGCCCACCGCATCGCCCGCGCGCGGCCAGCCGCTGCCGCGACGGTCAGCGAGGCGCCACCGTCGGGCATCAACCCGACCTGGGAGAACGCCAGCAGGAACGCTGCGGACCGCTTCGCGACCGACAGGTCGGAGGCGAACGCCATCGACGCGCCGACGCCGGCCGCGATGCCGTTGACCGCGGAGATGACGGGCTTGCCGAGACCGGTGATGGTGCGGCTGATCATGTTGGCGCCGTCCATCGTGCGCTCGTCGAAGGTCTCGATCGGGTTGTCGCCGACCAGGCTCGCCCCGGCACTGAACGCCGCGCCTGTGCCGGTGATCACCACGACGCGCACGGCATCGTCGGCCTGCGCCGCCGTCAGCCCCGCGACGAGTCCCTCGGCCATCTCCTCGTCGAGCGCGTTGAACGCATCCGGCCGGTTGAACGTGATCGTGCAAACCCCATCGCGGACGTCGGTCAGCAGGTGTCCCTCGGTGTGTCCAGCAGTCATGCCGGGACTTTAATGGAGCGTCGCTGCGCAGCCGTGACTTGGCGGCGACTGTCGCGTTGAACCCCATGACCACATCCTGCGCGCACGTGACCTATCGGGAGGACCCGTGCCAAAAGAGTCGCCCTCGGCGGCGGACGCACAGCCCTTGAGCCGAGCGCGCTCGCTCGGCGACAAGTTGGCCGTGCTCGCGCTCGTTGCGATGGTCGTTGCTGCCGGCGTTGTCCTGGTGAGCCCCGACCGCGGCCAAGCGCAGGCGCAGGAAGCGACGGGCAAGCAGCGGCCCCCGAAGGTTCGGCTTGCCGATCTGCCCGAGGCGACCACGCACGCCCGGCTGCCCCGCGCGCCGCAGGACAAGGACCCCTACGCGATCACCGACGGTGAGGTGCTGCATCCCTTGCGGACGATCCGGGTGCACCGCTCGCCGGGTGGGCGCGCCTTCGCCAAGATCGGGCCGGAGCAGATCGGGCCCGTCTGGCTGCCGGTGATCGACAGGCGTGGCGGTTGGTCCCAGGTGCTGCTCCCCTCACGACCCAACGCGGCCACCGGTTGGATCCGCACCGCGCAGGCGGAGCGTCGCACCTCGGCGTACCTCGTGCGGGTGCACACGACCTCGAAGCGACTCGAGCTCCTCCATCACGGCACGTCCATCGGATCGTGGCCGGTGGCCGTGGGCAAGGCGTCCACCCCGACGCCGACCGGGCGGAGCTTCCTGCTCGGATCGTTCACCGACCCCGACCAGTCCTTTTCCTCGGTGATCCTGCCTCTCGGCAGCCACAGCGACTCCCTCGACACGTACGGCGGCGGGCCGGGCACCGTCGCGTTGCACGGCTGGCCCGATGCCGGCGTGTTCGGGCAGGCCGTCAGCCACGGCTGCATCCGCGTCCCCGACGACGCTCTCGACGCCCTACGCCAAGTCCCTCTCGGCACCCTCGTGGTGGTCGACGACCGATGACCGACCGAAGAACACGGAGAAAACCAATGAAGATGTCGTCCCCCGCAGCCCTCGGCCTCGGCGTCGTCGCCACCGCGACCGGCGTGCTTCTCGCGGCCACCACCGCGTCCACGGTCGCCGCTCCACCCACCACGTCCTCGGCGTACGGCCTGACCCTGAGCGCTCAGGGCGAGGAAGCGATCCCTCCCACGCCGTACGTCGAGTCCACCGACGGGTCCACGCAGACCACGGGCGGCGCGATCCCCGACAACCCGCTCCTCGGCGGAGGCGTCGCCACCCTGAGCGCCGGAGACGACGTCGCCTCGGTGAACCTGGTCGACCTCACGATCGGTGCCGTCGGAGACTCCCTGCCGCAGGAGCTGAAGGACGGGTTGGCGCAGCTGCAGCAGGCGTGCACCGCCTTCGAGCAGGCGCCGGGAGAGATCCCGCCGCTGCTCGAGCAACTGCCGGTGCCGGGGCTGCAGACCCCCACTACCGAGGATCTCGTGACACTGTGCAACCAGCTGCTCGACGCCGACATCCCCAGCCTGCTGGAGATCGGGGTGCTCGACATCAGCTGCGACGGAGACGCCGGCGAGGTCCGGGTCAGTGATGTGCGCGCCCTGGGGGCACCGGTCCCCGAGATCGTCGGTTCACTCGAACCCAACACGGCACTGCTTCCGGACAATCCCCTGCTTGCGATCACCGTCAACCGGCAGACCGCGCACGACAACGGCGCCTTCACCGTCGACGGCTTGGTGGTCTCACTGGCGGACGGCTCCGCGGAAGCGGTGGTCGGCTCGGTGACCTGTGGCGACCCACAGCGTCGGGACCGCAACACCCCCGCTCCGGCACCTGCGCCCACCCCCGTCCAAGGCGACGTGCCCGTCACCGGCTGAGGTTCTCCCCTCAGTGCGGTCCGAGCCTCAGCACCACTTGTCGACCAGCGCGGCGACGACCTTGAGGTCGCGGGTGGTGGCGGGGCCGGCGTGCTTGTCGAAGGTGGCGTTGGAGATCTTCGCCTCCGCGTTGAGGTGGTCGAGCCACCAATAGACCGAGCGTCCGAGCACCCGCGCACCTTCGCCAGGGACGTCCCAGGAGTCGATCGCCGAAGTGGCCTCTGCGCTCGGTTCACGCTTGAGGAACGTGACGTAGTGCCGAGGTGCGGTGACTTCCAGTGCCCGCACCGCGGCGTACGTCTCTTTGAGCGCGGTTGGCGTAGTGACGATGGTCGGCACCTCGAAACCGACGGTGTCGGCGAAAAGCTGCTCTAGCGCGGCGCTCAGCTTGTCGCGCGACCGTGCGGGGGTGCGCAGGAAGACGTTGCCGGTGTGGATGTGCGTGGCCACGTCGTCGTACCCGGCCTCCTGCAGGCACGTGCGCAGGTCGGCCATCGGGAACTTGCGGTGCTGCCCGAGGTTGATCGCGCGCAGGAAGGCGACGTACGCCGGCACGCGCTCAGTCCCTGGGCCCGCGGCCGGCCCAGGTCCAGGGATACGCCGGGTCCTCGGCAGCCAGGCCCGCCTCGCCGAGCTCGAGCGGCTTGAAGGTGTCGACCATGACGGCGGTCTCGTCGAAGTACTCCGCACCCAGCGACGCCTCGATCGCCGACGGCTGCGGGCCGTGCGCGTGACCGCCCGGGTGCAGGGAGATCGACCCGATGCCGATGCCACTGCCCTTGCGGGCCTCGTAGTCGCCGGCGACGTAGAACATGACCTCGTCGGAGTCGACGTTGGAGTGGTAGTAGGGCACCGGCACCGCCAACGGGTGGTAGTCGACCTTGCGCGGCACGAAGTTGCAGATTACGAAGTTCCACCCTTCGAAGACCTGGTGCGCCGGCGGCGGCTGGTGCACCTTGCCGGTGATCGGCATGTAGTCCTCGATGTTGAACGTGTAGGGGTACAGGCAGCCGTCCCAGCCGACCACGTCGAGCGGATGCGTGTCGTAGACCATCCGGGTGCCGACGATGCCGCCCGGCCCGTTGCCGCGGTGCTTGACCAGCACCTCGACATCACTGCCCTCGAGGACCATCGGCTCGGTGGGGCCGACCAGGTCGCGCTCGCAGTACGGCGCGTGCTCGAGCAGCTGCCCGAAGCGGGAGAGGTAGCGCTTGGGCGGGTGGATGTGGCTGTTGGCCTCGATGGCGTAGAGCCGGCTGGGCTCCGCAGGGACCCAGCGGTGCGTGGTCGCCCTCGGGATCAGCACGTAGTCGCCGGTGCGGTAGCGCAGCACGCCGAAGACCGTCTCGACCGTGCCGGACCCTGCCTCGACGTAGACGCACTCGTCGCCGACCGCGTTGCGGTAGTACGGCGAGGCCGCGTCCGCCACGACGTACCCGATCCGGACGTCGGAGTTGCCCAGCACCAGCCGCCGCCCGGTCACCGCGTCGACGCCGGCGGCCGTGAGCGAGTGCAGCTTGAGGTGCCGCGGCTTCAACGGATGATTCGGCGTGGTGCTCTGGTCGGGCAGCTCCCAGACCTCGCTCGCCACGATCGCCGACGGCACACCGCGGTGGTAGAGCAGCGAGGAGTCGGAGGAGAACCCCTCCTCCCCCATCAGCTCCTCGTAGTACAGAGCCCCTGCGTCGTCGCGGAACTGGGTGTGCCGGTGCCGCGACACCTCGCCGACCTGCCGGTAATGAGCCACTGAAGTCCTCTCCTCCGCTCCTCAGGCCAGACTCGGTTAGGGTCGAAGGCGTGTCAACGACCGTCGTGATCCCGTCGGAGTTCGCCGCGTTCGTCGACGACGCGGCCATCTTCCCGCCCGGCAACGCGCACCTCGCCGAAGCGGTCCGCGACCACCGCGAGCACCTCGCCGCGCCGTACGCCGACCTGCTGGGGCCGTTCGTGGTCAGCGACGTCCGGCTCCCGGACCTGCTGGAGGTGCTGACTCTCTCGCCCGGGGCTCCGCTGCCGGTGACGGTGGTGGTCACGGGCGGTGCGGGCGGCATCGAGCCCGCGTCGCGCTGGGCAGGCGGCTCGGACCTGCTCGAGCTGCACTCACTCGAGATCGCCCTCCGCGACCTCGACGACCTCGGGGGAAGTGCCCGCAAGACGACCGCCGCGGTGGACGCCGCCGGACTGGAGGTCCCGGTCTACGTCGAGCCGCCCCTCGCGCAGGAACTGGTCGGCACCCACGGGTGGCTGGCTGCGCTGGATGCGGTCGCCGAGAGCGAGCTGCTGTTGAAATGGCGCACGGGCGGTGAGCGCGCCGACCTGTTCCCGACGTCCCCTGTGCTCGCCCGTGCCATCGATGCGGGCCTGGACCGGGAGCTGGCGTTCAAGTGCACGGCGGGCCTGCACCATGCCGTGCGGCACCGGGTAGAGGACACCGGCTTCGAGCATCACGGCTTCCTCAACGTGCTGCTCGCCACCGGGGCGGCGTTCGACGGCGCCGGTGTCGACGAGGTCGCGCGTCTGCTCGAGGAGACCGATGAACGCGCTCTGATGGACCGCGTCGAGCAGCTCGGCGACGACGAGCTGACCCGCGCACGGCGCTGGTTCAGGTCGTTCGGCTGCTGCGGCGTACTCGATCCGCTCGGAGACCTACGGCGACTCGGCCTGGTGCGGATCTGAGCCGGCTGCGCTGTTGAGAGCGTCCCTACCACTAGTGTGACCGTCCATGAGGACCAGAATGATCCGTACCCTCGCCGGCGGCGCCGCCCTTGCCATGGGGTTGGCCCTGTCCGCGTGCGGCAGTGACAGCGAGACCGACAAGGACACGAACGGCTCGGACACCGAGAGCCTGGCCACGATCACCGAAGGCACGCTCACCGTGTGCTCGGACGTGCCCTACCCGCCGTTCGAGGACTTCGACGAGGGATCCGACCTCGGCTTCAAGGGCTTCGACGTCGACATCGTCGCCGAGATCGCCGACGGCCTCGGCCTCGACCTGGTCATCCAGGACAGCGAGTTCGACCCGTTGCAGTCCGGCCAGACGCTCAACGCCGGCCAGTGCGACCTCGCTGCGTCCGCCATGACCATCACCGAGGAGCGGGCACAGAACCTCGACTTCACCGACCCCTACTACGACTCCAAGCAGTCGCTCCTCGTTCCGGCCGGCTCCGACATCGCCTCCATCGAGGACCTCTCCGGCAAGAAGGTCGGCGTCCAGCGCGGCACCACCGGCAAGGCCTACACCGAAGAGAACGCTCCCGCTGACGCCGAGGTCATCACCTTCCCCAGCGACGCCGAGATGTGGGCCGCCATCCAGGCCGGCAACGTCGACGCGCTCCTCCAGGACCTGCCGGTCAACGTCGAGCACACCCGCTCGGGTGACTTCGAGATCGTCGAGGAGTACGAGACCGACGAGTCTTACGGTCTGGCTCTGAAGAAGGGCTCCGAGCTCACCGACGCGGTCAACGAGCAGCTCAGCGAGATGCGCGACAGCGGCCGCTACGACGAGATCTACGACTCCTACTTCGGCACCGACTGATCCGACCCACGTGAAGAGAACGACACGACGCCGGCTGACCCGGGGGTTCTTCTACGCCCTGTTGGTCGGCGTCGTGGCGTTCCTCGTCATGGTCGCCGACTGGGAGGCGATCAGGACCAACTACTTCAACATGGAGGTCTGGGGCCGCATGTGGCCCCAGGTCCTCACCCTGGGCATCAAGAACACCCTGAAGCTCACCGCGATGGCCTTTGCCGGCGGCCTGGTCCTCGGACTCCTGCTGGCCCTGATGCGGATGTCGCCGATCGCGCCGTACCGCTGGCTCGCGACCATCTGGATCGAGTTCTTCCGCGGCCTGCCCGCGCTCGTGGTGATCCTCTTCGTGGCCTTCGCGATCCCGCTCGCCTTCCAGTGGAGGCCGCCGGGCGGCTCGACCGGCGCCGGCGTCATCGCGCTCATCGCCGTCTCCTCGGCGTACATCGCCGAGACGCTGCGCGCAGGCATCCAGGCCGTCCCGAAGGGACAGGTCGAGGCGGCGCGCTCGCTGGGCATGAAGCCGGCTCCCACCATGGGCTTCGTCGTGCTGCCGCAGGCTTTCCGCATCGTGATCCCGCCCCTGACCAACGAGTTCGTGCTGTTGCTCAAGGACACCTCCCTGCTGGCCTTTGCCGGCGTCGCCATCGGCGACCGCGAGCTCACCACCTTCGCGCGCGACATGGTGAGCTCCTCGGGCAACGCCTCGCCGTACGTCGTGATCTCCCTGGCCTACCTGGCTGTGACGCTGCCCCTCACTCAGCTGGTGTCCTACCTCGAGCGTCGGCAGCAGAAGGCCAGGTGATGACGCCATGACCGGGACGCGCGCGATCGAGGTCCGTGACCTGCACAAGTACTTCGGCGACAACGAGGTCCTCAAGGGCATCGACTTCCACGTCGAGGACGGTCAGGTCGTCTGCGTGATCGGACCGTCCGGGTCGGGCAAGTCGACGCTGCTGCGATGCGTGAACCGGCTGGAGGAACCCACCTCGGGTCAGATCCTCGTCGAGGGCATCGACATCACCGACGAGGAGACCGACATCGATGCGGTGCGCTCCCGGATCGGGATGGTGTTCCAGTCCTTCAACCTCTTCCCCCATCTCAACGTCCTCGACAACCTCACCCTGGCTCAGCGCAAGGTCAAGAAGCGCAAGAAGGGCGAGGCTGTCGAGATCGCACGCCGCAACCTGGCGAAGGTCGGGTTGGCCGGCAAGGAGCAGGCGTTCCCCGCCCACCTGTCCGGCGGTCAACAGCAGCGCGTGGCGATCGCCCGGGCACTCTCGATGGACCCCGACATGATGCTGTTCGACGAGCCGACCAGCGCACTGGACCCCGAGCTCGTCGGCGATGTCCTCGCCGTCATGCGCGAGCTCGCCCGCGAAGGCATGACGATGATGGTCGTCACCCACGAGATGGGTTTCGCTCGCGAGGTCGGCGACCGGGTGGTCTTCATGGACGACGGCGTCATCGTCGAGGAAGGGCTCCCGGAGGCGGTGCTGGGCGACCCGCAGCACGAGCGCACTCGCGCGTTCCTCTCCAAGGTGCTCTGACTCAGCCGGGGCTGCGTGTCGCATGGAGCGCGACACCGCGCCCGGCGTCCTTGGCTCGGTAGAGCGCCTCGTCAGCGGCCTGCAACAGCTGCTCTCCTGACGCAGAGCCGGCTTCCCCGATCGCGATGCCGACACTCGCGCCGATGACGGCCACCCCGCTCGGCACCATGATCGGCTCGGAGAGCTGGGCGATGAGCCGCTCGGCGACGGCATCGGCGGTGGCAGCGCCGGCTCCGGGCAGCAGTACGACGAACTCGTCGCCCCCGATGCGCGCGGCGACGTCCTGACCTCGGACCGCTGATCGGATCCGCGCTGCGCTGATTCGGAGCACCTCGTCTCCGACTGCGTGGCCGAAGGTGTCGTTGACCGACTTGAACCGGTCCAGGTCCAAGAACAGCAACGCGAACGAACGGCCCAGCCCGCGGGCCATCTCCTCCTGCAGCCGCAGCATCAGCTGGGCGCGATTGGGCAGACCGGTCAGCTGGTCGTGGGTCGCCGCGTGCGCGAGCTCCTGCTGCAGGACGTCACGCTCGCGATGCAGCACCTCGGCGCGATGCACCGCTACGAGCAGCCGGCTGACGACGAGCAGGAACATCACGGTCGATCCGGCGAGGACCGTCCAGACGCTGGGAGTCCGCCCGGCGGCGTACTCGAACGTCAGCAGTGCCGGCGCCCAGAACGCCGCGAGTGTGGTGGCACTGAGTCTGACCACTCGCTGGCGCGCCTGCACCGGACTGGCGTGACCCACGCCGATGCGAGCGATCGAGGGATGCAGCGCGGCGGCGCCCCAAAGGACGTAAGAACCGAGCCACAGGGCGTCGAACAGACGACCGGGCGGGTCGGAGTACAGCGAGGTCAGGGCCAGCACGTCGGCCAGCACGAGAAGCACCGCGGCCATGAGCAGCAGCCGGACCGAACGCAGTCCGGCCTCGCCCGCGACGTAGAGGCCCACCGTCGCGGCGACGAGGACGATGTCGAGCAGCGGGTACGCCGCGCTGTCGACGAGCGTGATCCAGGGGTTGGCCGACCTGGTCTGCAGTGAGGGCTGCACGAACAACACCCAGGTCGGGATCGCCAGCGCCACAGTCACGATCAGGCTGTCCAGCAGGACACCGAGGTCGCGCCATCCCGGACGGTCGCGCACCAGGAGCACGACGCCCGCGATCAGCACCGGGTAGCCGGACAGATAGATGAGGTCCGACCACAGCCCCGACCACGGAGCCAGGCCGGCGAGGTGTTGCAGCCAGTAGACGAGATCGGCGATCACCCACAGGCCCTGTCCCGCCGCCATCAGGAGCCACGGGGCGGGGCGTGCGACGCGGTGCACCCGGACGCCGTACAGGATCGCCAGCACCACCAGGACGGTGAGGCAGCCGTAGATCACGTCGCGGCCGAGCGTGCCGGCGAACGTCAGCGCGAGCCCGACGAGGACCGCTCCCAGGGCACCCCAGAGCCGCCAGAGGATGAGGGGTCGTTCGGTCATACCCCTTGCATCGGCTGGAACACGTCAGGACTTTAGTCCCGACCCGCCGAGTTCAGGAGCCATCAGAGGTTGCCGCGGCGCTCCTGCTCGCGCTCGATCGCCTCGAACAACGCCTTGAAGTTCCCCTTGCCGAAGCCCAGGGACCCGTGGCGCTCGATGAACTCGAAGAAGACCGTCGGCCGGTCGCCCATCGGCTTGGTGAAGATCTGCAGCAGGTAGCCGTCCTCGTCCCGGTCGACCAGGATGCGGCGCTTCTTGAGCTCCTCGATCGGCACCCGCACCTTGCCGATGCGCGCGCGGAGCTCCGGATCGTCGTAGTAGGAGTCCGGGGTGTCGAGGAACTCGATGCCGTTGGCGCGGAGGATGTCGACGCTGCGGAGAATGTCGTTGGTGGCAAGTGCGATGTGCTGGCAGCCCGCGCCGTCGTAGTACTCGAGGTACTCGTCGATCTGCGACTTCTTCTTCGCGATGGCCGGCTCGTTGAGCGGGAACTTCACTCGATGGTTGCCGCTGGCGACGACCTTGGACATGAGCGCGGAGTAGTCGGTGGCGATGTCGTCGCCGATGAACTCGGCCATGTTCGTGAAGCCCATGACCTTGTTGTAGAACTCCACCCACTCGTCCATCCGGCCGAGCTCGACGTTGCCGACGCAGTGGTCGACGGCCTGGAAGAGCCGCTTGGGGTGGCCCTCCGGCCGGGTGACCGTGGTGCTGCGGGCGACGAACCCCGGGAGGTAGGGGCCGTCGTAGCGGGAGCGGTCGACGAGGGTGTGCCGGGTCTCGCCGTACGTCGCGATCGCGGCCATGCGGACGGTGCCGTGCTCGTCGGAGATCTCGTAGGGCTCGTCGAGGATGGTCGCCCCTACCGACCGGGCATGCTCGATGCACTTGTCGACGTCGGGCACCTCCAGCGCGAGGTCGACGACGCCGTCGCCGTGCTTGCGGTGGTGCTCGAGGAGGGGACTGTCCGGTGTCACGCCTCCCGCGAAGACGAACCGCGCCGATCCCGACCGCAGGACGTAGGCCTTCGCGTCCCGCAGGCCGGTCTCCGGGCCCCGGTAGGCCTCGAGCTCCATGCCCAGTGCCAGCTGGTAGAAGGTCGCGGTCTGGGTGGCATTGCCGACCACGAAGCAGACCGCGTCCATGCCGGTGACGGGGAACGGGTCGGCGCTGGGGTCGTACTCCACCAGGCCGACCAGCTCCTTGAGCTGCTCGAGGGTGAGGTCGGCCTTGAGCTCTACGTCGGTCAGCTGCTCAGTCATGCAGAGAAGGATGGAGAATCCTGACAGAGTGTGCAAGCATCGACGCCTGGCTTGCACAAATTGACCAGTAACTACTCGGGGACGAGGACGGAAAGCGCCGCACCGCATGGACGAGCTCGACAGCACGTTGGTCAGGTTGTTCAGCAGCGAGCCGCGGATCGGGGTGCTGGAGGCGTCCCGCCGGCTCGGTGTCGCGCGCGGCACGGTGCAGTCCCGGCTGGACAAGCTGTCCCGGTCGGGCGTCATCACGGGCTGGGGTCCCAAGCTCGACCCGTCGGCGCTCGGCTATCCGGTGACCGCGTTCCTCACGCTGGAGATCCGCCAGGGCGCCGGACACGACACCGTCGCCGACCATCTGGCGGCGATCCCCGAGGTGATCGAGGCCCACACGATCACTGGCGCGGGCGACATGTGGGCCCGGGTCGTCGCGCGCTCCAACGCAGATCTGCAGCGGGTCATCGACGCCGTGCTCGGCCACGAGGGCATCGTGCGGTCGACCACCGTGATCGCTCTCGCGACCCAGGTCCCCCACCGCGTGCTTCCGCTCCTGCCCTGAACCCGGGCAGCCTCACCGCCGCTCGGCCGCCCAGCCGCGGATCGCGTCGATGCGTGCCTGCAGTTGGTCGGCGGTGGCGACCGCGGCAGCCGGGCCGCCGCACTCCTTGCGGAGCTTGGCGTGCGTGACCCCGTGGGGGGTGCCTGTGCGGTGGTTCCAGGCCGCGACGAGCCCGTTGAGCTCCCGGCGCACAA
>JBHWSH010000326.1:0-8187 GCA_043427135.1 Marmoricola sp. | reverse complement strand
CAGGGGGGCCAGGCCCATCCACGGCCGCGGCGGCGGCGTCGGCCGACCCGCCGATGGTCCTGCCCGGCTTGACGATCCCGGGGCTGGCGAACTGCCACAGCCACGCGTTCCATCGAGCGTTGCGGGGGCGAACGCAGGTCGGTGGCGGGTCGTTCTGGACGTGGCGCGAGCAGATGTACGACCTGGCCGGACGGCTCGACCCGGACTCCTACCTCCGCCTGGCGACGGCCGTGTTCCGCGAGATGGTGGCTGCGGGGATCACGGCGGTGGGGGAGTTCCACTACCTGCATCACCAGGCCGACGGCACGGCGTACGACGACCCGAACGCAATGGGATCGGCGCTCGTGGAGGCGGCGCGTGTCGCGGGGATTCGCCTTGCTCTGTTGGACACCTGCTACCTGACGGCGGGGATCGGCCGTCCGGCCGAGGGGGTGCAGCGGCGGTTCTCCGACGGCTCGGGGCTTGCGTGGCAGGAGCGCGCCGACCAGCTCGGAAGCGTGAGCGGCGATGGCGTGGTCATCGGGGCGGCGGTGCATTCGGTGCGCGCAGTGCCGCTGGACGACATGCGCCTGGTCGCCGAGTGGGCCGACCGGTTCGAGACGCCGCTGCACGTGCATCTGTCCGAGCAGCCGGCGGAGAACGAGGAGGCGACGGCCGCCTACGGCCGCACCCCGACCGAGCTGCTGGCCGAGACCGGGGTGCTGGGCGACCGGACCTCCGCCGTCCACGCCACCCATCTGACGGAGGGTGACATCGCGCGGCTCGGCTCGTCCGGCACCACGGCCTGCTTGTGCCCCACGACCGAGCGTGACCTGGCCGACGGCATCGGGCCCGCCGGGGCGCTCGTCGAGGCGGGCTCCGGGCTGACGCTGGGCAGCGACAGCCACGCGGTCGTCGACCTCTTCGAGGAGATGCGCGCCGTCGAGATGCACGAGCGGCTGGTGACCGGCAAGCGGGGGCACTGGCAGGCGAACGACCTGGTGCTGGCCGCGACCTCGGCGGGCCATGCCTCGCTGGGCTTCCCCGACGCCGGCCGGATCGCCGTAGGCTGCCGGGCCGACCTCGTCACCCTCGACCTCGCCTCGCCGCGCACCGCCGGATGCGGCGGTCGTGCCGAGACCGTGGTGTACGCCGCGACGGCCGCCGACGTCGTACAGGTGGTCGCCGGTGGCAGGCTGGTGCACCGCGGCGAGGACGTCGAAGATGTCGGGCGGGACCTGGCCGCGACGATCGAGGAGGTGTGGGCGTGACCAGCCTGTTGGTCACCGGGATCGCCGAGCTCGTCACGCACGACCCGCAGCACGCAGACGAGTTGGGGCTCGTCCGCGACGCCGCCGTCGTCGTGGAGGGGGGACGTGTGCGATGGACCGGCACCGCGTCGGCCGCACCCGCAGCGGACGACGTGCACGACGTGGGCGGCCGCGCCGTCATCCCGGGTTTCGTCGACTCGCACAGTCACCTTGTCTTCGCCGGTGATCGCGCAGCGGAGTTCGAGGCGCGGATGGCCGGGACGGCGTACGACGGTGGCGGGATCCGCTCGACGGTGCGGGCCACGCGTGCCGCGCCAGACGAGGTGCTGGCTGCGAACCTCGCGCGGCTCGTCGCCGAGATGCGCCGTCAGGGCACCACCACAGTCGAGGTCAAGAGCGGCTACGGGTTGACGGTCGCGGACGAGGCCCGCGCGCTCGCGCTCGCGCGACAGGTGACGAGCGAGACGACGTACCTCGGCGCCCACGTCGTCGCGCCGGAGTACGCCGACGACCCGGACGGCTACGTCGAGCTCGTCACCGGCCCGATGCTGGATGCGTGTGCTCCGCACGCTCGGTGGGTCGACGTGTTCTGCGAGCGCGGCGCCTTCGATGCCGACCAGGCCCGCACGATCCTGCTCGCCGGTGCGGCCCGCGGCCTGCGCGGCCGGCTGCATGCCAACCAGCTCGGCTACGGCCCCGGCGTACAGCTTGCCTGCGAGCTCGGTCTGGTGGCGGTCGACCACTGCACGTACCTGTCCGACGAAGACGTCGACGCGCTGCGCGACACCGGAACCATCGCGACGCTGCTGCCGGGGGTGGAGTTCTCGACACGGTCGCCCTATCCGGACGGGCGCCGCCTGCTCGACGCCGGAGTGCGCGTCGCGCTCGCGTCGGACTGCAACCCCGGTTCTTGCTACACCAGCTCGATGCCGCTGATGGTCGCTCTGGCGGTCCGCGAGATGGGGATGACACCGGCGGAGGCGCTGACCGCGACGACGCTCGGCGGCGCGCAGGCATTGGACCGCGACGACGTCGGTCATCTGCGCCCAGGTGCACGCGCTGATCTCGTGGTGCTCGACGCCCCGTCGTACCTGCACTTCGCCTATCGTCCCGGTGTGCCTCTGGTCCACCGCGTCATCGGATCGTCTTTGCCGGAGGGGCCATGAGATCCCCGGTGCCCGACTATCTGCAGGAGATGTTGCGTTCCTGCGGCAAGGACGAAGGCGAACCCGCCAGCTATATCCCCGAGCTCGCATCGGTCGACCTCGACCAGCTGGCCGTGTGCATCTCCACGGTCGACGGGATGTTGTACGCCGCCGGCGACGCCGACGCGGAGTTCTCCATCCAGTCGATCTCCAAGCCCTTCGCCTACGCCCTCGCCCTGGCCGACCACGGGTTGGAGCGCGTCCTGGAGCGGATCGACGTCGAACCGAGTGGGGAGGCATTCGACGAGCTGTCCCTGGAACGTGACTCTCGGCGCCCCCGCAACCCGATGATCAACGCCGGCGCTCTCACCGCCCACGCCATGATCGGCAGCCCCGAAGACGATGTCGAGACCCGGGTCGAACGGGTCCGCCGACTCATGTCCGACCTCGCCGGTCGCGAGCTGCAGGTGGACCGAGGCATCTTCGAGTCCGAGATGTCGCAGGCCTACCGCAACCTGGCCATCGCCAACATGCTGCGCAACTACGACCTGATCACCCAGTCGCCGCGGGACGTGGTCGACGGATACACCCAACAATGCGCGATCTCGGTGACCACAAAGGATCTGGCCACGATGGCGGCGACGCTCGCGACAGGCGGCGTGCAGCCGACGACGGGCAAGCGAGTCCTGCCGAAGGAAGTGGTGCGGCAGGTGCTCAGCGTGATGATGACCTGCGGGATGTACGACTCGGCAGGTGACTGGATGACCATGGTCGGCCTGCCGGCCAAGAGCGGCGTCTCGGGGGGCATCCTCGCCGCCCTCCCCGGGCAGGTGGGGATCGCGACGTTCTCGCCGCGGCTGGACCCTCATGGCACCAGCACTCGTGGGGTCCGGATCTGCACGCGCATGTCCGCCGACCTGGGGTTGCACATCATGCAGGCGCCCGAACCCGCCCGGTCGGCGGTCCGACGAGACCGGACGCACCGCGGGCCCGACGGCACGTTGGTGCGGGTGTGCAGCCTGCAGGGTTCGATCCAGTTCAGCGGCGCAGAGCGGGTGCTGCGGACGGTGGTCGACAGCAGCCCCGTGACGATCTACGTCCTGGACCTCAGGCGCGTGTGGTCGGTGAACGACGTCGCGCGACGGATGCTGGTGGAGATGCTGCGTCGTCTGCAGCTCGACGGCGCCGAGGTCGCATTGCTCGATCCGGAACAGGTGCTGGCTGTGTCCGACGCCGACCTCGCCCGCCCCGCGCATCGATGGAGCTCGCTGGCTCGGCTCGAGGGCTACAAGCGGGTCTGACGTCCGCGGACCAGGTTGGGATACCCGTAGTATCCGAACGATGAGCACCACTGACGAGCGACTGGCTCGGATGAGCCTCAATCGACCGGCAGCCAAGCTGCCTGTGCCCCGCGCCGGCGATCTGCCGCCGGGTCCGCGCTGGCCGGCGCTGGTGCAGAGCGCGGCGCTGATGCGCCTGCGGCACAGCTTCGTGCCGTTCCTGCGGCGACGGTACGGCGACGTGGTCTCGATCCGGCTCGTGCCCGAGGGTCGCTCGCTGGTGCTGTTCTCGCGCACCGACGCGACCAAGGAGATCTTCGCCGGCGACCCGGCGTACTTCCATGCCGGCAAGGGCAACGCGATCCTCGGACCGGTCATGGGGGAGCACTCGCTACTCCTCGTCGACGGCGAGCAGCACCGGCGTGCACGCAAGCTCCTGATGCCGGCGTTCCGCAACTCCCTGATGGCCGACTACGAGAAGCTCGTCGTTCAGATCGCGCGCAACGAGGTCGAGTCCTGGCCGCGCGACCAGGAGTTCCGCAGCCTCGAGCGGATGAACGCTCTCACCTTGGAGGTCATCCTCCGGGTCGTCTTCGGTGTCGCCGACGAGGAGCGCCTGGCCCGCCTGCGCCCCCTAGTCAATGCCACCGTGGACATCCGGCCGATGATCCTGCTGGGCTGGGGCTACCCGTTCCTGCAGAAGTACGGCCCGTGGAAGAGAGTCGTCGAAGTCCAGCGTGAGCTCGACGAGTTGATGTACGCCGAGATCCGCGAGCGTCGCGCCGCCACTGACCTCCACGAGCGCGGCGACGTGCTGAGCCGGCTGCTCCTGGTGGGCAGCAGTCCTGACGATGAGGCGGCCGGCGAGGACCCACTCACCGACGCTGAGCTGCGCGACCAGTTGGTCACGCTCCTGCTCGCCGGCCACGAGACCACTGCATCCGGGCTGGCGTGGGCGCTCTACGAGCTGGGTCGCGACCCGCAGTTGCTGGCGCGTGCTCAGCGCGCGGTGGACGAGGGCGACGACGACTACGTCGAAGCGGTCATGAAGGAATCCCTGCGGCTGCACCCGATCATTCCGATGGTGGTGCGGTTCCTGTTGCAGCCGGTCACGATCGTCGGGCGTCACCTGCCCGCCGGCATCTCGCTCGGCCCCTCGATCCTGCTTGCCCACCAGGACCCGGAGAACTTCCCCGAGCCCGATCGCTTCCGGCCCGAGCGGTTCCTCGACGGCGAGGTCGCGCCCAACACCTGGATCCCCTTCGGCGGTGGCGTCCGACGCTGCATCGGCGCGGGCTTCTCCCTGATGGAGGGCGTGGCAGTGCTGCGCGAGGTGTTGAGCAGGTACGACGTCGCCGTCGTCTCCGGCCACGACGACCATCCCAAGGTCCGCAACATCACCAGCGTGCCCGCCAAGGGCGCAAGGATCGTGGTCACGCCTCGCGGCTGACGCGGCGTACGGCGGGCAGTTGAGTATCTCTACGGATGTCCGACCCCGTGCCCGCGGGAGACGGTGGTGGCATGACGAAGTCGAGCAAGTCCAAGACGGTGATCGCGCTCGTCGTGGGAGTCCCGGCGCTGGTCGTCGTGGGGTTCCTCGCCGCGATCTACATCTCCTTGAGCGGCGGGATCGACGACCTGTTCCGGGGGGATCCGCCGCGCGAGGGGGACCCGGAGGTCGTCGACGCGCGGCAGGCAGCTGCGGCGGACCTCGCCGCGGACGATGCCCGCACGCGACCCGCCCTGCGAGCGGTCACCGCGGGTCGCCTCGTCGGCGGCGGGTCGGTGCATCCGGCCTGTCAGGTCGGTCAGCACAACTGGAAGATCGACGACGACTTCGATCTGCTGTGCCGTCTGACGCACCTGTCCGTCGTGGGCGCGGACTCTCGTGCGGGCTTCGAGGACGAGATGCGGGAGCTGCACGAGCAGCTCCTGGCCGAGGGCTGGCAGGAGCGGCGCTCCGGGGGGAAGATGCGCGGCCTGCCGATGGTGATCGAGGACTACTGGCGTGAGCTCGCCGGCGGTGACTACACGCCGGATCGGCTGCCGCCGGCCAGCTACGAACGGTCCGTCGACGACCGCGTGCACGCCCTCGAGGTGAGCTGGGCCGAGCGCGGCTCGGACACCGGGCGGATCACCTACTACGACGACGCCGCGGACCTGCAGCACGCGGACGGGAGTCCGGCCACCACCCGGCAACTCCTCTCCACCATCCCCACCGGCGGCTACGCGGTGGTGCTCAGTGAGACCGTGGAGTACTTCCGGGGCTAGCGCCTCGCCCTTGCGGCGATCGCCACTGCGTCGCGTGTCGCGGAGCCGCCGAGGGTGGTGGTGCGCACGACGAAGCGTCGCTTGTCGCCCTTCGTCGCGTGCTTCGTGCGAGTCAGCCGGACCTTCAGCACCACGCGCTCGCCCGGCTCCAGGACCGGAGTCCTCCAGGTGCCCTTGCGCACTGCCTTGCTGACGTTGTCGCCCTTGACGACGTAGCGCACCTTGAAGGACCGGTTGCGCTTGTCCCCGCGCACCTGGAAAGCGGCCGGCACGGTGCTGTCGTTCTGGATGCGGACCCGCGCGACCTTGGTGCGCTTCTTCGGGAGGAGCTTGACGACGGCCTTCTGCTTCTTCCATCCGCCATAGACGTCGTTGCCCTTCCACGGCTTGCCCGGGACCTTGACGATGTTGTCGGGCCGGAGCTCGGCCCGGACCACGGTGTAGTCGTAGCTTGCCTCGGTGGTGTTGCCGTGGCCGTCGGTGGCGACTTCGCCCTCGGCGTACGTCGGCGTGCTGATGGGGACGGTGATGACTGGGTCTATCGCGTCGGGCAGGTCGAACTTCTGGGCGCGGTAGCTGAAGAACCGGGCGCCGATGTCCGGGTCGGCGTCGCGCACCTCCCAGACGACTTGCCCGGACGGGGCGACCTCGCTGGCCAGCATGCGGCGTTCGGACGCCCACCCGATGAGCGTGTTGCCGTTCGGCAGCTGGACGGCGGAGGCGGCGAACAGTGCAAAGAGTCGCGTGGGTGATCCGAGGGCGTCCGGCATGGTGCGCTGGTGGTCCCAGGCGAGCTGGGCCGTGCCGGCGGTCTCGTCCACGGCGTACTTCGTCACCCGGCTGAACGGACGTTGCACCGCCGGCCCGGAGGGGTCTGCGGGATTCACGCACAGCTCGTGGTCGGGGAACATCGCGCCGCCAGCAGATCCGTTGTCGAAGATGAGGATCTTGCCGTCCTCCACTTCGTACGCCGTGTGCTGCGCGCACGGACCGAAGTGCGGGTCGTCGGGGAAGTCGAAGTCGCTGAGCCTGCCGCCCAGCCGCCACATCACGTCGCCGGCGCGATGGGCGCCGTCGTCGTACCGCGCGATCTTCATGACCGAGCTGGTGTGCCGGAAGCTGGCCAGGAAGTGGCCATCGGCCAGGACCTGGACCGAGTTGATGTGCGCGTAGTCGCCCCGCCAGGTCGACTGCCGGGAGAGGTTCGCAGTGGTCTCGGCGTCGATGTCGATGTGGTCGGCGCTGTCCCACTCGAAGACGATCTCGCCGTCGGCATCGAGCTCCTGGATCACCGAGTCGGTCAACTGGCGGGCCGCGTCCCATTCGTAGGAGAGCAGGACGACGTGACCGTTGGGAAGGAGGATCGAGTCGTGGCCGTCGGTGTCGCGCAGACCCCTGGTCTCGAGCGGCCTGGTGCTCTCGAGCCGGGGGTCGAGCACGTGCAGGGCGTGCCCGGTGCGCCCGCGGGTCTTCGTCACTCGTCCGACGGTCAGGCTGCCGTCAGGCTGGCGCTTGAGGTCCATCCCGTTCGCGTCCAAGCGGCGCACGTAGACAGGTACGCCATTCCTGTCGAGAGCGGTCTCGAAGTGGTCGTCGTTCTGGTTCCACTCGCTCAGTGTCAGGCCGACGACGCCGGGGGCGACGGTCCCGCGATCAGCCTCGACCTTCAGTGCCGGGAACCGCGCCGGCAGGTAGACCAGCGAGTGCGCCGTGGTGCCGCGGGCATCGCGAAAGATCACCGAGACTTCATCGCCCTCGTCGAGACCCTGGACCGTCACCGGTCCCGTGCTCGGACGGCCCTGGATGAGCACCGTGCCGTGCGGATCGGAGGTGGTGGCCCGGACGGCCAGAGTGCCGCCGGTCCCGGCTGTGGTGGTGACGCCGTAGCGCTCGACGGCGGGATCGAACGCCGGATACATGCCGACTCCGGTGCCGCTGATAGTGAGAGATCGCACCACAGTCGGATCCGCGGTCGCGGTCGCTCCGGTGAGGACGGAGAGCCCGGCGAGGGCGAGGACAAGAGACATCAGAACCCGAGACACCATCCCGACCATAGCCAGGACTCGTGAGACCTCCCGTGAACCGGCACGCTCGTGCGTCGACCCACACGATCAGGCGGCTGGGTTTGATGTGCTCCAGCGGGCGTCGAGGTCGGGGTCTCGGCCGTAGTGGTGGGTGCCGTGGTGGTCGACGCGGAGCCAGTGTCCGTGGCGGGTGCGCCACCAGTAGGCGCCGTCGTCG
>JBHWSH010000325.1:0-4331 GCA_043427135.1 Marmoricola sp. | reverse complement strand
TGCTCGCCGAGGGCGACATCCTGCGCGCACCACTCGAGCGGGACGACGCCACCCAGGCCACGACCGCCCTGGCCGCCGCCGAGGGGGCGTGGTGCGTGCGCGTGCACGACGTGCGGGCGGCCGCCGACGCCGTCCGGGTCGTCGCCCGCTGGCAGACCGCGGCAGCACCCACGTCCGGAGCGCGATGAGCTCAGCAGAGACCGAGGTCGAGGCCGTGCTGCGGGCGAACCGCGCGTTCTACTCCGCCATCGAGTCCGGCGACGCCGACCTGCTGCGCGCGGTGTGGACCGTCGCGCCGGAGTCGGTGTGCCTGCATCCGGGCATGGCGCCGCTGCACGACACCGAGGCGATCCTGCGCAGCTGGACGATGGTGATGGCCGGCACGCCGTACATCCAGTTCTTCCTCACCGACGTGCAGGTCACCGTGCACGGCGACGTCGCCGCAGTGACGCTCGACGAGAACGTCCTGGTGGCCGGCGAGGACACCCCGGCAGGCATGTTCCAAGGCGGCGGGACCCGCGCGGTGAACGTGTTCACGAAGGTCGGCGGTCAATGGCGGATGTGGCTGCACCAGGCTTCGCCGGTAGTCTCGGGACCGTCATGAGCATCCACCAGGCACCGCCTCGAGACGGCCGGTCGGGCAACCAGACCGGAGATCGGCTGAGCGTCGTGGGCCTGGAGGCGTTCGGTCGACATGGCGTTTTCGAGCACGAGCGTCGCGACGGTCAGACCTTTCGCGTCGACCTCACGCTAGGCCTGGACACCCGTCCCGCAGCCGCACATGACCGGCTGGAGGACACCGTGAACTACGGCACCCTGGCGGAGCGCGTCGTCAGCGCGATCGAGAACGACCCCGTCGACCTGATCGAGACCCTCGCCCAGCGCATCGCCGAGGTGTGCCTGGACGACCCGCGCGTGGAGTGGACCGAGGTGACCGTGCACAAGCCGGATGCCCCCATCGAGGCGACGTTCTCCGACGTCCGCCTCACGATTCATCGGAGCCGAGGATGACCGAGACCCCGAACCCCCACATCATCGACGCGGACACCATGACCGGCGAGATGCGCCCGATCCGGCGCTGCGCGATCTCGATCGGCTCCAACCAGGGCGACCGCTTCGCCAAGCTGCAGGGGGCGGTCTCCTCCTTCGCCGACACCCCCGACGTGTGGGTGACCGCCGTGTCCTCGGTCTACGAGACGGTGCCGATGGGTGCCCCCGAGGGCAGCGACAAGTTCCTCAACGCGATCATCCTGTGCGACACCACGCTGTCGGCCGACACCCTCCTGGACCGCACCCAGGCGGTCGAGGACGCCTTCGGCCGCACCCGCACCGGCGTACCCAATGAGCCGCGCACGCTCGACATGGACCTCATCACCGTCGGCGAGCGCCGCTCGGACACCGAGACCCTCGTCCTGCCGCACCCGCGAGCGCACGAGCGGGCGTTCGTGCTGATCCCGTGGGCGGAGGTCGAGCCCGACGCCGAGCTCCCCGGGCATGGCCCGATCAAGGAGCTGCTCGAGAGCGTCGACACCTCCGGGGTGACGCGGCGAGAGGACCTCGAGCTCAGCTTCGCATGAGCCGCGACCCCGTCGAACCGGTCCATCCAGACGCGCCGGACCCGTCCGGTCCGTCGGGTCGCCTGCGCACCACCGGCTCCGGGACGGTCGTCGGCGTCGCGCTGGTCGGGATGGTGCTGGGCTGGTCGGTCCGCCCGGCGGCGATCGCCCTCGACCTGACCGCTCCGCGAGCCGGGTGGGTCCAGGCAGGGGCGCTGTGGGTCGCCGGTGCGTTCCTGCTGTGGGTCGCCCGGGTGACCGCCCGCGTCGTACGCCGGGAGGGCCGGTGGGCCGAGGTGGACCTGCTGCCGCACCAGGCGGTCAACCGGCTCCTGCTCGCCAAGGCGGGCGCGCTGGCCGGGGCGTTCTTCGCCGGCGCCTACCTCGGGCATGCGCTGAGCTGGGTCGGGGTGGGCCGCGAGCCGCTCGGCTCCGCGGTGTGGCTGAGCCTGCTGGCCGCGGCTGGCGCGGCGCTCGTCGTGACCGGATCGCTGCTGCTCGAGCGCGCGTGTCGGACGCCTGGTGACGACCCCGAACCGTAGGCTCGTGGTATGTCTTCGTCGCGTCGTCGTCAGAGAAGCGTCCGGGTGACGGTCGCGGTGGCGTTGCTCTCGCTCGCCACCGTCGCGGTCGGCGCCGCCCTCGCCTTCGCCAGTGTCCTGGCGTTGAGCGTGGCCTCGGTGTTCGCGCTGGCCTGCGGCTGGGCAGCGGCGCGGATCGTGCACAACGAGCTGACCCAGAGCTGGCGCGAGCACGCGGCCGAGCGCGCCCAGCAGGCCAAGTCCTACCGCGAGCTGTTCGCCCAGCGGGCCGCCGAGCACGCCGAGTTCGTCACCGCGATCACCGCGCGCATGAAGGCCAGCGAGCGCGAGATCGGCGAGCTGCAAGGCACGCTGCGGCTCTCGGAGCGTCGCGCGACCGACGCCGAGGAGCGCGTACGCCGTGAGGCCCAGCGCGCGGTCAAGGCACAGGAGCGCGTGGCCGAGCTCGAGGAGGCCCTCGAGATCCGCAAGGCCGAGGAAGCCGACGAGCTCGCCATGTGGGACGGCACCGACCTCGACACCGTCGTCGACCTGCTCGCATGGGAGGACCGCGCCCAGAGCGCGGCCGCCGAGGCGGCGCAGCCGGCGCAGAAGCACGCCTGACCCGCGTGCGGTGATCCGTTCGCCCGGCAGCGGCGTGTGGGCGGCGCCTGCGCTGCGGTGGGCCGCGCGGCGCGTGCGGCGCGGTGGCTCGGTCACTCTGCTGGTGACCGTCACCGACGACAACGCCGTGCTGCTGCCCGCGTGCCTCGACGCGATCGGCGCTCAGTCGCGGAGGCCCGAGGAGATCGTGCTGCTGGTGCTCGGCAGCCATCCGGTGACCCGGCGCCAGGTGTCCGTTGGCGTGAGCGCGAGCTGGCGCGTGCGAGTGGCGGACCTGTCCGGCACGCATCCGGACGCGGCGTGGGCGCGCGGAGTCGACGTCTCTCGCGGGGACTACGTGCTCGGCGTACACGCCGGCGACACCTTGCATCCGGAGTCCGTCGGGCGGTTGGCGGCGTCGCTGGACTCCAGCGGCGCGGATGTGGCGGTCGGCGGGCAACCCCGTGCCGCTTCGGGCGTGGGCCTCGACGAGGCACCCTGGCTGGTGGCCGGGCCGCGGCGGGAGACCCAGATGTGGCGGCGGTCGTCCGTGCGGCCAGGCACCTCGTCCACCTGGTTCTCAGCGCTGGACGGAGTGCTCGCAGCCGCACGCGTGGACAGCCTCACCGTCCCGGTGACGGTGGGACCTCGGCGTGGCACGGGGGAGGCGTTCGGCACGTTGCCGATCCTGGCGCCGTACGCCGAGGAGTGGGTCGCCGAGCTGGGCGAGATCGAGCAGCGGCTCTCACCCGCCCTCCGCGCGGCCTTCCGAGCGTGGGTGCTGCAGGTCGAGCTGCCGCGGTGGCTCTGCGACGCCGAGCGGTGCACGCCGTTGCAGTGGTCGATCCTGGCCGGCGAGGCTCGCCGGCGCTGGTCCTCGAGCAGTCCTGCCGAACGGGCGGGGGTGCCGGCGGAACGGCGAGTGCGGGTGTGGCTGGCCGCGCAGGATCGGCGTGCCGACCTGGAGGCGTACGTCGCGGCACGGTTCCAGGAAGAGGGGCTGCTGCCCACCCGGGCCGTCGACGGCCGCGTGCTCGCCGAGGTGCCGGTGCCCGGCGTACCCGAGTCGGAGCTGGAACTTTCCCTGGACGAGACCCGCCTGCAGCTGCGGGTGCTGCGGCATCGGGTCGTGGCGGACGAGCTCGATCTGGCGCTGGCCGCGTGGATCCCCGGGGTGGACAGCGAGGGTGCGCGAGCCGAGGTGCGGCTGCTCGGCGACGGTGGCGTCGCTCGGCCGGCAGACGTGCAGGTCGCGTCGGACGTCGAGCTGCGCCGGCTGTCCGGCGCGCGGCACGTCGACCACACGCACGGCCTGCTGATCGTCTCGCCCCCGGCCGAGCCGGTCGCGACCGAGGTCGAGGTCGCCTTCACGGCCGGGGAGATCACGCGGACGGCTTGCGTGGCACTCGCTCGACCTGTCACGGCGTACGGCGAGATTGCCGACGTGGCGCTGGACGGTTCCTGTCTCGTCGTACGCCTCGGGCACGGGGCTGGTTCCGAGAACGGGGCCGACTTCCCACGAGGTTCTGGCACTTCCCCCGCTGCATTTCCCGTGGGAAGTGCCAGTTTCCCTGCATCCCCTGGGAAACCGACCACTCCCCCCGGAGAACTGGCAACGACGCTGCAGGGGCCGGTGAGGGTCGTGGGACGA
>JBHWSH010000324.1:0-13278 GCA_043427135.1 Marmoricola sp. | reverse complement strand
CGTGCCGTTCGTGTGCGGCGCCACCAACCTCGGCGAGGCGCTGCGCCGCATCACCGAGGGCGCGGCGATGATCCGGTCCAAGGGCGAGGCCGGCACCGGCGACGTGTCCAACGCCGTCACGCACATGCGCACCATCCGCTCCGAGATCCGTCGCCTGCAGGGCATGGAGGCCGACGAGCTCTACGTCGCCGCGAAGGAGCTGCAGGCTCCCTACGCCTTGGTGCGGGAGGTCGCCGAGACCGGCAAGCTGCCCGTCGTGCTCTTCACCGCCGGTGGCATCGCCACCCCGGCCGACGCAGCGATGATGATGCAGCTGGGTGCCGAGGGTGTCTTCGTGGGCTCGGGCATCTTCAAGTCCGGCAACCCCGAGCAGCGCGCCGCGGCGATCGTCAAGGCCACCACGTTCTACGACGACCCGGACGTGCTCGCCAAGGTCTCCCGCGGGCTGGGCGAGGCGATGGTGGGCATCAACGTCGAGGAGCTTCCGCAGCCGCATCGGCTCGCCGAGCGCGGCTGGTGATCCCTGCATGACCCAGCCCCGCATCGGCGTCCTTGCTTTGCAGGGCGACGTGCGGGAGCACCGCGCGATGCTGGGGCGCGCGGGGGCGACCTCGTGCGCCGTACGCCGGCCCGCGGAGCTTCGCGCGGTCGACGGCCTGGTGCTCCCGGGTGGGGAGTCCACCACGATCTCCAAGCTGGCGCGGATCTTCGACCTCCTCGACCCTCTGCAACAGGCGGTCAAGGAAGGGCTCCCGGTCTTCGGCACCTGTGCAGGCATGATCCTGCTGGCCGACCGGATCCAGGACGGTGTCCCCGGGCAGGAGACGATCGGCGGGATCGACATGACCGTGCGCCGCAACGCGTTCGGGCGGCAGGTCGACTCCTTCGAGGCCGATCTCGACGTCGCGCATCTCGCGGACCCGGTGCACGCGGTGTTCATCCGCGCACCGTGGGTCGAGGAGGTCGGCCCGGAGGTCGAGGTCGTCGCGACGGTGGCGGGGGGTGAGGCCGCGGGTAGGATCGTCGCCGTCCGCCAGGGTCATCTGCTCGCGACGTCGTTCCATCCTGAGGTCACCGGTGACCCGCGGCTGCACGAGTACTTCACCGGGATCGTGCACGACGCGTCCTGACCGAGGCGGTCGAGCACGGCGGACTCGGGGCCCCGGGCACCGCAACCGCACGTACGACGACGACGACGGAGGATGAGGCATGGCCGGCCACTCCAAATGGGCGACGACCAAGCACAAGAAGGCCGTGGTCGACGCCAGGCGGGGCAAGCTCTTCGCCAAGCTGATCAAGAACATCGAGGTCGCTGCTCGCTTGGGCGGCGGCGATCCGGCGGCGAACCCGACGCTCTACGACGCGATCCAGAAGGCGAAGAAGTCCTCGGTCCCCAATGACAACATCGACCGCGCCGTCAAGCGCGGCTCGGGCGCCGAAGCCGGCGGCGCGGCGTACGAGACGATCATGTACGAGGGCTACGGACCCGGCGGTGTCGCGCTGCTCATCGAGTGCCTCACCGACAACCGCAACCGGGCGGCGATGGAGGTCCGCACCGCGACCTCCCGCAACGGCGGCTCGCTCGCCGACCCCGGATCGGTGGCATACCTCTTCAACCGCAAGGGCGTCGTCGTCCTGCCCAAGCAGCAGAGTGAGCGTCAGGTGGAGGAGGACGACGTCCTCGAGGCCACGCTGGACGCGGGGGCGGAGGAGGTCAACGACCTCGACGACGCCTTCGAGATCCTCAGCGAGGCGACCGACCTGGTCGCGGTCCGGTCCGCGCTCCAGGACGCGGGACTCGACTACGACTCCGCAGAGGTGCAGTTCGTGCCGACGATGGAGGTCGAGGTCGACGCGGAGGGCGCCCCGAAGGTGCTGCGGTTGGTCGAGGCGCTCGAGGACCTCGACGACGTGCAGAACGTCTACGGCAACTTCGACATCCCCGACGAGGTCCTGGAGTCGCTCGACGCCTGAGGTCGTCGGCGTGCCGTACGCCGGACTGTCGTCGGCCCGGGCTACGGTGCTGTTCGAACATACGGGCGAACGCCGGTTCGGACGAGAGGGTGCCATGCGTGTGCTGGGGATCGACCCCGGGCTTACCCGGTGCGGGCTCGGCGTCGTCGACGGTGCCGTAGGCAGGCCCCTCCGATTGGTCGCGGTGGGTGTCGTCCGCACCCACCCCGACACCCCGGTCGCGGAGCGGCTGCGCGAGATCGACGCCGGCATTGAGACCTGGCTCGAGGAGTGGCAGCCCGACCGGGTCGCGGTCGAGCGTGTGTTCAGCCAGCACAACGTCCGCACCGTGATGGGCACCGCCCAGGTCAGTGGGTTGGCCATGGTCGCGGCCGCGCGGCGCGAGATCCCGGTCGGTCTGCACACCCCCAGCGAGGTCAAAGCCGCGGTGACCGGCAACGGCCGCGCCGACAAGGCGCAGGTCGGGGCCATGGTGTCGCGGCTCCTGTCCCTGTCCGCCGCGCCCAAGCCCGCCGACGCGGCAGATGCACTGGCTCTGGCGATCTGTCACCTGTGGCGTGGCAGTGCCCAGTCCCGTCTGGAGGCCGCGCTCGCGGCCGGGAAGGCAGCACGATGATCGCGTTCGTCTCCGGCACCGTGGCGCATGTCGGACTCACCTCGGCGGTGGTCGAGGTCGGCGGCATCGGCCTGGAACTGCTCTGCACACCGCACACGCTCGCCACGCTGCGGCCGGGCGGGCACGCCACTGTTCCGACCAGCATGGTGGTTCGTGAGGACTCCCTGACCGTCTTCGGTTTCCTCGACGAGGACGAGAAGGTCGTCTTCGAGCTGCTCCAGACCGCGAGCGGCGTGGGACCCAAGCTCGCACAGGCGATGCTCGCCGTGCTGCGGCCCGACGAGCTGCGCCGCGCCCTCACCACCGAGGACGTCCGCACACTCACCCAGGTGCCCGGCATCGGGCAGAAGGGGGCTCAGCGGATCATTCTGGAGCTCAAGGACCGGATCGGGCCGCCGACCGGTGCCACCGGCTCGCGCGGCGCGGCTGCCCCAGCCTCGGAGGCGGCGTGGCGCGCGCAGGTCCGCGACGGCCTGGTCGGGCTGGGCTGGTCGGCCAAGGAAGCCGACAAGGCGATCGACGCCGTCGCGCCCGAGGACAGCAGCGTCCCCGACGTGGCCGCCGTGCTCCGCGACGCGCTCCGTGCCTTGAGCAGGGCGCGAGCATGAGCACGGAGGACGAGCTCACCGCAGCGGAGGCGGCGTACGTCGAGGCGCGTGACCTCGTCGACGCCGAGGCTCACGACGAGGATCGGGCCGTCGAGGCGGCGCTGCGACCACGAACCCTCGACGAGCTGATCGGACAGACCCGGGTCCGCGAGCAGCTGGCGCTGGTGCTTCAGGCGGCCCGCGCTCGCGGACGCGCCCCCGACCACGTGCTGCTCAGCGGCCCGCCCGGACTGGGCAAGACCACGCTGGCGATGATCATCGCCGCGGAGATGTCCGCACCGTTGCGGATCACCAGTGGACCGGCGATCACCCATGCCGGCGATCTCGCCGCCATCCTCTCCGGGATGAACGAAGGCGACGTCCTGTTCGTCGACGAGATCCACCGCATGGCGCGACCTGCTGAAGAGATGCTCTACATGGCGATGGAGGACTTCCGGGTCGACGTCGTCATCGGCAAGGGGCCCGGCGCGACCGCCATCCCGCTGGAAA
The DNA here is from genome assembly GCA_043427135.1 of Marmoricola sp. Taxonomy (GTDB): domain Bacteria; phylum Actinomycetota; class Actinomycetes; order Propionibacteriales; family Nocardioidaceae; genus Marmoricola_A. Next base: position 9,591 of record JBHWSH010000324.1, on the reverse strand, counting down.
TCCCTCCGTTCACTCTCGTCGGCGCCACCACGCGTGCGGGGCTGCTCCCTGGGCCGCTCCGTGACCGGTTCGGCTTCACCGCCCATCTGGAGTTTTACGACCCCGCCGACCTCGAGCTGATCGTGCGGCGCAGCGCGGGTCTTCTCGCCGCCGAGCTCACCGACGACGGCGCGGTCGAGGTCGCCTCCCGCAGCCGCGGCACGCCCCGCATCGCCAACCGCCTACTGCGCCGCGTGCGCGACTACGCCCAGGTCCGCGCCGACGGCGTCTGCACCGTGGAGGTCGCTCGCAGCGCCCTCGAGCTCTACGAGGTCGACGTGCTGGGGCTCGACCGGCTCGACCGCGCGGTCCTCGACGCCCTGTGCCGCCGCTTCGGCGGCGGTCCGGTGGGGCTCAGCACCCTGGCGGTCGCGGTCGGGGAGGAGCGCGAGACGGTCGAAGAGGTCGCCGAGCCGTTCCTCGTCCGCACCGGCATGCTGGCCCGTACGCCGCGTGGCCGGGTCGCGACTGCGGCAGCGTGGGAGCATCTGGGGCTGACCGCGCCGACCGGCGCCGAGGCGACCTTGTTCGACGGGACTGCCGATGTGGGTCAGTGAGGCCTTGTCCAGCAGTTAGACTCTCTCCTTGGTGTGCCCACGGCCCCTCGCGCGGCCGCAGCGTGCCCTGTGCCCTCGTCAGGAGGGCCAGTTGCCGAACTCGAGGGAGATGCAGACCGTGGAAGGCCTGGCGTCGCTGCTGCCGTTCGTGCTCATTGCGGGTGCGTTCTGGCTCCTGCTCATCCGTCCGCAGCGTCGCCAACAGCAGCGGATGGTCCAGCTTCAGCAGTCGCTGCAGGTGGGCGACGAGGTCATGCTGGGCTCGGGCATCTTCGGCACCGTCGCGCACTTGCACGACGACCGGCTCGAGGTCGAGGTGTCGCCCGGCGTGCGCCTCCAGGTCGCCCGCGCGGCGATCGTCCGCGTCGATCGCGACGAGCCCGCCTCGGATGAGGCGATCACGCCTGCGAACGACCCTGGCGAGGACGCCGGACCCGAGGCGTTCGGCACCCGACCGTGACCACGAGGGCGCCGCACCGGCCGGTCCCTGACCCGCAACGACGAGGAGCATGATGGCGAACAACGCGTCCCGCAGGGCCGGACGCACGCTGATCGTCTTCACGCTGGCCACCGTGGCCATGTACGTGGGACTCGCAGTGAACGGCACCTGGACACCGAGGCTCGGCCTCGACCTCCAGGGCGGCACCAGCATCACGCTGCAGGCCTCGACCGAGACCGGTGAGGACATCACCCCGGAGAAGCTTGAGGAAGCGGCGTTGATCATCGACTCCCGGGTCAACGGCACCGGTGTGGCCGAGGTCGAGGTCAGCACCCAGGGCAACGACACCATCATCGTCGAGATTCCCGGGCAGAACCGCAAGGATCTGGTCGACCTCGTCACGCAGACCGCGCAGCTGCGCTTCCGGCTGGTCGCGGCCTCCGCCGACGGGACTGCTCAGCCGCCTGCCCCCGAGGAGCCGCCTGCCGAGGACGAGAACGGCGGCGACGGGGACGGCGACCGCGACAACCGCAAGGGTGGCCAGGGCAAGAACGACGACGGTGACGGCCCCCAGGGCGACGAGGCCGAGCCGGCCGGACGCGCCGTCTCCGAGGGTCTGATCCGCGCTGGAGAGACGCCGGCACCCGACGACCAGGGTGACGGCCAGGGCGACGGCCCCGGCCAGCGCGGCGACGAGGTCGCCGTACCCACCAACGAGTCCTCGGTCGACGAGCTCCTGGCGTGGATGCGCAACCCCGACCCTGAGTCCGTGCAGAAGTTCGCGGAGTTCGTCTGCGGCGAGGACGAGCAGGGGGCCGACAACCCGGCCAAGCCGCTGATCGCCTGCGACGAGGCGGGCAACAAGTACCTCCTCTCCCCGGCGATGATCGAGGGCACCCAGCTCGACGACGCCGGCTACGGCATCCCGCAGGGTGACGTGCAGTACGTCGTCAACCTGGACTTCAACGGCGAGGCAACCCGCGTCTTCGCCGACGTGACCCGCGCCATCAACGGCACCGGCGAGCTTTTCGCGATCGTGCTGGACGGCGAGGTGCTCTCTGCTCCGCAGGTCACCTCGGCGATCCTGGACGGCAACGCTCAGATCACCGGCGACTTCACCGCCGCCGAGGCCCAGTCGCTGGCCAACAGCCTCAAGTACGGCGCCCTGCCGCTGACGTTCACGGAGTCTGTGGTCAGCGAGGAGGGCCCGACGCTGGCCGGAGACCAGCTCTCGGCCGGCATCTGGGCCGGAGCCGTGGGTCTCGGCCTGGTGTTGATCTACGCGCTGCTGTACTACCGCGGGCTCGGCATCGTCGTGGTTGCCTCGATCGGCATCGCGGGAGCACTCATCTACGGGTTGATCCTGTTCCTGAGCGAGAGCGCCGGCGTGGCGTTGACCCTCCCCGGTGTGGCAGGCCTGATCGTCGGCATCGGTGTCACCGCGGACTCCTTCATCGTGCTCTTCGAACGCATCCGCGACGAGATGCGCGACGGCAAGTCCGTCCGTGTCGCCATCGAGAGTGGTTGGGATCGGGCGAAGTGGACCTGCGTCGTCGCCGACTCGGTGTCGCTCCTCGCAGCCGTGGTGCTCTACATCTTCGCGATCGGCGCCGTGAAGGGCTTCGCGTTCATGCTCGGCATCACCACCATCATCGACCTGATCGTGTTCTTCTGGTTCACCAAGCCGATGATCACCTGGCTGGCGCAGTTCAAGTTCTTCAACCAGGGCCACAAGCTGTCCGGGCTCTCACCCGAGCAGGCGGGGCTCGACCACATCGGCCAGGTGGCCACGGCGGGAGGCGTCCGATGAGAAGCTTCTCCGAGCTGGGGCGCGACCTCTACGACGGGCGCACCTCGATCAACTTCGTCGGCCGCAAGTGGCTGTGGTACGCGATCTCCGCCGTCATGCTGCTCGTCTCCGTCTTCGGCCTCACCGTGCAGAAGCTGAACTGGGGCATCGAGTTCGAGGGCGGCGTGGAGTACCGCGTAGCCGTCGGCCCGCAGAACACCACCCAGGAGAACGTCGAGCGCATCGGTGAGGCGGTGCGCGAGACCGGGGTACCGAACGCGTCTGCTCCGATCGTCAACACCTCCGGCACCGACAACATCCGCATCCGCACCGAGCCGCTGGACCAGGAGGAGTCGGTCCTCGTCTCCGAGGCGATCCAGGAGGCTGCGGGCGTCGGACCCGAGGCGATCAGTCAGGACGACATCGGACCGTCCTGGGGCCAGCAGGTGGCGAAGAAGGCGCTCACCGGCCTCGTCGTGTTCCTCTTCCTGGTCATCTTGTTGATCTGGGCGTACTTCCGTGAGTGGAAGATGTCCGTGGCCGCGATCGTGGCGCTGGCCCACGACGTGCTGATCACCGTCGGTGTCTACGCGCTGTCCGGCTTCGAGGTCACCCCTGCCACGGTGACCGGAGTCCTGACGATCCTGGGCTTCTCGCTGTACGACACGGTGGTCGTGTTCGACAAGGTTCGCGAGAACACCAAGCACCTCGAGCGCGGCACTCAGACGTACGCCGAGGCGGCGAACCTTGCCGTCAACCAGACGCTGGTGCGGTCGATCAACACCTCGATCGTCGCGATCATCCCGGTCGTCGGCCTGCTCTACGCCGGCGTCGTCATGCTGGGCTCCGGGGCGCTGAAGGACCTTGCCTTGTCGCTGTTCGTGGGCATGGTGGCCGGCGTCTACTCCTCGGTGTTCATCGCGACCCCGCTGCTGGTGCAGCTCAAGGAGCGCGAGCCGGGCGTCAAGGCGGGCGACAAGCGGGCCCGCAAGCGTCGGGACCGGGGAAGCGTCGACCGCTTCGCCAACGTGCCGGCGTACGCCGAGGACATGCCGGTCTACGACGAGCCCGAGGAGCGCGAGGCGATCGAGTTCGAGGTGCCCGAACCGGACGCGAGGCCGACGTCCTCTGCGCCCAGCCGCAGCACGGCGGGGGAGCGACCGGGGGGCGCACGGCCGGTCGCGCCGTCGGCGTCCTCCCACCGGCCGCAGCCGAGCCGTCAACCACGCTCGCGTCGAGGCAAGAAGTGACCCGGAACCTCCCGGATCTGCTCGAGCGTCTGATCCGCGACATCCCGGACTTCCCCAAGCCGGGCGTGCTGTTCAAGGACATCTCGCCGCTGCTTGCGGACCACGACGGGCTCACGGCGGTCGTCGGTGCTCTCGCCGCAGCGGGCACCGACGGCGACGGGCGCGTCGTGGTCGACAAGGTCGTCGGCATCGAGGCGCGGGGGTTCATCCTGGCTGCCCCGGTCGCTCTCGCCCTAGGGGCAGGGTTCGTCCCGGTGCGCAAGGAGGGCAAGCTGCCCGGTGCCACCCACCGGATCGGCTATGCACTCGAGTACGGCGAGGCCGTCCTGGAGGTCCACCGTGACGCCATCGCTCCAGGCGAGCGCGTGCTGGTGGTCGACGACGTGTTGGCCACGGGCGGGACGGTCGCCGCCGCGAACGAGCTCGTCGGACTCTGTGGCGCCGAGGTGGCGGGAGTCGCCGTACTGATGGAGCTGTCGTTCCTCGGGGGCCGCGCGGTGTTGGGCGACGCTCCTCTGACGGTGCTGCACACCGTCTGAAGTCTCCGGGCCTCACGTTCCGCGGGCGGGGCTCAGGGTCGCACCTAGACTGGTGACCTGACAGAAGGAGCGTCGCGTGACCGACGATCGAGGCACCAGCCCGCCGCTGGCGGAGCCTTCGGTCGCGCCCGCTTCCGAGACGGGCATGTCGGCCGGCGGGGACACGGCCATCGTCGACGCCGCCCCCGCCTCCGAGACGGAGACCGCGCCGGTCGCGAGGAGTTCCTCGTCCGGTTCGTCAGCCCGTCGGATGCGCACCCGGCTGGCGCGCATCGGCAGCCGCAGCCAACCCAGCACGCCGGTCCTCGAGCCGCTGTTCCGCGCGGTCCGCGTCAACCATCCCAAGGCCGACCTCGCTCTGCTCGAGCGCGCCTACCGCATCGCGGAGAAGATGCACGGCGAGCAGCGGCGCAAGAGCGGCGAGCTCTACATCACGCACCCGCTGGCGGTCACCACGATCCTCGCCGAGCTCGGCATGACCGAGCCGACCCTGGTGGCGGCGCTGCTGCACGACACTGTCGAGGACACGCCGTACACCCTCGATCAGGTGCGTCGTGACTTCGGCGACGAGGTCGCCCAGCTCGTCGACGGCGTCACCAAGCTCGACAAGGTCAAGTACGGCGAGCACGCGGAGGCCGAGACGATCCGCAAGATGATCGTGGCGATGAGCCGCGACATCCGGGTGCTGGTCATCAAGCTCGCCGACCGGCTGCACAACATGCGCACACTGCGCTACCTCAAGCAGTCCACACAGGAGCGCAAGGCCAAGGAGACCCTGGAGATCTTCGCGCCACTCGCGCACCGCCTGGGCATGAACACCATCAAGTGGGAGCTGGAGGATCTCGCCTTCGGCGCGCTGCACCCCAAGATGTACGACGAGATCGTGCGGCTGGTCGCCGAGCGGGCACCGTCCCGCGACGACTACCTGGCCCGCGTCATCGCCCAGGTCGAAGCCGATCTCAAGGCAGCCAAGATCAAGGCGACCGTCACCGGCCGACCCAAGCACTACTACTCGATCTATCAGAAGATGATCGTGCGCGGCCGGGAGTTCTCCGACATCTACGACCTCATCGGCATCCGCATCCTGGTCGAGGACGACCGCGACTGCTACGCCGCGCTCGGTGTCATCCACTCCCGGTGGAACCCTGTCCCGGGACGGTTCAAGGACTTCGTCGCGATGCCGAAGTTCAACATGTACCAGTCCCTGCACACCACGGTCATCGGCCTCGAGGGCAAGCCCGTCGAGCTCCAGATCCGTACCTACGCGATGCACCGCCGCGCGGAGTACGGCATCGCGGCGCACTGGAAGTACAAGGAAGGCGTCCGCTCCGGTGCCGACACCGACCGGACCGCAGCAGAGGCCGGCGGCGGCGACATGGCCTGGGTCCGCCAGCTGCTGGACTGGCAGCAGGACACCGAGGACCCGGGCGAGTTCCTGGAGTCGCTGAGGTTCGAGATCAACGCCGCCGAGGTCTACGTCTTCACTCCCCGCGGGGACGTCGTCGCCCTGCCGGCCCGCTCGACCCCGGTCGACTTCGCCTACGCCATCCACACCGAGGTCGGGCACCGCACCATCGGTGCGCGGGTCAACGGCCGCCTGGTGCCCCTGGAGTCGACCCTGGAGAACGGCGACGTCGTGGAGGTCTTCACCTCCAAGGCCGAAAGTGCCGGCCCGAGCCGCGACTGGCTCGCCTACGTGCAGTCCCCGCGCGCACGCACCAAGATCCGCCAGTTCTTCACCAAGGAACGGCGCGAGGAGGCGATCGAGCAAGGCAAGGACCAGATCGCGCGGTTGATGCGCAAGGAGGGCCTGCCGCTCAAGCGAGTCATGACCCACGAGACCCTCTCGGCGGTCGCCACCGAGATGCGCCTCCAGGACGTCTCGGCGCTCTATGCGGCCGTGGGGGAGGGCAATGTCGGCGCCCAGACCGTCGTACGCCGGGTGATGGACCTCTTCGGCGGTGAGGAAGGCGCCACCGAGGATCTCGCCGAGGCCGTGCAGATCACCGGCCGGCGCACTGCCGGACGGCCGAGCTCGGGGGACGCCGGCGTCATCGTCAAGGGCGAGTCCGACGTCTGGATCAAGCTCGCCAAGTGCTGCACCCCCGTCCCCGGCGACGAGATCCTCGGCTTCGTCACCCGCGGCGCGGGCGTCTCAGTGCACCGCACCGACTGCACCAACGCCTCCTCGCTGCGCGCGGAGCCCGAACGCCTCGTCGAGGTCGAGTGGGCGCCGACCGCTCAGTCCATGTTCCTGGTCAACGTCCAAGTCGAGGCGCTCGACCGTGCCCGTCTGCTCTCCGACATCACCAAGGCGCTCTCGGACATGCACGTCAACATCCTCGCCGCGTCGGTCACCACCAGCCGCAATCGCACCGCGACCAGCCGCTTCACCTTCGAGATGGCCGACCCCACCCACCTCGGTCACGTCCTGCGCGCCGTACGCCACGTTGAGGGTGTCTTCGACGCCTACCGCGTCACCTCCTGACCCCTCCGCGCGAGCCGGCGCTACTTCGACCCCGTGCCGCGCGAGCCGGCGCTACTTCGACCTGCTGCCGGTCCGGATTTCCCGCACAGTCGCGGTCATCACGTGATTGTCCACAGTTCCCCGGTGGCGCCGGGAAGGGATGGTGTGCCCAATCCACTCTGGCGCGATGGCTTCGCACCTCGTTGCACGACTTGACCCAGCGTCTCTCTTACCGCTTCATGCGCCCTTCACGTCGCAACAGGCGTACGCCGCAGGCGTGAGGCCGGACGCGTTGAGTTCGCTCGTGAAGCGCGGGGCCCTTCGCCGGCCGATCCGCGGGGTGTACGCCGCAGCGCAATGCCCCGACGACCAAGCCTTCCGTGCGCAGGCCCTGTCGCTCGTCGTACCGAAGGGCTGCGTCGTGACTGACTGGACGGCGACGTGGGTGTGGACCGGGATGCACCATCCCGAGGTCTTGGCCGGCACTCCGCCGATCTCGGTCTTCCGCTTCCGTGGGCACGATCGGTTGCGCAACGCGCTGACGCGAAGCGGCGAGAGATGGTTCCAGCCAGACGATGTCGTCCCACTCACCGGTGATCTTCTCATTTCCACTCCGAAGCGCACGGCGTGGGACATCGGCCGGTTCTCCCGCCCGCTCGTGGCGATCGGCGGCATGGATGCTCTGGCACGGCTCGGCGCGTTTTCCCACGCCGAACTGCTTCAGGAGGTGGAGCGCTTCCGTGGGCAGCGCGGTGTCGTGCAGCTCCGGCATCTCGCTCCGCTGGTCGACGCTGGGTCGGAGAGTTTCGGCGAGTCAGCGTTGCGGCTGCGCTGGCACGACACCCCGTCCGCGCCCGCACCGACCTGTCAGATTCCGATTCGCGATCCTCTCGGCACCGTGCTGTATCGGCTCGACCTAGGCATTGAGGAGTTGGCGACCGCCGGTGAGTACGACGGCGACGAGCATCACTCCACCGAAGAGCAGCGAGCCCACGATGTGACGCGGCGCGCCATCATCACCGAGGAGTACGGCTGGAACGTCCTTGTCTTCCGCAGAGAAGACGTGTTCGGACAGCACGAGACTGTGACGCAACGGCTTGGCGAAGCGCTGAGCGATGCGCGGCGTACGTCGGATCCGCGTGCTTGGGCTCGCGGCTGAGCAAGTCGTCTCACACACCGAATTGGCGCCGACTCGCAGCGGTCAGGGTCGAACTGGCGCCGACTCGCGCTACTGGTGGGTCAGGGGGAGAACTCGTCGAGGGCCTTGCGGGCCTCGACGAGCCAGGACTGGCGGGCCTCGATGGCCTCGGCGTGCTCCTGCGCCTTGCGGTCGTTGCCGGACGCCAGCGCCTTGTCCCGCTTGGCCTCGAGGTCGGCGATGGACGACTCCAACTGGGCAACGGTGTCGGCTGCCCGGGCGCGCGCCTCCGGGTTCGAGCGGCGCCAGGCGTCGTCCTCACGCTGACGGATGGCCTGCTCCACCTTGCGCAACCGTCCGTCGAGCTCCTTGATCCGCTCGCGCGGCACCTTGCCGGCGGCGTCCCAGCGCTCGGCGATGTCGCGGAACTTCGACTTGGCGGCAGCCAGGTCGGTGATCGGCAGGAGCTTCTCGGCCTCGACGAGCAGTGCCTCCTTCTTCTCGGCGTTCTCGGCGAACTCTGCGTCCGTCGCAGCGTTGGCAGCATCGCGGGCGGCGAAGAAGCGGTCCTGAGCAGCTCGGAACTTCTTCCACAGCTGGTCGTCGATGCCCTTCGGCGCCGGCCCAGCGTCCTTCCAACGACGCATCAGCTCGCGATAGACGCCCGTGGTGGGACCCCATTCGGTCGAGTCGGCGACCGCCTCCGCCTCGACGACGAGCTTCTCCTTGATCGCCCGCGCCCCTTCGCGCTTCTCGCTGAGCTCGGCGAAGTGCGCCTTGCGGCGCCGGGTGTACGTCGTGCGGGCGCCGGAGAAGCGCCGCCACAGCACGTCGTCGGCCGACTTCTCCAGCCGTGGCAGGCCCTTCCACTCGTCGAGGAGCTCGCGCAAGCGGTCGGCGCCGTTGCGCCAGTCGTTGCTCGTCGCCAGTTTCTCCGCCTCGGCGGCGATGGCCTCCTTGCGCTCGGCGGCCTTGGCCTGACGCTTGGCCCGCTCCGCCTTGCGTCGCTCGCGCTGTTTGGCGATGACCTCGACCAGGTCGTTGAGCCGCTGCTCGAGGCTCGCGAGGTCGCCGACCACCTGCGCGTCGGTGACCGTGCTCCGCACCTGCGCGAGGGCAGCGGTCGCATCGTCGGGCGCGACGCTGCCGGACCGGATGCGCTTGTCGAGCAGGTCGACCTCGAAGGAGAGTTCGTCGAACTTGCGTCCGAAGAAGGCCAGTCCCTCGGCCGCGTCGCCGCCCAGCCACTGTCCGACCGGCCGCTCGCCGTCCGCGGTGCGGACGAAGACGGTGCCGTCCTCGGCGACGCGGCCCCAGTCCGTCGGGTCAGAGGCGGGCCGCGGGACCGCGGCGACGGCCGGCGCGGGGCAGGT
>JBHWSH010000323.1:0-9463 GCA_043427135.1 Marmoricola sp. | reverse complement strand
CCTGGTCTCGACAAGCTCGACCGACGGACGACCAAGCTGCTCTTCGTCACCGCCGGCTCGGGCATCACCCCCGTCATCGGCATGCTGCGCAACCTGTTCCCGGTCACGGACTCCGGTGTGGTCCGCCTGGCCCGCAGCGCGGCGTACGACATCACGGTGGTGCACCTCGCTCCCAGCGAGCCCGACACGATCTTCCACTCCAACCTGACCGAGCTTCACGAGGCTGGCCTGATCCGGCTGGTCTCGCACTACGACGACCGCGACGGGCTCTTCGACGTCGCGCAGTTGCAACACCTCGTGCCCGACCTCGGCGAACGCGTCACCCTGGCGTGCGGCCCCGGAGGACTGCTCGACGCGCTCGAGCAGCACCACGCCGAGGGCGGGCTCGAGCTGCTGACCGAACGGTTCCGCCCGGTGGTCCTGGCTACCGGAGAGGGCGGCACCGTCCGCTTCGAGCAGACCGGCACCGTCGTCGAAGCCGCCGGAGACACCCCGCTGTTGACCGCCGGCGAGGACGCCGGGGTCCTGATGCCGTCGGGCTGCCGCATGGGCGTCTGCTTCGGCTGCGTCGTACCGCTCGTCGAAGGCACCGTGCGCGACCTGCGCTCCGGTGAGCTCACCTCCGCCGTCGAAGGCGACGGCGTCAACATCCAGACCTGCATCTCCGCCGCGGCCGGCGACTGCCGCGTCGCCATCTGACCCAGCCCATCCCACTGGTGGTTTCGAGACGTCGCTAGCGCTCCTCCTCAACCACCGACACTCCGTCGTCGCTAGCGCTCCTCCTCAACCACCGACACTCCGTCGTCGCTAGCGCTCCTCCTCAACCACCGACACTCCGTCCCTCGAAGCCAAGATCCGAAGGAGCACCATGACCGTCCTGCAGAACAAGACCGACGACAACCCCATCGCCCACCTGACTCGTGAGGACATCGAGCTGCTCGGCAAGGAGCTCGACGAGATCCGCGCCTCGGTCATCGAGACCCGGGGAGAGCGCGACGCGGCGTACATCCGCGGGGTCATCGACGCCCAGCGCAAGGTCGAGCTCGGCAGCCGCGCGGTGCTCCTGGTGAGCATGTTCCCGCCCGCGTGGATCCTCGGCACCCTCGGCCTGAGCGTCGCCAAGATCCTGGAGAACATGGAGATCGGGCACAACGTCATGCACGGTCAGTGGGACTGGATGCGCGACCCGAAGATCCACTCCACCACGTGGGAGTGGGACAACGTCTCGCCCGCGGACCAGTGGAAGCACTCGCACAACGAACTCCACCACACCTACACCAACGTCGTCGGCAAGGACAACGACCTCGGTTACGGCATCATGCGCGTCGACGAGGACCAGCGCTGGGTGCCGTTCTACCTCGCGCAGCCGCTGTGGAACTTCATCAACGCCTGCTTCTTCGAGTACGGCATCGCCGCCTACGACCTCGAGCTCGGCAAGAACCTCAAGAAGGGCCGTTGGAAGCGCCCGGAGTTCAAGGCCCGCGCCAAGCAGGTCGGGGTGAAGATCCGCAAGCAGTTCACCAAGGACTACCTGGTGCACCCGTTGCTGTCGGGTCCGTCGTTCGTGCCCACGCTGACCGCCAACTTCACCGCCAACCTGGTGCGCAACCTGTGGACGCACTCGGTGATCATGTGCGGTCACTTCCCCGAGGGCGTCCAGACCTTCGAGAAGCGCTCCATCGAGGGCGAGACGCGCGGCGAGTGGTACCTGCGCCAGATGCTCGGCTCGGCCAACATCTCCGGCTCCAAGGCGATGCACTTGATGACGGGCAACCTGTCGTTCCAGATCGAGCACCATCTGTTCCCCGACCTGCCTTCCAACAGGTACGCCGAGATCGCGCCGCAGGTGCGAGAGCTCTTCGACCGGTTCGGCCTGCAGTACGTCGAGGGGCCGCTCCCCAAGCAGGTCGCCTCCGCGTGGGCGAAGATCATCCGGCTGTCGTTGCCCAACGACTTCCTCGCCCGCACAGCCGCCTGACGGCGACATCGGGTGGGTCTTCAGGCGCGGGGTGACTGAAGACCCACCCGTAGCGCGAGGCGGCGTCAGCTGTCGAGGTTCTGCACCCGAAGGTGCCCGCGCGAGACCAAGCGCCCTTCTGCGTCGTGGGTCTCGATCAGCCACAGCTGCTGGGACCGGCCTCGGTGCACCGGGGTGCCGGTGGAGACCAGCTCGCCCTCGCGGACGGCCCGGAAGAAGTCGGTGGTGTTGCTGACCCCGACGCACTTGCCGCTGCCGCCGTTCTCGCCGAGCCAGATCGACGAGGCGATGCTGCCCAGGGTCTCGACCACGCTGCAGTGCACGCCGCCGTGGACGATCCCGTAGGGCTGATGGTGCTTGGTCCCGGCGGTCCAGCGGGCGACGATCCGGTCGCCGCTGGCCTCGGTGATCTCCAGGCCCAGGTGCTGCACGAAGGGGCCCATGAAGTCGTCGTCGACGAGGTCGAGGTCCATCCCGCGATCCTAGGTACGCCGCCGAGCCGCCCCTCATGCAGGGCCGAGCCGCCCCTCATGCAGGGTCGGCGGGCAGGTCCTCTGGACGCACCTGTTGGGGCGCCACCCACTGGTGGGCGTCCCCGAGGAACGTGTGCACGTAGCCGCACCGCAGGCAGATGGCTCCGTCGGCCGACTTGTTCAGCCAGTCGAGGTCGAGAAAGGACATCCCAGTGGTGTTCATCTTGATCTCGCGCTGGGCGTACGACGTGCCGCCGCAAACCAGGCAGGCGAGGAACCGCTGGGTCGGCCGGATGAAGACGTGCATCGTGAGCTCTCCTGCCATCGAGGGACAGGCGTGAGTATCGCCGAGCCGCCCGCCACACAGGTTGCCCCGCCACGAGGGGCGGCTCGGCCCTGCACGAGGGGCGGTTCGGTGGGTCAGGCTCCGCGCAGGAGGTCCTCGAAGTCGACGACGTCGTCGAAGGGATCGGCAGGCGCGCGTCGCGGCGCGCCGGTCACCAGAGCGGCCAGCTCGTCGGCTGCTCGACCGATCCGCGTCTCGAGGCCGGAGTCACCGCCGAAGTCCTCGGTCGCAGCGAAGACAGCCGTCGGCACCACGACCGCCTTGAGATAAGCGAACAACGGCCGCAGGGCGTGCTCGAGCGCGAGCGAGTGCCGGGCGGTGCCCGCGGTCGCGCCGATCAGCGTCGGCATCCCGGCGAGGGCGTCGAGCTCCATCACGTCGAAGAACTGTTTGAACAGTCCGCTGTAGGACGCGCTGAAGATCGGCGAGACCGCGACAAGTGCGTCGGCGGAGGTGACCGTCGCCAGGGCCGTCGCGAGCTCCTCGTTGGGGAAGCCGGTCAGCAAGTGATCGGCCAACGCATGGGCGAGGGGACGCAGCTCGACCACGTCGACCTGCACCTCCTCGCCGGCGCCTCGCAGCCGCTCGGCCACCGCGCCCGCCAGCTGGTCGGACAGCAGGCGGGTGGACGAGGGCTGGCTGAGTCCGGCGGTGACGACCGCGATCCGTAGCGTCATGACGCCACCTCCATGCTCTCCTCCGCGCGACGACCGGTGACGTCGTCACCTTCGGCGTACACGGTGGCATCGCGAGAGCCACCGGCCGCGGCGACGAGCGACGCGTGCGTGGGTGCCTCGGGGATGTGCGCCGGCCGGCCCTCGGCGAACCCACGACGCATGTCGGGCAGGATCTCGCCGAGCAGGTCGAGCTGCTCCAGCACCGTCTTCAGCGGCAGGCCCGCGTGGTCGATCAGGAACAGCTGGCGTTGGTAGTGGCCGACGTAGTCGCGGAACGACAGCGTCCGCTCCAGCACCTCCTGCGGCGACCCGACGGTCAGCGGCGTGCCCTGGGTGAAGTCCTCCAGCGACGGCCCGTGCCCGTAGACGGGGGCGTTGTCGAAGTACGGCCGGAACTCGTTCCAGGCGTCCTGGCTGTTCTTGCGCATGAAGAACTGCCCACCGAGTCCGACGATCGCGGTATCGGCCGGGCCGTGGCCGTGGTGCTCGAACCGGCGGCGGTAGAGCGCGACCATCCGCTGCGTGTGCGAGGCCGGCCAGAAGATGTGGTTGTGGAAGAACCCGTCGCCGTAGTACGCCGCCTGCTCGGCGATCTCGGGGGAGCGGATCGAGCCGTGCCACACGAACGGAGGTACGCCGTCCAGCGGGCGAGGCGTGGAGGTGAAGCCCTGCAGCGGCGTACGGAACTTGCCCTCCCAGTTGACGACGTCCTCGCGCCAGAGCCGGTGCAGCAGTGCGTAGTTCTCGATCGCCAGCGGGATGCCCTCGCGGATGTCCTGGCCGAACCAGGGGTAGACCGGTCCGGTGTTGCCGCGGCCCATCATCAGGTCGATGCGGCCGTCGGCGAGGTGCTGCAGGTAGGCGTAGTCCTCCGCCAGCCGCACCGGGTCGTTGGTGGTGATCAGCGTGGTCGAGGTCGACAAGATGAGCCGCTTGGTCTGCGCGGCCAGGTGCGCAAGCAGCACCGTCGGGTTTGCCGGCGCGATGAACGGCGGGTTGTGGTGCTCGCCGGTGGCGAACACGTCCAGGCCGATGTCCTCGGCCTTCTTGGCGATCTCGACCGTCGACTTGATCCGCTCGTGCTCGGTGGGCGTGCGGCCGGTGGTCGGGTCGGTGGTCACGTCGCCGACGGTCATGACGCCGATCTGCATCGCTCGCTCCTCAGGGTTGTTGATACGTCAACTATCTCAACCGAGGTATCTCGCCGTCTATTCCGGGGGAGTGCGGCTGTGTCCTGCGCCACGCTGTCTAGGGTGACGCCATGAGCTTGGAGAGCCTCGCGCCCGTGTCCGCCGCCGACGTACCCGACTGGTCCGACGAGGTCGACGTCCTCGTCATCGGCGCCGGCATGGCCGGGGTCAGTGCCGCGCTGGAGGCGGTCGATGCCGGCGCCCGCGTGCTCGTCGTGGACAAGGGCGGCCCCGGCACGAGCACCAGCGCGATGGCCGGCGGTCACTTCTACCTCGGCGGCGGCACCGCGGTGCAGCAGGCGACCGGCCACGAGGACAGTGCCGAGGAGATGGAGAAGTACCTCCGCGCTGTCAGTCCCGATGCCGACCCCGAGAAGGTGCACCTCTACTGCCGCGACTCGGTGGAGCATTTCGACTGGATCGAGAGGCTCGGCTTCCAGTTCGAGCGCTCCTACTACGCCGAGAAGGCCGTCGTGCAGCCCGGCACCGAGGGCCTGATGTACACCGGCAGCGAGAAGGCCTGGCCCTTCAGCGAGATCGCCAAGCCGGCCCCGCGCGGCCACAAGCCGCCCTTCGTCGGCGACACCGGCGGCGGCGGGTTCGTCGTAGAGCTCGCGGTCAAGCGGCTGGCGGAGAAGGGCGTCGAGATCCGTTACGACACCGGCGCCACCGCCTTGGTCGTCGAGGACGGCGACGTCGTCGGCGCCGCCTGGAAGCACTTCACCGACAGCGGCTACATCCGCGCCAAGGCGGTCGTCATCGCCGCCGGCGGCTTCGTGATGAACCAGGAGATGATCACCGCACACGCCCCGCGACTGCAGGCGCTCTTCGACCGCGGCATGGCGGCCGGCAACACCCACGACGACGGCCTCGGCATCCGGCTGGGCGAGTCGGTCGGCGGCATCGCGGAGCACATGGAGGGCGCCTTCTTCACCTCCGCGATCTACCCGCCCGGAGACACCCTCAAGGGCATCGTGGTCAACAAGCTCGGCAAGCGGTTCATCAACGAGGACGTCTACCACTCCCGCCTGGCCGGCGCACTGTTCGAGCAGCCCGGACAGGAGGGCTACCTCATCCTCGACTCCGCGACCATGACCACCCCGAAGTACAAGTTCCAGCCGCTCGTCGACGGCTGGGAGACGATCGCGGAGATGGAGTCCGCGCTCGGCATGCCGGAGGGCTCCCTCGTGGAGACCCTCACCGACTACAGCAAGCACGCGGCGAACGGTGAGGACCCCGAGTTCCACAAGGCCCCCGAGTGGGTCGTCCCGCTCGACAAGGGCCCCTGGGGCGCCTACGACCTCACCCCCGGCAAGGCGTTCTACGCCGGCTTCACTCTCGGCGGGCTCAAGGTCTCCAAGGACGGCGAGATCCTGACCCCTGCGGGGACCGCCGTCCCCGGTGTGTACGCCGTCGGGGCGACCGCCTCCAACATCGCGATCGACGCCTCGGGCTACGCCAGCGGCACCCAGCTCGGCGAGGCGTCGTACTTCGGCCGGCGAGCCGGTCGGCACGCCGCCGCGCGGGCCCGCTGAGACCGGCTCGACCTGATTTCGTGGGCGGGTGGAGTGCTGTGTATGCTCACTCCTCGCTTGCCCCTTTAGCTCAGTCGGCAGAGCGTCTCCATGGTAAGGAGAAGGTCTACGGTTCGATTCCGTAAAGGGGCTCTGGGTAGGGAACCTCGCCGGCAGGCGAGGACCCCGTCCCGGTGGCGGGGTAGCTCAGGTGGTTAGAGCACACGGCTCATAATCGTGGTGTCGCGGGTTCGAGTCCCGCCCCCGCTACTTCAGACCGACTGCCAGCAGCACCCGGCTTGCCCCGGCGTGTCACGCTGGACAGGACAACCGATCGACCAAGAAGAGGCGCCCCGTGGCCAGCAAGAGCAGTGATGTCCGTCCCAAGATCACCTTGGCCTGCACGGAGTGCAAAGAGCGCAACTACATCACCAAGAAGAACCGGCGCAACGACCCCGACCGCATGGACCTGAAGAAGTTCTGCCCGCGTTGCCGCACCCACACCGTGCACCGCGAGACCCGCTGAGCCGGTCCCACATCGTCGCGCAGGAGCGGCCCCCGTCTCGGGTGGCCGCTCCTTCGCTTTGCTAGCGTCGCGCGGGTGATCGACCCCGGCTCCACGACGCTGGCCGACCACACCACGCTCCGCATCGGCGGCCCCGCGGCGGCGTACGTCCGCGCCCCCCACGAGGCTGACCTCGTCCGCGCCGTGACGGAGGCCGACGAGCAGGGCCGCCCCGTGCTCGTCCTCGGCGGCGGCAGCAACCTCGTGGTCGCCGACGAAGGCTTCGACGGCGTCGTGGTCGAGGTCGCCACCACCGGCGTACGCGTCGAGTCCGACTCCTGCGGCGGAGCCCTGGTCACCGTCGCCGCCGGCGAGGACTGGGACCGCTTCGTCGCGCGTGCCGTGCGTGAGGGGTGGGTCGGCATCGAGGCACTCTCCGGCATCCCCGGTCGCGTCGGCGCCACCCCGATTCAGAACGTCGGCGCGTACGGCCAGGAGGTCGCCGACACCGTCGCCCGGGTCCGCACCTGGGACCGCATCGACGGCACCCAGCGCACCTTCGCAGCGGCCGACTGCGGCTTCGGCTACCGCACCAGCCGGTTCAAGGCCGGGCCCGGCCGCTACGTCGTCCTCGAGGTGACGTTCCAGCTCCGGCTGGGCGACCTGGGGTCTCCTGTGCAGTACGCCGAGCTCGCGCGCACCCTGGGCGTCGAGGTAGGGCAGCGTGCCCCGCTGGCCGACGTACGCCGAGTGGTGCTCAGCCTGCGCGCCGGAAAGGGGATGGTCCTCGACGAGGACGACCACGACACCTGGTCGGCTGGGTCCTTCTTCACCAACCCGATCGTGCCGCGCGACCTCGTGCCCGACGGTGCCCCGGTCTGGGAGCAGCCCGACGGACGGGTCAAGACGAGCGCCGCCTGGTTGATCGAGCGGGCCGGCTACGGCAAGGGGTACGGGCCGTCCGGCGGGCGGGTCAGCCTGTCCACCAAGCACACGCTGGCGCTGACCAACCGCGGCGGCGCGACCGCCGCCGAGCTGCTCGACCTGGCTCGCGAGGTGCGTGACGGTGTCGAGGCGCGGTTCGGCATCCGCCTCGTCAACGAGCCCGTCCTCGTCGGCCTCGAGCTCTGAGGGCGGACGGCCGCGGCGGCGTTACCGGACGGCCTGCACGTGGTCACCCGCCGGTCGTCATCACCCCGCCGATGGCGAAGAGGGCAAAGGCCAGCCACGCCACCATGAACAGCAGGGCGAAGCCCAGGAGGACCGTCCCGACGATGCCGAGGACATAGCCGATCTGGACCTGACCGCGCCCCCCGATGCGTCCCTGGGAGGCGTCGATCTCGGCCAGGGCGCGCTTGCCCTGGATCCACGCGAACGGACCGAGCACCTGACACAGCACGACCGACAGGATCCCCAGGACGAGGACCGTCGTGGCTTGGGGATGCTCGGGTGCCTGGTAGGCGTAGTGGCCTTGCGGCGTCGGCGCGTAGGGCGCTCCGGAGGGGGCTCCGCCCGGCTGGCCGGATCCCGGGTACTGCGGCTGCCACTGGGGCTGCCATCCCTCCGGCTGGGTGCCGGGCGGCAGCGGAGCGGTCTCCTCGGTGCCGTCCTCGGGTCGGTCCTGGGATTCGTCTCCGGGGGTGGTCGTCATGCGCCGAAGTGTGCCAGGACTCAGCCCGCGCTGGTGCCCACCCCCGCCAGCCAGTCGTCGACGTCGCGCAGCGCCTGGACCTTGATGCTGTCCGGGGCGTACGCCGCCCGCAGCGACATGCGTGCCAGCTCCGCCAGCTCGGCGTCGGTGAGGTCGTGCGCGGCTCGCATCGCGGCGTACTGCCCGAGGAGTCGGGAGCCGAACAGCAGCGGGTCGTCGGCGCCGAGAGCGATCTGCGCGCCTGCATCCATGAGCGTCGGCACCGGCACGGAGGTCAGGTCGCTGTAGACGCCGAGGGACACATTCGAGGTCGGGCAGACCTCCAGCGCCACGCCCTCCTCGACGACCCGCTCGAGGAGCCGTGGGTCCTCGACGACCCGGACGCCGTGACCGAGTCGGTCGGGGTGCAGCTCGTCCAGCGCGATCCGGACGGACTCGGGGCCGAGCAGCTCGCCGCCGTGGGGCAGTGACGCCAACCCCGCACGTCGGGCGATGGCGAAGGCGCGGGCGAACTCCTCGGTGCGCCCTCGGCGTTCGTCGTTGGACAGGCCGAAACCGACGACACCCTGGTCGACGTACTGCGCGGCGAGACGGGCGAGTGTGCGCGCGTCCATCGGGTGCCTCGTGCGGTTGGCCGCGATGACGATGCCGATCCCGATGCCCGCCTCGCGCTCGGCCGACCGAGCCGCGTCGAGCACGAGCTCGGTGAACGCGGTGATTCCACCGAAGCCGGCGGCGTACCCGCTCGGGTCGACCTGCAGCTCGAGCCACCGACTGCCCTCCGCCGCGTCGTCGACCGCGGCCTCCAGCACCAGCCGGCGTACGTCGCCCTCGGTGCGCAGGCAGGCGCGCGCAACGTCGTACAGCCTCTGGAAGCGGAACCAGCCCTTCTCGTCGGCGGCGCTCAGCTGCGGCGGCCAGTCCTCCACCAGGGCATCAGGCAGGACGTGCCCGTCCCGCTCGGCCAGCTCCAGCAGCGTCGCGTGCCGCATCGACCCCGTGAAGTGCAGATGCAGGTGCGCCTTCGGGAGGCGCCTCAGGTCTCGTCTAGGGGGCGCGTCGAGGCCTACTCCTGACGCCGCCGCGGCCAACCACCCACTCCGCTCCTCCGTCGCTCCGTGGGGGCCAG
>JBHWSH010000322.1:0-4311 GCA_043427135.1 Marmoricola sp. | reverse complement strand
GACTACTTATTGCCGATGTGACCAGCCTGACGCTGATGCGCAGCGCCCGTGCCGGCATCGAGGCCGTCGCCCAAGCACTTCCCGACAAACCCGGCGACGATGTCGTCCGCAAGATCCGGGGCACGGTCTGGGGCACCCCGGACACGGCACTCGCATCGCTGCCACAAGGCGTTGCGTTCGCCGCCTACGTCTTCGGGTTCCTCAGCCGAGGAAACGGGGCCACGATCTCAACCGCCGGCCGTTGGACGCGGTTGACCCTCCCGACTGGACACGTGCTCCTGCGCGGACCCGTCGCCTCTGGCCTCACCCCGATCCGCCGCACCCGGCCACGCGTCTCCAAGTCCGTCACATCGATTGAATAACCCTTGATACCCTATAGGGGTATAGGGTAGTATTAATGACTATGAAAGAGGTTGAGCACGCGCACGCCACGTATGACACACCGCATCTGAATGCGGCGGTCGGAGTCTTCGCGTTGCTGGCGAATCTGGTGAGTGTGAAGATGATCCTCGCCATTCGCGACATCGAGGTCTCTGCCAATCATCTGGCGGACATCGTCGACCTTCCCGTCGACCAGACCTCCCACGAGCTTCACCGCCTGGAGTCGGCCGGGATCGTGAGTCGGCAGCGACGCGAGTCCCGCGACTTCTACCTATTGAACGGTGTGCATGCCGGGGCGCTGGCTGAGGCTGCGATCTTCCATGCCGAACATCAGCAGCAGGAACGCACTCGTGCAGGTTCTCCCACCTCGAACTTGCGACCGAACTGACAGAGGAGGCATCATGCCCCGTTTTTCCCGATTAACCCCTGAGACCGCAGTGGGGGCCTCACGAGACTTGCTCGGCGATCTCGTCGAGCGGCACGGCCAGGTCGGAGACATGGTCTCGACGATGGCGCACTCCCCGGCGGTGCTCGGCGGTTATCTCGACCTGAGCAAAGCCATGCGTCGCGCCAAGCTCGACCGTAAAGTCAGCGAGCTCGTTTCGATCGCCGTGCAGTCGCAGCAGGGATGCGGAATGTGCCTGGCCTCGCACATCAGCGCGGCACGATCGCTCGGGGTCAGCGATGACGAGATCGCACTCGCCCAGCAGGGTACGGCGATGACCGGCCCGGTCGCGGCGATGATCGCGCTCGGCCTCCAGGTCTACCGTGAGCCTGCGTCGATCACCGACGAGCAGATCGACGAGCTTCGGGGATACGGGTACTGCGACCGTGAGATCTCTGATGTCGTCGGGGTCGTGTCGCTGAACATTCTCACCGGCGCCTTCAACCTGGTTGCCGGCCTCACGCCGGGCGACTGATCTCGCCGGCGACTTGGTGCCTTGGCCGAGAGGATAGGCAGCGGCCTGCAAAACCGTTTACACGGGTTCGAATCCCGTAGGCACCTCCACTTCCCGCTGAGCCCAATAGGACACACGTCGCAGGAGGCGAGTGATGGAGAGCCAGCACATCTCCAACGGGGACATGACACGCGCCGCGCGCATCCTCGTGAAGGTGAGCGCCCAATATATCGCCCGCGAAGCCAACGTGACCAAGGAAGAGTTGCGCGACTTCGAGAAGGGGCGACACGACTTGTCGGAGAAGAAGCAGGAGCGTGTGCGGGCCGCCCTCGAAGAATTGGGGGCAGAGTTTCTGCCTGACGGACCCAACGGCGGCTACGGCATCCGTCTGAAGTTCGGCCGTTCCAGGATCTACTCACTTGAACGTTGCGAGGGCGAGGGCGGGCCGCGGCTCACAACAGAGTCTGATCGTCGGACCCAGGCCCATGTGCCCTTCTCGGAACCGGATTCAAACCTGCCTTTTCACCTGGAAGATCGCACCACGGCCTCACTGCGCATCCTGGTGCCGTTGCGCCTGGGCCGGCTTTGGCCGTCACACCTTGCCTCTGTTCCAGGAATGGAAGCGCGGGCACGCTGAGCTCATCGAATACAGTCGCCCGACGGACCCGATCTGGGCGCTGCGCGACGGGGGCGATCGATGCCGCACTCATCCGCTCTTCTTCACCCAAACGTGCCATTGGTCCGGGTTTGGAGCGGTTACCGCTGTTCACCGAACGCCTGGTTGTATCGGTGACGAGCAGCGACTCCCGTGCCCGGCAGGAGTCGGTGACCCTAGCCGATCTCGCTGACGGGCCGGTGGCGGTCTGCGCGACCGCTCCGACGGCCACCGGGGAGCTGTGGAGTACGACTGCTCACATGCCGCGCACGATCTCGGTGGCGAACACGGGCGAGTGGTTAACCCGCATCGCTGTCGGCGACGCCATCGGCATCACTGCAGAGGCGACAACGCACAATCACCGCGCGCCGGAGGTGGTCTATCTGCCCATCGAGGATGCCCCACCGGTGACCGTGGCGCTGACCTGGCCAGGGCAGAGGAGGAGCCACCCGCAGGTGGGGGTCGTCGCCACCTGCGCACAGGACTACTTCACCCGACTCATCGACATCGGCTCCCCACCCCGCCTGCTCTCCACCGGGGCCGATGGTCAGCTGGCGTAGCTTCCCACTGCAGCTATGCGACCGACCATCCCCCAGGTAGCCCATCCTCGGGTGCGACGGGACCCCTGAGCTTCATTCCGCGTCGGAGCGACATATCACACTCGACAATATCGCTCTAGCGCGATATGATCGCCCTATGACGATGATTCAAGAGGAGGGGGCAACCCTCGACGAAGTGGCGACAGTAGCGTACGCCCACCTGTTCCAGGCATTTGCGGAGCCGACGAGGTTAGCGATCGTGCAGCACCTCGCCTCCGGGGAGCACCGGGTCCGGGACCTGGTCGAGCACATGGGCCTGGCCCAGTCCACGGTGAGCAAGCATGTCGGCTTCCTCGTCGAGTGCGGCCTGGCGACGATGCGCCCGGAAGGGCGCTCCACCTGGTACTCGCTGGCACAGTCCGAGCTCCTGCGTACCCTCATCGCCGCTGCCGAACGCCTCCTCGATGCCACCGGCACGCAGGCCCTGCTCTGCACGCACCTGCGACTCCCACATACCCACCACGCGTCAGATACGGACAAGAAGTAGACATGGGCGCAGGACACAATCACGGCCCCGCCGCCAGCGAGACCGGTCACCCCGGAGATTTCCGCAAGAAACTCTGGATCGCATTCTCGATCACCGCGACGATCGTCGTCGCCCAGGCCATCGGCTCGATCATCACCGGCAGCCTCGCACTGCTGACCGACACCGCCCATGCCATTACCGATGCCTCCGGGCTGCTGGTCGCACTGATCGCCGCGACGCTGATGCTCAAGCCCGCCAACTCCAAGCGCACCTGGGGGTTCCGGCGTATCGAGGTGATCGCAGCCCTCGGACAGTCGGCACTGCTGCTGGTGGTGGGCACGTACGCCGCCATCGAAGGCATCCGGCGACTGTTCGAGCCGCCGGAGGTGCCCGCAAGCGAACTGCTGATCTTCGGCATCATCGGCCTGGTCGCGAACATCATCGCCATCACCATCCTCGCCTCCAGCCGCGGTTCGAACTTCAACATGCGCGCCGCGTTCCTCGAAGTCCTCAACGACGCTCTCGGCTCGCTCGGAGTGATCATCGCGGCGATCGTCATCGCCACGACCGGGTTCATGCAGGCCGATGCCATCGCCGGACTGCTCATCGCCACACTGATCGTGCCTCGCGCGTTCAAGCTGATGCGCGAGACCACCAGCGTCCTCATGGAGTTCACTCCTAAGGGCCTCGACCTCGACAAAGTCCGCTCACACATCCTCGAACTCAACCACGTCCAGGATGTCCACGATCTGCACGCCTCCACTGTGGCGACCGGCCTACCGACCCTGACCGCCCACGTCGTCGTCGACGACGAGTGCTTCACCGACGGTCATGCCGCCCAGACGCTCCAAGAGATCAAAGACTGCGTCGCAGGACACTTCGAGGTCTCCGTCCATCACGCAACCTTCCAGATCGAGACCGAGCACATTGCCGAACATGAACCGGAAGTCAGCAAGCACGACTGAACGCAGCGCCCCCTCCCGGGCTCGTACCGGGCGGGGCGCTTCCGCATCACACAGGTAGGCACTACCCCTATGGGGTACTATGGCCAATTGGCACCGCGGGCAGACACGACAAGGAATCCCATGAAGAACCTCAGGTCATTCCCGAAGTACGGCGGGAAGAAAACCGCTGCAATCACCGTCGTGGTCGGCGCTTTCCTGCTCACCGTGGGCTGACCCCGTGATGTAGGTCCAGTCGTTGTGTGAGTCGTCTTGATGCTCGCTGCTGCGGGCAGGAAGACTGGTCTCATCATGACGAACACGAGGAAGCGGCACACGCCTGAGCAGGTCGTGCGCAAGCTCGGACAGG
>JBHWSH010000321.1:0-8757 GCA_043427135.1 Marmoricola sp. | reverse complement strand
CAACTGGCGAGGGCAACGGTGAACTCGTCAGGTGTCCCATCGAAAATGGGGTAGTTGTTGGGGTTCAGGTCATCGGACGATGTGGTGGCCTCCGTGACGGCGACGCCGGGAGCCGTGGTGGCGGCTCCCGGCGTGCCGGCGGTCTCGTCGCCTTGGTTACAGGCGCTCAGGGTGAGTGCCGCGACCAGGACGCAAACTGTCCAGCCGAACTTCACGGCTGGCCGGCGTTGCACCCAGTTGAGTGCGAACTGATGAAGCCTTCGTAAGCGTCAACTCGCCAGCCGCCACCACCACTGCCGTAGGAGCCGTACGTGCGCATCGTCTTGTAGACCGTCTTTGCCGTCGTGTACTTGTACCCGCTGGTGCCGGTACCCGGTGCCGTGTGGTAGACCGATCCGCTGGCCCTCGCTTCAACCCAAGGGGTGTGGGTGGTCGGGCAGAACTTGCTTCCGCTGGTGCTGGCGGCGGTGGCCGGTGAAGCCGTCGCAACCAGCGCAAGGACGCTCATGATGACGAGAAGTGATTTGCGCATGTATCCCCCGATTCCTGAGCCGACCGCATTTACGGCGGCAATTGACTTAGTGCCCGAACGGTAGCCCGAAATACCCGACTCGTCCATTGTTCGTGTAGTTACACATCAACCAGCCCAGCCGACACCTGACGATCACTCAACGACTCTCTTGGGCACCGCAGGCGCCCGCGACGCGCTTCATCGCGAGCACGGCGATGGCGGTGCGAGGATACCGATTCGTCCCGTTGCAGGCCGATGTCGTGATCGACCACGAAACGGCTCATGGCAGGCGCGGATCGACTCCGCGACGCGGACGTCCGGAGAGAAATCGGTGTGCCGTCGGTGCTGCCCGACGGTGGGATGCAGGCATCCCGCGTCGAGGGCGGGCGGGGGGCCGGTCGGGCGGATCCACTGGGCGGAGGCCGAGTGCGCGCCGGAGTGGAATGGATACATGGAGGGCGCGGTTCGCAGCGGTGAGGCGGTTGCCGACCTTGTCGGAGCGGTTCGGCGCCGTGAGGTGATGAACAGGGTGTCGCCAGAGCGCAACTCGGGCGACACCCGCTCGGTGCTCAGTCTGCGCCCGCCCCTTCACCAAGTAGCCGCTCGCGGGTCGCGGCGTCCTGAGGGCAGGCCCGATTGGCTGCCACCCAGCCCTCTTGGCCTGGACTAAGGTCGTCGTGCGGTGACCAAGCGGCGCCAAGACTCTCTACGAAAACCTGGACCGAGGGTGGCTCGCTGATTTCGTAACCTAGGTTCTCTAGGCAATCCTTGGCCCAGAGGAGGTGGCGAAAGTGCGCCCGGATCGCCATCGGATCTGGATTGGAGTCGATGACACCGATCTCGCCACGGCATGCCCGGTCCGCTGCCATGAACTCGTCGTTCTGATCCCCCGTCAATCCGGGGATTTCAAATCCGATGAATCCTTCTGCTGACTCTACGATGACTGTTTTCCAGCCCTTCGTCGTCAGGCAATCCGCGAGCGCCACGGTGAACTCGTCAGGTGTCCCGTCGAAGATCGGGTAATCCCTGCTCTCCGTCTCGCCCAGGTCCGTGGCGTCCGTGACGGCGACGCCAGGAGCCAGACTGGCGGCTCCCGCCGTGCCGGCAGTCTGGTCGCCTTGGTTGCAGGCGTTCAGGCTGAGTGACGCGACCAGGACGCAAGCCGTCCAGCCGAACTTCACGGCTGGCCGGCGTTGCATCCCGTCGAATGCGAACTGATGTATCCCTCGTAAGCATCGACGCGCCAGTTGCCGCCACCACTGTTGTACGTGCCGTAAGTGCGCATCGTCCTGTAGGTGGCTTTCGGAGTCGTGTACTTGTAGACGGTGTTCCCGACGCCTGGTGCCGGTGCGGTGTGATAAACCGATCCGCTCGCCTTGGCCTCCACCCAAGGGGTGTACGCCGACGGGCAGGACCTGCTTCCACTGGCGCTGGCGGCAGTTGCAGGTGAAGCCGTCGCAACGAGAGCAAGAATGCTCATGATGGCGAGAAGTGACCTACGCATGTGTCCCCCGATTCGAGTCGACCGCATGTTGCGGTCTGCAGTTGAGTTCGTGCCCGGAGGCTAGTCCGAGATTCCACAGTCGTCCAGAGGTGGCTGGATTCCCAAGAGACCGGTCGACACGCCAACTGCTTCGCGGCGGTCATGAAAATGAGGGCTGGCCATAGGATCGGCTATCGCGATAACCAAGGGGGGCGCGACGAGTGAGGGCTCGGATCTTGCGGATCATGGCGCTGGCAGCGGCGCTGCTCATTGCGGTTGCCTTGGGCTGGTGGGCAGCGAGCGCGGCCCTGCGTCCACCGTCGCCGGACGCCGTTGACCCTGCCGCCACGACATACCGGGTCGTTGAAGGCGAGGTCGAGCGCTCGCTGACCTACACGGCGCGAGCTGAGTGGCCCGAGAGCGCGATCGTCAGGAACGGCGCGAGCGGGACCATCACCAATGTCATGCTGAAGCCTGGTGCGGTCCTCCGCGCAGGCACAACGGTGTACGCCGTCAACGAGCGGCCCGTGGTCGTGGCCGAAGGCGACATACCGGCGTACCGAGACCTTGCTCTCGGCACTCGCGGAGGAGACGTCCAGCAACTGCAGCGCTTCCTCACCAGTCAAGGACACGAGGTGTCCGATGCCTCCGGATTTTTTGGGTCCAGCACGGCGTGGGCCGTCCGAACCTGGCAGACCTCGATCGGGCATGGGATCGACGGCATCGTGCGCCTGGGAGACGTGGTCTTCCTGCCTGACCTCCCGGCTAGAGCAATCCCCGCCGAAGCGCTGGCAACTGGGCGGTCGGTAGGTCCGGGCGAGGAGGTGCTGACTGTGCTGGCGTCTCAGCCGAACTTCTCGATCACCTTGGCCGAGGAGCAGGCCGACCTCGTTCCGTTGAAGGCCGATGTCGTAATTGATCACGAAGGCGGCTCGTGGCAGGCGCGGATCGATTCCGCGACGCCGACCTCGGACGGAGAAATGCGGCTGGACTTGGTCGGGCGAGGCGGTGCCGCGCCGTGCGCCGCGCGTTGTGGTCGCGAGGTGCCCGCCGACACCGGGGAGTTCTTCCGGGCCCACGTCGTCGTGGTGCCGCCTACGGCCGGCCCGATTGTCCCGGCCGCGGCGCTCCGTGTGCTGCCCGACGGTCAGGTGCAGGCATTCCCGGTGGAGGGCGAGCCGATCAGCGTCACGGTGGAGGCCTCGGACGGCGGCCAGTTCGTCGTGGACGGCCTCGAGGTCGGCACCGAGATCGAGCTCTTCGGATCCGCTTGATGCTCGCTGTGCAGGAGTTGAGCTTCGGCTATCGCTCACATGGCTCAGCCGTTCTCGCCGGGATGTCGCACGAGTTCGAGCCAGGCTCGCTGACCGCCCTCACGGGGCCCTCCGGATGTGGGAAGTCGACGCTCCTCTACCTGCTCGCACTCATGCTGCGCCCGGTCGCGGGAAGCGTCGTGCACGAGGGTCGCTCGGTCTCCTCCTACTCCGACCGAGTCCGGTCACGGTGGCGAGCCGAGACCATCGGCTTCGTCTTCCAGGACGCCGCACTCGACCCCACTCGGACGGTCTTGGATAACGTGCGCGAGGGCGGCTTGTACGCCGGTGTGGCGGAGCCGGATCTCACCCGCCGTGCCGAGTCGCTGCTGGACAGATTCGAGGTCGGACACCGGGTCACCCACCGGCCGGGCGAGATCTCCGGCGGCCAGGCGCAGCGTGTCGCCCTCTGCCGCGCCTTGGTGAAAAGGCCCCGGATCGTGCTTGCGGACGAGCCCACCGGCAATTTGGATACCGACGCTACCGAGGTCGTCTGGTCAGCCCTGATCTCCGCGGCCGCGGAGGGCGCGACCGTGGTCGTAGCCACCCACGACCCAGCGCTGGCCGCCACTGCGGACCGTCAGCTGATACTGGGTTCCTGACGTGGACAACCCCTCCTTCGCCCTGCTCCTTCGCGAGGTCGTCGCCGTCACACTGGCCCAACGCGCGTCGAGCCTCGTCACCGCCGTCGTGGGCGCCGCGGTCTGCGTGCTGGTCTTCGCCACCACCGGACAGACAGCCGCCACGGAGGCCAACGTGCTGGACAAGGTCGATCGCGCCGGCTCCCGAACCCTTGTCATCGAAGACCCCGAGGGCGCCGCCGGCCTGATGGCCCACGGCCTCGACGCGGTGGTTGACCTCGACGGGGTCGAGTGGATCCTCGCACTGGGTCCGGCGTACGACGTACGCGCCGCAGCGCTCGGGTCGGCCGCACCTCCCGTGACGGCTCGATCGGTCTACACGGAGTTTCCGCCGGCACTCGTGATAGATGGCGGACGCGCGCCCCAATTGGGCGAGGCGCTGTTGGGGATGAGCGCACAGCAGCACCTCGGACTGATCGAGCCCGTCGGCGTACTCGAGTCGCAGCTGACCCGTTCCGCAGCCGTCGGCTCATTCCGCGCGACCCACCCGCTCACCGACCTGGGCGACACCGTCTTGACCCGCGAACAGCCTGGACCTGCGGTCCCGGTCCGGACGCTCTACGTCGTCGCGCGAGACATCGCCGACGTCGCTGCGCTCGAGGGTGTGCTTCCGGGGATGCTGGTCGCAGAGTCCCCGGGCCGTCTGGTCGTCACCTCGCCCGCGGAGCTCATCCAACTGCAGCAGGTCGTCGGCGGTGAATTGGGGGCCGGGTCGCGTCGAGTGATGGTCGGGGTACTCCTCGGTGGATTGGTGCTGATCAGCACGACCATGG
Organism: Marmoricola sp.; assembly: GCA_043427135.1. GTDB lineage: Bacteria > Actinomycetota > Actinomycetes > Propionibacteriales > Nocardioidaceae > Marmoricola_A. Next base: position 4,036 of record JBHWSH010000321.1, on the reverse strand, counting down.
TCGGCGCCACCATGGCGCGACGGCGCGACTTCGGTCGGCGCCGCGCTATGGGTGCCACTCGCCCTCAGTTGGTTGCGTTCGTTCTGGGGCAGGCCGGGCTGTCGGTCGCTGTCGGGGCCTTCATGGGTACGGTTGCTGGCGTTGTGGGACTGGCTGCTGCGCAAGGCGAGACTCCGGGATGGCAGTTCTGCCTCGCCGTCCCCGTCCTCACGGTCCTGACCGCGCTGTTGGCCGCACTGCCGCCAGCGTTCGTGGCCGCATGGCGCGACCCCGTGCTAGTGCTGCGAACGCCGTGAGCCGGTGTCGCCGAACTGGCGCCGGGTACAACTGAGCCATGAGCACACCGGACAACGAGAGCATCGAGCCCGAGCAGACACCGCACGGTGACGACAACCCGGAGACGGCTGCGAGCGCCGAGGACGCCACCGCTCCCACGCAGAAGGAGCCGGAGAGTGGCACCCCCCGCACCGGCACGACCGACCCCGCCTGACCCCTCGCGCGAGTCGGCGCTGATTCGTGCGTCAGCCCGCGCGAGTCGGCGCGACTTCGGCGAACTGGCGCCAACTCGCGGGCAAGGGTGTTGGTCATTTGACCGACTCGGATGATTTGACGACAGTAGGGCGCATGCATCGGTCTCGACAGGCTCGACCAGCGAGGGGCCAGGCTCGACAAGCGGGGGGCCAGGCTCGACCAGCGGGAGAGCGCATGTCCGCCCTGGCCGACGCGACCGCGCACCTCGACCCGCCGTACGGCGTCGTCGATCTCGATGCCTTCGACCGCAACGCCGACGACCTCGCCCGGCGGGCGAGTGGCGTGCCGATCCGCGTGGCCAGCAAATCGGTGCGCAGCCGGCCCCTGCTCGAGCGCGTCCTCGCCCGCCCGGAGTACGCCGGCATCCTGGCCTTCACACTCCCGGAGGCGATCTGGCTCGCGCAGGACCATGCGGACGTCGTCGTCGGCTATCCGACGGCCGATCGCGGCGCCCTGCAGGTGCTGGTCGCCGACGAGATGGCGCTCTCTCGCGTCACGCTCATGGTCGACTCGGTGGAGCATCTCGACTTCATCGAGTCCGCAGTGGGCACCGACGGCCCGCCGATCCGGATCGCACTCGACCTCGACGCGTCACTGCGGCTCTTCCGCGGATCGGTCCACCTCGGGATGCGCCGCTCACCCGTGCACAGCGTGGCCGACATCCGCGACCTGGCGCGCGCCGTCGTACGCCGTCCTCGGCTCCGGCTGGTGGGCGTGATGTGTTACGAGGGCCAGATCGCCGGGATGGGCAACGACGCCGGGCCGCTGCCTCGCCGGCTGGCGGTCAAGGCGTTCCAGCGGGTCTCCGCCGAGGAGCTGCGCGTACGCCGCGGGCGCGCGATCGCCGCCGTACGCCAGGTCGCCGACCTCGAGTTCGTCAACGGCGGCGGCACCGGCAGCCTCGAGCTGACCTCCCGTGAGTCCGCGGTCACCGACATCGCCGCCGGGTCGGGGCTGTTCGGACCGACGCTGTTCGACACCTACTCCCACTTCGCCCCCGAGCCCGCGTTGCTCTTCGCGCTGTCCGTCGTACGCCGCCCGGACCCCGAGCACGCCACCGTCCTCGGCGGCGGCTGGATCGCCTCCGGCCCGCCCGGTCAGGACCGCCTGCCGACGCCGGTGTGGCCGCCCGGGCTGTCGCTCATCGGCACCGAGGGTGCGGGCGAGGTACAGACGCCGCTGGTCGGCGAGGCCGCCTGGACCCTGCACGTCGGCGACCGGGTCTGGTTCCGGCACGCCAAGGCGGGGGAGCCGTGCGAGCACCTAGACGTCCTCCACCTGTTCTCCGGCGACGCGCTGGTCGGCGACGCACCGACCTATCGTGGAGAGGGCCGGACCTTCCTGTGACCGCTCGGCGTAGCGGCGGCGAAGGTGCTCGGCCGACCCGGATGTCGGCCGAGGAGCGCCGCGACCTGCTGGCCGAGGCGGCCATCGCGGTGATGACCCGCGACGGGGTGGCGCGGGCGACCACGCGCGCGATCGCCGGCGAGGCGGGCATGCCGCTCGGCGTCTTTCACTACGCGTTCCATTCCAAGACCGAGCTGATGTCGATGGTGATCAAGCGCATCGCCCGGCAGTCCAAGGTGCACATCGATGAGGCGGTCCTGTCGAGCCAACAGGACATCCGGCTGGAGGTCGTCCGCGCCGGGCTCTTCGCCTACTTCGACCACGTCGTCGCGCATCCCGAGTCACACCTGGTGACCTACGAGCTGACCACGACCGCGCTACGCGACCCCGACCTCGGCGGTCTGGCCAAGGAGCAGTACGACTACTACCTGGCCGAGAACGAGCACCTCCTCGTCGCCGGCGCGGACGCACTCGGCTTGGAGTACACCGTGCCGGTGTCGGTGGTCAGCCGCTACGCCTTCAGCATCATGGACGGGCTCGCGCTCAACTACCTGGCGCGCGGCGACGAGGACGAGGCGCGCGCGGTCGTCGAGCTGGCCGCACAGACCTTGCTGGGGATGGTGCGCGTGCGAGAAGAGGAGTCGAGTTGAGACCGAGCTGGGTGCCCGGTGCTGCCGGGTCGATGTTCGACGTGGACAACCTGCCCTACGGCGTCTTCGTGCACGGCGGCGCGGACCCGCGCGTCGGCGTACGCATCGGGGAGCAGGTGCTGGACGTCGCTGCGGTCGCGCCGCCGTCGTACGCCGCCTGGCTGGGGGGTTCGCTGGATCCGCTGCTCGCTGCCGGTCCGTCGGCGTGGTCTTTGGTGAGGTCGTGGTTCCAGGACCTGCTGAGCGACCCCGCGCAGGCCGATGCGGTGACGCCGCATCTGGTGCCGGTCGACGAGGTCGAGCTGCAGCTGCCGTTCACGGTCGCCGACTACGTCGACTTCTACGCCAGCGAGCACCACGCGTCCAACGTGGGCAAGATCTTCCGGCCCGACTCGCCGGACCTGCCGCCCAACTGGAAGCACCTGCCGATCGGCTACCACGGTCGAGCCGGCACCGTCGTCGTCTCCGGCACCGACGTACGCCGGCCGTGCGGCCAGCGCAAGCCGGCCACCGCTGACGCGCCGACGTACGGGCCCTCGGCCAGGCTCGACATCGAGGCCGAGCTCGGGTACGTCGTCGGGGTGCCCAGCGCCCAGGGCTCGCCCGTCGGGGGCTCGTCGTTCGCCGAGCACGTCTTCGGCGTGGTGGGGCTCAACGACTGGTCGGCGCGCGACATCCAGGCCTGGGAGTACGTCCCGCTCGGGCCGTTCCTCGGCAAGTCCTTCGCCACCAGCATCTCCGGTTGGGTGACGCCGTTGGCCGCGCTGGACGCCGCGAGGGTCGAGCTGCCGACGCAGGACCCGGCCCCGCTGGACTACCTGCGGATCGACGGGCCGGGCGGCTACGACATCGCGGTCGAGGTCGTCCTGGACGGCGAGGTGATCGCGCGTCCGCCGTACTCCTCGATGTATTGGGGGCCCGCCCAGATGCTCGCCCACATGACCATCAACGGCGCCTCGCTGCGCACCGGCGACCTGTTCGCCTCCGGCACGATCAGCGGGCCCGCGCGCGACCAGCGCGGCTCGCTGCTTGAGCTGTCGTGGGGTGGCCGCGAGCCCTTCGTCGCCGCCGGCCGCGAGCGCACGTTCCTCGAGGACGGCGACGAGGTCGTCCTGCGCTACTCCGCACCCGGCGTACTCGGAGGCCGAATCGCCCTCGGCGAGGTCCGCGGCCGCATCCTCCCCGCCTGAGCGGTCGGGGCCAGGCACGCCGCCCTGACCCGGGGGGTCGGTTTCCCATGGGATGCAGAGGTTCTGCCGCTTCCCACGGAACATGTCGCGAGGGGAGTGGCAGTTTCCCGAGGGGAGTACGCCGCGGGCGGCGCGCGGCGGCCGAGCCCTGCCCGGCGTACGCCGTGGGGGCGAGCTGACCGGTGTGTGGGGGGGGGGCGGGCCCGGCGCCTACGCGACAAATCCCCCCACGAGGAACTGCCACTTCCCCCAGGGAGCTCCCCGTGGGAAGCGACGGTGTCTCGTGGGCACTGCCCGTGCCCCGTCCGATTCGACAGA
>JBHWSH010000320.1:0-3032 GCA_043427135.1 Marmoricola sp. | reverse complement strand
GTCTGAATCCCACCGAGGAGCAACCCCATGACCGCGTCCCCCATCAACCCGCAGCAGAACCACCACGTCAGCAGAAGCCCCGGCGACGAGATGCTCAGCCTCCAGGAAGCCTGCCTCTTCCTCCGCGTCCCCGAGGGGACGCTGCGCTACTGGCGCCACCTCGGCTGCGGACCGCGCAGCTTCAAGGTCGGCCGCCACGTCCGCTACTGGCGCGCCGATCTCGTCCTCTGGCTCACCGAACAGACCAACCGTCCCCAGGACCATCGCTGACCCTGCCCCATCGTCGGATTCCAGAGAGACGATGGAGCGATCCTGAAGGGAGGATCACCATGGCGGGAAGCATCGCCAAACGAGCCAACGGCAGGTGGCGGGCGCGCTACCGCGACGAGGCCGGCAAGGAGCACTCGCGACACTTCGAGCGCAAGATCGATGCCCAGCAGTGGCTGGACCAGGTCACCTCCGCGGTGGTCACCGGCACGTACGCCGACCCCAAGGCCGGCCGGGTCACGTTCGCCGCGTTCTTCGGGGAGTGGTCGGCCCGTCAGGTCTGGGCACCCGGCACCGTCCTGGCGATGTCGCTGGCGGCGCGATCCGTGCCCTTCGCGGAGAAGCCGATGAAGCAGGTCCGGCGATCGGACGTCGAGACCTGGATCAAGCAGATGAACGCCGCCGGGCTTGCCCCCGGCACGATCAAGACGCGGTACGTCAACGTCAGATCGGTATTCCGTGCCGCGGTGAAGGACCGGGTGATCGGCTCCGACCCCACCGACGGCGTACGCCTCCCCCGCGGCCGTCGCGCCGACGTGGCCATGTCGATCCCCACTCCCGAGGAGGTCGGACAGCTCATGGCCGTGGCTGACGAACGGTTCCAGCCGTTCATCGCCCTCTGCGCCTTCGCCGGCCTGCGGTTGGGTGAGGCCGCCGGGGTCCGGCTCGGCGACGTCGACTTCCTCCGCAGGTCGCTGAAGGTCTCCCGCCAGGTCCAGCGAATCAACGGTGGCCCGATCGACGTGCGGGCGCCGAAGTACGGCTCAGAGCGCGTTGTCTACCTCGCGGACAGTCTCGTCAACGTGCTCGCCGAGCACGTCACCGCTCACGGCACCACCGGCAAAGATCGGTGGCTCTTCGCCGGGGAGGGCGACGACCCACCGCACCAGAACACCGTCGGCTACTGGTGGCGCAAGACGCTGCGGGACGCCGGGCTGTCGGGCATCAAGCTCCACGACCTCCGGCACTTCTACGCCTCCGGTCTCATCGCGGCCGGGTGCGACGTCGTGACCGTCCAGCGCTCACTGGGCCACGCGAAGGCGACGACGACCCTCAACACCTACGCCCACCTCTGGCCGACCGCTGAGGACCGCACCCGTAAGGCTGCGGAGTCGATCATGACCGCGTCGCTGTGGCAGCGGGCTATCCCCCTGCCACAGCTCGATGCTAGCCAGGGTAGCTAACTCAGAACTCGGACCCCTTGACTTGCCACAAAGGGGGCCGCCGATCACTTGCGACCGCCCCGCCTCGCACCGTCGACGAGTGCGAGCAACCGTGAATTTCGTCAGGACACAAGTCCAGAAGACCCCCACCGCTTCGCAGGACGACCTCGCTGAAGCGCGGGAAACTTGACCGCAGGCTCTCCTTCGGCACGCCGGGCCCGACCGACTCCCCGTCAACGGGCTGAACTCGTTCCTGCGATAACGTCACCCCCAATCGGCAGCGACTATGTGCGAGGTGAGAGCGATGAAGCGCACGATGCAAGCCCGATCACGCATCGCCCAGACACTCGTGTCAGTCCCGCTGCTGACTGAAGCACAGTTGATTCGTCGATGACGGTCGACGTACTGCGCGCCGCCTCTGCCAACGATTCCGCGGCCGCGTGGCGTGTGTCGGCCCCGGCGCGGCGGACGCGGGCCGTCCTGGAGATGGACCCTGTCTTGGACGAGATCGAGCGGCGCGCAGCGATCGGCCTCGGTGCCATCCTGAACAAGGCGCTCCTTGAGGCGTTGCTGACCTTGCCGGTCGACCTTCCTGTGCCGATCCAGGCCCTCGATAGACGTACCATCCGCACGCTGGCGGCCGCACCCGCCGGATGCATCGACTACACCAATGGCGTCGTCGTTCGTCGCGCCGTGAGCCCGATCCGAGTGCTGCGTGCCGGGGTCTGCGCCGCCAGGTGGTCAGACGGTTTGAGCCAGGCCGGCCAGTTCGCGTCGTACTGCTCGCGCTACGCCGTGCTCACCAGCGACACTGCGGATCTAGACCATGCCGTCATGGAAGCTCGCTACTACGGGATCGGTCTGGCCACGATGATCGATGGGCCAGAGAGCCTCAGGTGGCTGATACACCCCGCGCCTTTCAGGCCTACCAGGGAGACGGTCGCCTCCTGGCATTTCGCAGAGTCAGCACTCGACGCAATGTCGCACAGCGCCGACCTAGCCTCCGAATAGCTCGGCGCAAGTCGCTGCAGCGCATCCGGCACGACACAGAGACACTGCAGAACGCTTACTCCCACGGCAGGCAAATGACGGGGCCAATGGCGGCCCGGGATGAAGCCGTTCAGGCGTCGGCGAAGGCGTCTACGCTGGCCGGCGGCTCCACCTTCCGCCCGAGCAGTCCACCGAGCACAGTGTGCTCGGCCACTGCGTCGCGGGCTAAGTCGCGCCACCAGCTCTTGTCTCCGACGAGGTTCCCCACATTTTCGATCAGCGCGACCAGTGTCACCGCGTTGTGGCGGTGAGCCTCAAGACGCGATTCGGTGGCCTGACTGAAGCGGTCGATCTCTCGGCCGTCGCAAACCTTGCACCAGCAGAGCGGCGGCTCGGTCGCCGCGTACCACTCGTCGCGCATGTAGCTGGTGCGCACGTAGCGAAGCAGTTCAGGCCGCAGTACCTGCGGCCGCCTGTCGGTCTTGTCCGAGGCCCTGCGGATGCTGTCGGGCACCTTCGCGGCGCGCTTGGCGGGCAACACGCCTATGCTCGCGGCCTTCGCTCCGTGCGCCAGGAGGTCCAGGCCAGCGAGGTCGGACCGCCAGATCATCC
>JBHWSH010000319.1:0-3685 GCA_043427135.1 Marmoricola sp. | reverse complement strand
ACGAGCAGCGGTCGAGCGGTGCAACCGTTCCAGCTCACCTCGATCACCCTCACGCAATGTCAGCGCCGGAGCCGCACGATTCGCCATGCCCCATCTTCCCAAACCATCAACCGTTTAGGAACTAACAACACGCCCCACTAGGGCGGGGCTAACTGCTGGTCGCAGCGGGATCTCCCTCTGTCTCGTCACAGTGCTCCGTCACGCGATCCTCTGTTGCGCAGAAGACGACGGCGAACGGGGCTTCGAGAGTGGCGGGTTGCCCATCGACCTCGTAGGACACGACCAGGTGCGTAGTGGACTGGGTGCGCGACGTAGCACGTGTTAACTCGACAGCCAGCTGGTCCGCCCCGTCGCCACACTTGGTCAGCACGCGCCGAGAGTCGGTAGGGACGCCCCTCTGGTGCAGGCTACGAGCCTCGGCCATCAGTAGGTCCCCCACCCCGTCGGGCACCACCGCGACCGTGCTGGACTCGATGCTCTCAGAACCGACGAAAGTCGCGCTCTTTACGGAAAATTCGTCTCCGAGGCCCCGCGCGCATAGCGGTATAGCCCCAATCGAGAAGACGTCACCGGACGCCAGGCCACGCTGGACAGTGACTGCAAGCGCCGGAGGCGAGGGCACTTCCAACCGGCCAACTGTCGATGAATCCTCGACCGACTTCGACTGCGGCTGGGCACACCCCACCAGCATGGTCAGCACGCACAGCGTGTTCTGCAGGAAGCGCACGCTGGCACCCTACGGTGGTCCAGCAACTATTGCTCGACCAGGGTGACTAGCTGGCAACCCACGCTCCATCCCGGCTCGTGAGCAGGCCCAGGGGCCACATCTCACGTCCTGGTAGTCGATCCCCCGCACGTCCAGTTCGCCGGCTCAGCAGGAACCGAATCCGTTCACGCCGACCTTCGGAGTCACCCCCCTCTGTTGGTGGGCCGCGATGATGTCCAGGCCGACTTCCTCGACGGCCTCGCGAACGGGGTAGGCGACCCCTACAGGGCTCTCCTGGTCACCGGCACGAGGGGGTCCGGAAAGACGGTCTTGCTCAATCGTCTGGAGGACCTCGCGCGTGAGCGTGACTGGGTTGTCGTCTCTCAGACGACGCGGCCCGGGATGCTGAGCGAGATGACCGAGTCGCGTCTGCCTTCAGTGGCTGCCGAGGCCTTCGGTGAGCAGCGGCGCGCGACGATCACCGGGGGCAACGCAACCGTCATGGGTTTTGGCGGCGGGGTCCAGCGGCAGGTCGAGGGCCTGAACCCTCGCTCCCGCGGCCTGCGGGACCAGCTCTTCGCCCTTGCAGATCGCCTCGACAAAGAGCGCGGCGCGGGTGTCCTCATCAGCCTCGACGAGGTGCACCGGTCTGCGCAGGAAGACCTGCGAGTAATCCTCCAAGAGGTGCAGCATGCACGACGCGACGACGCCATCCTCGACCTCTCGGAGCACCACGGCGATGGTGGTTCGGTGAGCTGGATACCTGTGCTCGACATCGACACCCTGCTAGGCGACCTCCGGTCACGGCCGCACCCCAAGCTCCGCCCGGGCATTGACCTGTCGTTCCCCGGTGGCCCGACCATCGTGGTCACAGATCCCTTCGGCAACACTTTGCGGTTCTGCCAACCATCTGAGTAGGCGGCGGTGACGATGTCGAGGCCGGCGTCGGCGACGGCCGTGGCATCGAGCGTAATGCGGGAGAACGGACCGTGCAGGGAGTTCAGCCATCGCCCAACAAGGCGAACCCGCATTTGGGAAAGACGTCGAAGAGACGCCCCGATCCTCGCATCCGAAGAGTGTGCGGTAATGATCGGCTACCGGCACGCTCCCCATGCCCAGGGGCCGATCGGGACGTCATGAGGGCGGCGTCCCCAGTGCGCCGCAGAAGCGCTGCTGCCGCGCTCCGGCGCCCATGAAGGTGGAGCCCAGTGCAGCCCGAGTCTTCGGAACTGCCCAGGCTCCAGGGAGCAGGGAGCACCAACATCCTCGGATGAGTCGGCCTTGCGGGTCGAAACCGACGCGCGAGACCTCGGGGGCGTTGGCGTGCAGCGATGACCGGCTGCCGCCCCGGGTGGGGTGGCGGCCTGCCATTCGCTCGCTGCAGGTCCCGCTCAGCGGAGGGCCGTCAGGATCTGCTCGGCCAGCGGCCCGGACGACGCCGGGTTCTGGCCGGTGTAGAGGTTGCGGTCGGTCACCACGTGCGGGGCCCAGGCCTCGCCCTCCTGGAAGTCGGCGCCGAGCGCGATCAGGCGGTCCTGAAGAAGCCAGGGTGCGCCATCGGCCAGGCCGGCCTGGGACTCCTCGGTGTTGGTGAACCCGGTCAGGCGGTAGCCGGCGAAGGGGGACCCGCCCTCGGAGTCTTCGGTGGCCAACAGTGCGGCGGGCGCGTGACAGACGATGCCCAGCGGCTTGCCCGACGCCAGCGTGCTGGTCAGCACGCGCGCGGACGTCTCATCAGAGCTGAGGTCCTCCATGGGCCCGTGGCCGCCGGGGTAGAAGACCGCGTCGTAGGCGTCGGGGTCCACGTCCTCGAGCCGGAGCGGCTGCGCGAGCTGAGCGATGCGTCCGATCTCGGCCTCGAGCTCGTCGGCGCGCTCCTGCCCCCCGTTCATCTCGGCGGCGAGGCTGCCTGCGTCGACTACCGGCTGCACCCCACCTGGGGTCGCGATGCTGACCTCGTGTCCCTCACCGGTGAAGGTGCGGAATGGGACGACGAGCTCCTCGGCCCAGTAGCCCGTGGGGTGCTTCGTGCCGTCCTTGAGCGTCCAGTGGTCCGATCCGGTTACCACAAACAGGATGTTGCTCATGTGTCTCTCCTTCGTCGTCGTCCGCCGGGGATTGCCCGACGGGGGGTGAAACACGCACCCGGGCGGCGCCATTCCGAGGCAGCAGGCAATGCGGGGCGACTCACCCCTGATACCGGTCGAATCTGGGCTCATCATTACGTGGGTTCCGGGTCGCGACGCCACGCGAGATGCGGGCCGAACCGGCAGGGTCCTCGATGGCGCGAGCACCATGCCTCTGTCATCGCCGCGCATCCGGGACGGCACGCGGCGGCGGCACCCACCGGGTTCCCCAAACTTGGCGCGACTCCGGTGCGCCCGACGATCCGGACGGAACGTGGCCACAAGCCCATCGACCCACGGGACGATTCGCCCGATCATCAGGGAACTCACGAAGCGGCGACAGAACCCCGCCACATAACGGCCAAGGCCACAGCGACACCCCTAGCGCTGGCCGCACCGCGCGGTCAGCGCACCGAGCACGGTGTCGCGGTCGACGATCGCCTCGGCGATGGTCATGATGGGCTCGCCCGAGGACAAGGCCGGCAACGCCGGCGCCCTCGAGGAGACCTCCTACGAGCTCGGCGGCACCCTCGGCGTCGCGGTCCTCGGCAGCGTCTCGGCGCTCGTCTACCGCACGCACCTGCAGGACTCCGCGGCGCTCCAGCAGGCCGGGCCCGAGGCCGCCCGGCACGCCGAGGACTCCCTCGGCGCGGCCGTGGCGACCGTGCCGGTGCTGCTCGTGATGTCGGCCAGTCTGCCGTTCATCGGGATGCTGAGCGACCGGATCGGCCGGCGGCCGGTCTACATGATCGCGGCCGGCTCGACGATCGTGCTCATGATCCCGGCGTTCGCGATCATGCAGATCGGGCAGGAGTGGGCGGTCTTCGTCGCCCTCGGGATGGTGGCGATACCT
>JBHWSH010000318.1:0-4530 GCA_043427135.1 Marmoricola sp. | reverse complement strand
TGTCTCGTGTGCCCGGCCGGGGTCGTGACCATTACCTCGACCCCAGCACCCTGCGGTCCGGCACGGCTGGTCCACCCGGGTGCCTGTTCGGCGTGGTTGCAGGCCACGCACAGCCCCTGACCGTTGCCCGCGGACGTCGGCCCGTGATGTTCGACGGGGGTGACGTGGTCGCTGTGCCGGATCGGTGCATCGCACCACGGGGTTCGACACACCTGGTCCCGCAGATCAGGAACTTCGCCAACCCCGCCGGGAAGAACCGGCTCCTGGAGTCCATCGCAACCAGCTGCCCGGTTTCGGGGTCGGTGTAGAGCCGCCGCACCCACAGCTGGTCGGCCTGCGCCGCCTGCTGCGCGATCCGCCGCGCCAGCTCCGCCGGGATGGGCCCGTAGCCGATCATCGTGGCCGGCTCACCCGCGCCAGCCTCACCCGTGCCGGCGCCCCCGGCGCCGGATCGGGTGTCGACCTCGGATCCGGTGTCGGCGTCAGATCGGTTGTCGGCGTCGCCGTCGGAGGGGGTGTCGGTGTTGAACAACGCCTGGTCGGTCATCACCAGGTTGACCTCCACCGGCACCTCCTCCGCGACCGTCTGACCGGTCAGGCGCTCCACAAGGGTGTCCGGCCATGATCTGCCCACGAGAGCGCTCATCCCCGGCCGCGGCGACTGCGTCGGCGTGCCGGGTCAACGCCGCATACACCGCCACCCCCTGGGCCACCGGCAACAACCCGGTCAGGATCGTCATCGCATCCGGTGCCGGCCGCAGACTCACCCGCCGCTCGGCTTCGGCCTTCGCGATCCGCGCCACGAACCCCTGCGGATCCAGCCGATAGGCCAGCTTCTTCGCCTCGACCTCGGTCTGGCGGTCGCCCAACTCCTGCAACCGCGGACCCAACTCGACATCGACCCGGCCCCGGTCCTCCACCGAGAGCCAGCCGGTCTCCCTGGCGACGATCTGCGCCCGCCACTCCGTCGTGCGTCCTTCCTGCAGCGCAGCGAAGGTGTGCGGCAGCTCCCGCACCAGCACGCCGGCCCAACCGACGTAGCGCTTGACCCGGGCGTGGGACTCCCGCTTCGCCAACCCCACCTGCGCTGCGATCCCCCGACCCACCTCCTCGGCCCGCACCCCGGCATCGACCTGCACCCCGGTCTGCGAGGCCACGAACCGCGTCGTCACCACCGCCTGCGCCGCAGCCGCCGCCGACTTCAACTCCTCCAACACCCGGATCGCATCCACCCGCCCGGCGTCATCGCTGGGGTCGACCAGCCCAGCCACCGCCGGCACCAGCGCACGCAGACCCTCCACATCGAGAGCAGGAGCGCCGGTCGTCGTCATACGAGAAACGCTACGAGAGACCACCGACAAAACTGTGAGCCAGCGGAGTCCGGTGACTCTCAATGCAGAACATGGAAAGCCGCCGCGAGATCGACCCGACGCGAGGGTCGCAGGGGCGTGCCTTCGGCCAGGTGGTGTCGAAGCGCCGTGCCCTCGTGGCAGGTGGGAAGGGTGCCGTCGGAGCGCACGACCCGCCACCACGGGACAGAGCCGCCGTGCAGCGCCATCACGCGGCCGACCTGTCGCGGTCCGCCGCGACCGACGGCGTCGGCGATGGCGCCGTACGTCGTCACCCGGCCCGGTGGGATGGTCTCCACCAGTGCCAGGACCGCCTCGACGTACTCCTCCTGGTCCACCCGGTCAGGGTGCCAGCAACCCGCTGACTCCACCCAACGCGCCGGCCACTCCGCGGAAGGGCTCGGTGCCGGGCACGAGACGCAGGCCCTTGATGCCGCCGTGCTTCTTGGCGAACTTCACCTGGCGGCGTAGGTCGGCCACCCCGTTCTCGCCGGGCAGCGGCGCCAGGCCGATGGTGGAGACGGTCCCCAGTGCGCGGCCCTGCGCATCGACCACTCCGCTGCCTGAGTCGCCGGGGATGCCGGGGGTGGCGGTGTAGACGCTGTAGGACCATCCGCTGGCGTCCTTGCTCGTCATCAGGCCGGCCTTCGGACTGAGCAGCGTGAGTCCACCGCGCAGCGACGAGTTGCCGTAGCTGAAGACCTGATCGCCGAGCCCCAGGTCGGTGCCGCGCGCAAGAGCGGTCGGCCCGCCCCACACCGGGAGCGTGGGGTTCACCTTCGCGCGGTCGCGTTTGAGGACTCGCACCAGGGCGAAGTCGTTGAACGCGCACTCCGGCCCCTCGGACAGGCCGAGTGCGTCCATGGCCAGCCAGGAGCTGTAGGCCAGCCGTCCCTCCCCTACTCGGGTGCCCTCGCTGAGCGAGGACACGCCAGTGGTGAAGGTGACGCGCGTGCCCAGCGGGTGGGAGCCGGTGCCGCACCCGCTGGTGTCGGTCGCCTCACCGAGGCCGGCGCAGTGCGCGGAGTAGCCGAGATAGACCCGGCCCTTCCGGTCGGTGAACACGAAGTTCGCCGTGCACTGCGCCCCCTCGGTCAGCATCTGGACACCGGGGGTGATCGACGCGCTGGCGGCCGGAGCCCACCCCGGGTCCGGCGCCGCACTCGCTGCGGTCGCCGACAGTGCTGTCGCCGCCGCGACCGCGAGCGAGGTGAGGGCTCCGAGCAGCCTCATCGCGAGAGTTCCCTTCGGTTCAGCGGATCGCGCGGAAGGGCTCGGTCCCGAGCGCCAGCTTCAGCCCGGCGATGCCGGAGTGCTCCTTGGCGAACGCGAGCTCGCGGCTCAGGTCACCGACGCCGTTCGAGGCGGCGAGCGGTGCCAACGCAAGCGTCGACAGGGTGCCGACCGCCTTGCCCTCGGCGTCGAGGAACGCGCTGCCGGAGTCGCCGGGGACGCCGGGGGACACGGTGTAGACCGAGTGCGACCAGCCGTTGCCGGTGCTGCCGAGGCTCAAGCCCAGCTTCGGCGAGAGCAGCTCGATGCCGGCCCGAAGGCTGGAGTTGCCGTAGGAGCGGACGGTCTCACCGGCCGTCGTGCCCGAGCTCTCGATGCCGACCGGGCCTCCCCAGAACGGGATCGACGGGTTGACCTTGCCGACGTGGGCGGGGTCGACCTTCACCAAGGCGAAGTCGTTGTAGGCGCAGGCGTCCGCATCGGTGGTGCCAGCCTGCTGCATCGACAGCCAGCTGCTGTAGACGAGTGTGCCGGTGCCGACCGTGCCGCCGGCGGTCAGCAGGCTGCCGCCCTCGACGAAGTCGACCTTGGTGCCCAGCGGGAGGGACCCTGCGGTGCAGCCGTTGGTGTCCGTCGCCTCGCCGGTGCCTGCACAGTGCGCGGCGTAACCGACGTAGACGTTGTCGGAGGAGTCGATGAACACGAAGTTCCCCGTGCACTGGCCCCCGCCGGTGTACATCTGCACGCCCGGATGGATCGCAGCCGACGACGCGGGAGCCCAGGTGGGTGCGGCGGAGGCCGCCGATCCCGTGGAGGTGAGGGCAGCGGCGGCGAGCGCCGTGCTGAAGGTGGCGGCGAGCACAGATCGGATGCGCATGGGCGTTGTTCCTGTCAGTGGAGGACGGTCCTACCGAGCGCAACGACCGGCCGTGCCTCAGGTCACGGCCGGTGGTCTCGACAAGCTCGACCAGCGAAGACAGGCTCGACCGGCGACGTCAGGCTCGACCGCGGGAACGGTCAGTACGACGGCTGCGCGGGGTCGATCTGGTTCACCCAGGCCACCACTCCCCCGCCGACGTGGACGGCATCGGCGTACCCAGCGCCCTTCACGATGGCCAAGACCTCCGCGGAGCGCACCCCGGACTTGCAGTGCAGCACCACCTGTTTGTCGGCAGGGAGCTGACCGAGGGCCGCGCCGTTGAGGAACTCGCCCTTCGGGATCAGCACCGATCCCGGGATGCGGTTGATCTCGTGCTCGTTGGGTTCGCGGACATCGACGAGCACGAAGTCGCGCTCGCCCCGCTCGCGCTCCTTCAGCCACTGCTCGAGGGTGGCCACGGCGATGGTGGCGTCCGCGGCGGCGTCGGCGGCCTCGTCGCTGACCGCACCACAGAAGGAGTCGTAGTCGATGAGACCGGTCACCGTCGGGTTGTCGCCGCACAGGGCGCAGCCGGGGTCCTTGCGGACCTTCAGCTTCCGGTACTCCATCTCGAGGGCGTCGTAGATCATGAGCTCGCCGACCAGCGGCTCGCCGATGCCGGTGAGCAGCTTGATGGCCTCGTTGACCTGGATCGACCCGATGCTCGCGCAGAGCACACCCAGCACGCCGCCCTCGGCGCAGGACGGCACCATCCCCGGCGGCGGCGGCTCGGGGTAGAGGCACCTGTAACAGGGGGCATCTGCAGCCTCGAGGGTTGGCCAGAAGACCGAGGCCTGACCGTCGAAGCGGTAGATCGATCCCCACACATACGGCTTCTTCAAGAAGTACGCCGCGTCGTTCACCATGTAGCGGGTCGCGAAGTTGTCCGTGCCGTCCACGATGAGGTCGTACTGGGCGAAGATCTCCAGCACGTTGTCGTTGTCGAGACGTACGTCGTGCACCACCACCTGCACCAGGGGGTTGGCCTCCTTGATCGCGTCACGGGCCGACTCCGCCTTGGGCCAGAAG
>JBHWSH010000317.1:0-18451 GCA_043427135.1 Marmoricola sp. | reverse complement strand
CCTCGCGAGGTACGCCGAGATGCCGGGAGTCCTTGGCGACGAGCAGTCCCCGGGCGACGAGCTCCTCCACGGGGGTGGTGGCCGTCGCCGCGGTGACCGGACGACGCGCGTGCTCGGACGCGCCGTCGGCCCTGCTCTCGTCGAGGTGCAGCAGCATGGCTCGGGCGGCCGGATGACATTCCTCCAGCAGCCGCTCGACCGTCCGAGGATCGGCCAGCCGCGCCGACAGCAGCTCGACGTCCGCGGACCGGTCGCCCGTCGGCTGCTCGCCGATGTCGGCCACGAGACCGGCGACCCGATCCGGGCCGTAAGGCTGCAGCATCTGCTCCAAGGGCGGACCGAGCCCGCTGACCGTGGTGCCGAGCGTCTCGCCGACCGCCGACACCGTCCGCAGGTCGTCGTCGGTGCCCCACACCAGCGCGAGCGTGCGGAGGTTCTCCAACGCCTGCACGACCACCGCCTCCGGCGCATGTACGCGACGGAGCAGTTCGCGCGCGCTGCTGCGCGAGCCCAGTGCCACCAGGGCGTCCAAGACGGTCAGCTCCCGCACCGTGAGCTGGTCCAGGGCACGAAGCACCGATGCCCGCGTGCTTGCCCGCGAGGCGAGCTGGGCGGAGTCCTGCGGCGCCGGCTGGGCCAGGTCCGGTCTGGCGGTGAGCAACGCGGTCAGCTCGGCGTCCGACCAGCCGCGCAGCTGGTCGGCCAGCGTGCGGGCGGAGCTGGACGCGGACATCCGCACCACGATACCGACGCCGCCCGGAGGCCGGGCCCGTGCGACGTACCCTGGGCCGCGTGAGCGCCCCCGTCGTCGGCTTCGACCTCGACATGACCCTGATCGACACCCGGCCCGGGTTCGCCGCCTGCCTGCGCGCTCTCGGCGAGGAGACCGGGGTCGACTTCGACGTCGATGCGATGACCGCGCGCCTGGGTCCGCCGCTGGACCACCTGCTCGCGCCGTACTTCCCCGCCGAGCGGTTGCCCGCGCTCGTCGACCGCTTCCGCGTGCTCTACCCCGACATCGTGGTCCCGCAGACGCTTGCGTTCCCGGGCGCGCACGAGGCGCTGGCCGCCGTACGCCGCCACGGTGGCCGCACGCTGGTGGTCACCGGCAAGTACGCCCCCAACGCGCGGCTGCACGCGGACTTCCTCGACTTCGACGTCGATGTGCTTGTCGGCGAGGTGTGGGGGGTCGGCAAGGCGACGGTCCTGCGCGAGTACGGCGCGTCGGTCTACGTCGGCGACCATGTGCACGACGTGGAGGGTGCGCTCGCGGCGGCGGTGGTCAGCGTCAGCGTGCTCAGCGGCGGCTGCGACGCAGAGGAGCTGCGGGCGGCGGGCACCCACGTCGTGCTCGACGAGCTCACGCAGTTCCCGGCCTGGTTCGACGAGCATCTCGACGGCCGTCTCGCCGGCTGCGACGAGCGGGCCGCCGGGCAGTAGCCGTTCCGGCGTACCCTGACCCTTGCGACGCGCAGGGACAGCGTCTTCCAACCGGAGCGAACCGAGCAGACGAGGTGCAGCAGTGCCGATCGGCAAGGTCAAGTGGTACGACGTCGAGAAGGGCTTCGGCTTCATCTCCAAGGACGAGGGCGGCGACGTCTTCGTCCGCTCCGAGGCGCTGCCCGCGGGCGTGACCAGCCTCAAGCCCGGCACCCGCGTCGACTTCGGGGTCGTGCAGGGCCGCAAGGGCGAGCAGGCGCTGCAGGTCCGCGTGCTCGACGCCCCGCCGTCGGTGGCACGTGCGATGAAGAAGAAGCCTTCGGAGATGGTGATCATCATCGAGGACCTCTACCGCTTGCTCGAGCGCATCGAGAAAGGCTACCGGGCCGACCGGCACCCCGACCCGAAGACCGCAAGGCCGACCGCCAAGCTCCTCCGAGCGCTGGCCGACGAGCTCGAGACCTGATCGCTCAACTGGTCGCAGCGACCGGCGCCTCCCGGCGGGTGCTGCTCAGCACCCACGCCGTCAGAGCAGCGAGTACGCCGCCGGCGAGTCCCAGCCCGAGCTGCGGCACCAGCGGGACCGCGATGCCGAGCAGCCCGCCGACCACCCACGACAGCTGCAGCAACGTCTCCGAACGTGCGAACACACCGGTGCGGCCGCGCTCGGGGATCTCCTGCTGGATCAGCGAGTCCAGCGACAATTTGCCAAGCGCCTGACAGACACCGGCGGTCGCACCCAGCGCGAGCACGGCGATGAGTCCGTAGAACGCCGCAGCGGCCAACGCCGCGATGGTGTCCGCGACGAGCACGACCACGACCACGAGCGTTGGTCGCAGTCGCTTCAGCAGCGAACCGGCGGCAATGCCGAGCGCGTTGCCGATGCCGGCCGCGCCGATCACCAGCCCGATCAGCAACTCGGGCCGGCTCTCCCAGCCGACGAACGGCTGGTCGCGGAGCAGGAAGGCCATGAACATCGTGAGGAACCCCGAGAGCAGCCGCAGTCCCGAGTTGCAGCGCAGGCCGCGGACGACCAGCGGCGGCACGCTGCGCAACGTCAATCGGGTCGCGAGGTCCGAGGTCTCCTCACCGGCTGAGCTGTCCACGCGCGCGGGCAGCAGGATCGCCAGGATGGTGCCGCCGATGAACACCGCGAACGCGTAGCGCAGTGACCATTGGGGTCCGGCCAGCGACGCCGCCACCGCGAGCGGCGCGGACACGGCTGCACCGACGATGCCGGCCAGGGAGATGCGCGAGTTCGCCTTGACCAGGCCGAGGTGCTCCGGGACCACGCGCGGCACCGCCGCGGCGCGCGTGACGCCGTACGCCTTGGACGCGACGAGCACTCCGAGCGCCGCGGGGAACATCACCACCGAGTCGTTGACGACGGCGTCGGCGAGGACCCAGGCCAGGAACGCTCGCAGCGCCATCGTCGAGCCGATCGCCCACCGACGGCCGTGGCTCCACCGGTCGAGCAAGGGCCCGATCAGCGGCGCCACGATCGCGAACGGCAGCATCGTGAGCCCCAGGAACAGCGCCACCTGCGAGCGCGCCTCGTCGGTCGGCACCGTGAAGAACAACGTGCCGGCGAGGCTGATCGCCACGGCGGCATCGCCCGCGGCATTGAAGGCGTGCAGCTCGATCACCCGGGACAGCCCACTCTCACCGGCGCCCTCGGCGTGCGTGGCGCGGCGAGCCTGACGCACGACGTACGTCGAGGCGCGCCGGGTGCCGCGCCCGGCACCACGGACACCTCGCGCCGTCACCGAGCCGACGGCACGGAGCCGCGAGCGCCGCCAAGCAGCGTCCTCCGGGGAGGAGTCCGGAGTCGGCTCGAGGGGCATGCGGACATCCTGCCGGGTGCGCCGCCGCCAGCAGGATGCGACATGACGAGCCCGGTGAGGGACAATCGCGGGGTGATCAACACAGGCTCGGTGTCCAGCGCCCTCGGTGCCCTCGTGGGCAAGACCGGCGGCAAGGTCGACAAGGTCGGTGCCGCCGCGGTCGACGCAGCCCGCGAGGCCCTGCTCCAGGAGGTTCCGGCCGCCGACGTCGGCGAGCATCTCGGCGTCGTCGCGGAGGCGGACAAGGTCGTCACCCATCTCTTCGACTGCACCCGGAAGGGCTACCGCGGGTGGCGCTGGTCGGTGACCGTCGCCCGCGCCCCACGGCAGAAGACCGTGACGATCGACGAGGTCGTGCTGCTGCCCGGCGACGACGCGATCCTCGCCCCCGAGTGGGTGCCGTGGCGCGAGCGCATCCGCCCCGGCGACCTCGGTCCCGGCGACCTGCTGCCGACCGACGACGACGACCCCCGCCTGGTGCCGTCGCTGACCGGCGTCGAGGACGGCGTCGACCCGCACGCGCTCAAGGAGATCTCCGACGAGCTCGGACTCGGCCGCCCGCGCGTCCTGTCGGTGGAGGGCCGCGAGCTGGCCGCGCAGCGCTGGTACGACGGCAGCCACGGCCCCGACGCCACGATCGCCCAGTCCGCCCCCGCCAACTGCGGCAGCTGCGGATTCCTGGTCAAGCTGGCCGGGCCGCTGGGTCGGTTGTTCGGCGCCTGCGCCAACGCCTACGCCAACGACGACGGGCGCGTGGTCTCCTACGACCACGGTTGTGGCGCCCACTCCGAGGTGCAGCTGTCCAAGCGCAACCTGCCCGCGCCGCTGCCGGAGCCGGCCCTGGACACCCTGGGCTGGGAGGACCTCGAGACGTTCTGAGGTCTCGGATCTCGACAGGCTCGATCACCGGAGAGCCGGTCCGGCATGATGCGCCCATGCCTCTCGACCCGCACCTCGCCGGAATGCTCCAGCTGCTCGCGACCGCGCCCCCGATGCACGCCGGCACCCCCGAGGAGGGACGTCGCGCGATGCGCGCGATGACCGTCGACCTCGTCACCCCCGACGCCGTCGTGCCGGTGGGGTCGGTCGAGGACACGACCGTCCCCGGCGGCGACGGCGAGCGTCCGGCGCGCATCTACCGACCGGAGGGCGACGGGCCGTGGCCGACCACCGTCTTCTTCCACGGCGGCGGGTTCGTCATCGGCGACCTCGACACCCACGACCAGACCTGCCGACGGCTGTGCCGCGACGCCGAGACCGTCGTGCTGTCGGTCGACTACCGGCTCGCGCCGGAGCACCCGTTCCCTGCCGGGCTCGACGACGCCCTCGCCGCGACGCGGTGGGCGGCCGAGCACAAGGGCGACCTCGGGGGCGGTGAGCGGCTCGGCGTCGCCGGCGACAGCGCCGGCGGCAACCTGTCCGCCGTCGTCGCGCAGACGCTGCCCGAGCTCGTCGACGCCCAGCTGCTGATCTACCCGGCGACCGACATCCTCGGCGAGCACCCGTCGCGGGTGGAGAACGCCGAGGGGTACTTCCTCGACATGGCGATGATGGAGTGGTTCTTCACCCACTACGTCACCGACGTCGAAGGGGTCGAGCCGACCGACCCGCGGCTCTCGCCGATCAACGCCGCGTCGTTCGAGGGCCTGCCGCCCGCGGTCGTGGTCACCGCCGAGTTCGACCCGCTGCGCGACGAGGGGGAGGCCTACGCCGACAAGCTCGCCGCTGCCGGCGTACTGGTGGACAAGGTCCGCTACGACGGCCTCATCCACGGCTTCCTCGACATGGGGGCGTTGAGCCCGGCCGCCGCGGCTGCTGTGGACGACGCCAGCGCGCGGTTCCGCAAGGTGCTGCACGGCTGATGGCGTTACACGCCGATCACAGTCACGGCTGATCCCAGACCGGCGAAGTCGTCGCCGTTGTGGGTGAGAAGCATCAGGCCGTGGCGCGCTGCCGTCGCGGCGATCTGCAGATCCATGCGGCGTGGCCGCGGATTGCGGCCACCCTCGTGCACCAGGGCGGCTAGCGCCCCGTAGTACTCCGCTGCGGCGACATCGAACGGCAGCACCTCGAAGCGGTCCAGGATCGCCTGCACACGCTGGCGCCGATGCATCTGCGTGAGCGGGTCGCGAGCAACGCTCACGCCGTACTGCAGCTCCCCGATCGACACGGCCGAGACCGCAACCTCGTCGGCCACCTCGGCCACGCGAGATGCCGAGAAGTCGATCAGCACCGACGTGTCGAGGAGAGCGCGACGCGGCTCGTCGGACGTCAACGAGGCGCCCGATCGAAGGGGTCAGTCACATCGTCGGAACCGAAAACGGCGTCGGCTGATGCCAGGTCATCGCGCCAGGCCGCAGGATCCGGCGCAGTCCTTGCGGCGAAAGCGGCGGCTAGCTCGGCGACCGGCACGAACCGGCGCCTCCCACTGTCCCTGCGGTGCGGCACGACGTCGGCCACCGGTCGACCGTTCACGGTCACCACGAAGGACTCGCCTTCGGCGACCCGCCGCATCACCCGCGCGTTGTCGTTGCGCAGTTCGGACTGTCGGATCTCGACGCTCATAGCGAGATGATAGCGCTCTTGTAGCAACTCGACAGGGTCCTGGGAGGGGCGACGGTGGCGGGTAGTGTCCCGCGCATGAGTGCATCGCCTGACGACAAGCCCGACCCGCGCGAAGTCCTGCGCACGCAGACGATCGCGGTGCTCGGCGGGACCGGTCCGCAGGGCCGCGGCCTTGCTCGCCGCTTCGCCTCCGCCGGGTTGTCGGTGGTCATCGGGAGCCGGGCAGCCGACCGCGCCGAGGCCATCGCCGCCGACCTCGCCGAGGCGACCGGGGGCCAGGTCACCGGAGCGGACAACGCCGGCGCGGCCGCCCAGGGCGACGTCGTCGTCGTCGCGGTCCCGTGGGACGGCCACGGGGAGCTCATCGCCTCGCTGGTGGAGCAGCTGGCCGGCAAGGTCGTCGTCGACTGCGTCAACCCGCTCGGCTTCGACAAGCAGGGTGCCTACGCACTCCAGGTCGAGGAAGGCTCGGCCGCCCAACAGGCGCAGGCGCTGCTCCCGGACAGCACGGTGGTCGGCGCCTTCCACAACGTCAGCGCCGTACTGCTCGAGGACCCCGAGGTCGAGTCCGTGGACACCGACGTGCTCGTCCTCGGTGACAAGCGCGAGGCGACCGACCTGGTGCAGGCCCTCGCCGACACCATCCCCGGGGTCCGCGGGATCTACGGCGGCCGCCTGCGCAACGCCCACCAGGTCGAGGCGCTCACGGCCAACCTGATCAGCGTCAACCGGCGCTACAAGGCCCACTCCGGCCTGCGCGTCACCGACGTCTGATGGTCGGCATCTACCCGGCGTACGCCGCCCCGTCGGCCCGCGCTGTCGAGCTGCACGAGCGGCTGGCGCGGTTCATGCGTGAGCACGTCTTCCCCGCCGAGAAGGCCTACCACCGCCACCGGGAGACCCACGGGCCGCAGGACAACAGCATCCCGCCGGTCGTCGAGCAGCTGAAGGCCGAGGCGCGCGAGCAGGGGCTGTGGAACCTCTTCCTTCCGGCCGAGTCCGGACTGACCCAGCTGGAGTACGCCACGCTGGCCGAGCTGACCGGCTGGAGCCTGGAGCTGGCACCCGAGGCGGTCAACTCCTCCGCCCCGGACACCGGCAACATGGAGTTGCTCCACCTGCTCGGCACCGACGAGCAGAAGGAGCGCTGGCTCAAGCCGCTGCTAGAGGGTGAGATCCGCTCGGCGTTCGGCATGACCGAGCCGGCGGTCGCCTCCAGCGACGCGACGAACATCGAGACCCGGATCGAGCGCGACGGCGACGACTACGTCCTCAACGGCCGCAAGTGGTGGATCACCGGCGCCGCCGACCCGCGCTGCCGCCTGCTGATCGTGATGGGCAAGACCGACCCCGAGGCGGCCACGCATCGCCAGCAGTCGATGGTGCTGGTGCCGATCGACACCCCCGGTGTCGAGCTGGTGCGGTCGCTTCCCGTCTTCGGGCACTACCACCCGCAGGGGCACGTCGAGATCGTGCTGCGCGACGTCCGCGTGCCGGTGACCAACCTGCTGGGCGAGGAGGGTGGCGGGTTCGCCGCCGCCCAGGCCCGGTTGGGGCCCGGCCGGATCCACCACGTCATGCGCGCGCTCGGCGCGGGTGAGCGTGCCCTGGCGCTGATGGTCAAGCGGGCCAAGTCGCGCGTGGCGTTCGGCAAGGAGCTGGCCGAGCAGGGCGTCGTACGCGACCGCATCGCCGAGAGTCGCATCGCCCTCGACCAGGCGCGGGCGATCTGCCACCAGGCGGCGCACGTCATCGACACCGAGGGCAACAAGGCCGCGCGGCACCTCGTCGCCGAGGCCAAGGTCGCGGTGCCGCGCACCGTCCTGCAGGTGATCGACCACGCCATCCAGATCCACGGCGGCGCGGGTGTCTCCGACGACACCCCGCTGGCCGAGATGTGGGGCTGGCACCGCGCGATGCGGATCTTTGACGGTCCCGACGACGTCCACCTGACCACGCTCGCCCGGCACGAGCTGCGCCGCGAGCCGATCTTCGACCTCTAGGAGCAGCACGATGAGCGACTACGTCTCCTACGAGCTGCGCGACGGCGCCGCCCGGATCACCCTCGTCGCCGGCGACAAGGGCAACGCGGTGCACCCGGCGATGGTCGCCGAGCTGCAGCACGCCGTGTCCCGGGCCCGTGCGGACTCCGCGGCGGTGACAGTGCTGTCCTCGACCGGGCGGTTCTTCTCCGTCGGAGGCGACCTCGCCGGGTTCGCGGACGCCGACGACGTCGAGCGGCACATCGACGACCTCGCCTCCGCGCTGCACCGCGCCGTCACCGACCTGATGCGCTCGGAATCGGTCGTGGTGTCGCTCGTGCAGGGCACGGCCGCCGGCGCCGGGTTCCCCCTGGCGATGGCCGCCGACCTCGTGCTCGCGGCCGAGTCGGCGAAGTTCACCCTCGGCTACACGCGCGTGGGCTTGAGCATCGACGGCGGTGCCAGCCTGCTCACGCACACGATCGGCATGCACCGCGCGTTGAAGTTGGCGCTCCTCAACGAGGTCCTCACCGCGGAGCAGGCCCACGGCCTCGGACTCGTCGCCGCCGTACACCCTGACGACTCGCTCGCCGATGCCGGCGAGCGGCTCGTTCAGCAACTCGCGGCCGGACCCGCGTACGCCCAGACGACCGTCAAGAGGCTGATCCGCGACGCCGCCGATCCCGCGCCCGAGCGCGCGTTGCAAGCCGAGACCACTGGCATCCGCTCGGCCGCGGTCAGCCCGGACGGACGCGAGGGCGTGGCTGCGTTCCTCGCGAAGCGCCCCGCCGCCTTCGGCACCGCGACCTGACGAGCCGGCCATGCGCACCCGCCACTGGGCCGAATGGACGCTGGACGACCTCATGCAGCGCAAGCGTGAGGTCGGCAGCCGCGTCAGCCTGGTGGTGCCCGCCCACAACGAGGCGCCGACAGTCGGGGACGTCGTGACCAGGCTGCGCGAGACGCTGTTGGAGACCACCGCGCTGCTCGACGAGATCGTCGTCATCGACTCCGACTCCACCGACGCGACGTACTCCGTGGCCGAGGACGCCGGCGCCCGCGTCTACCGCTCGGCCGAGGTCCGGCCCGACCTGGGCACCTTTCCCGGCAAAGGCGAGGCGATGTGGAAGTCGCTGTTCGTCACCACTGGCGATGTGCTGGTCTTCATCGACGCCGACCTCGTGGACTGGGACACCCACTTCGTGCCTGGCCTGCTCGGTCCGCTGCTCGACGAGCCCGACACCGTGTTGGTGAAGGGGTTCTACGAGCGACCGTTCCTGGACGGGTCGGAGGTCAGCGTCGAAGGCGGGCGGGTGACTGAGCTCGTCGCGCGTCCCCTGATCGCACTGCGCTTCCCGCACCTGGCCCCGCTCGTGCAGCCGTTGGCCGGCGAGTGGGCGATCCGGCGCGAGGTGTTCGCCCGGATGTCGGTGCCCACCGGGTACGCCGTGGAGCTGGCCGCGCTGATCGACGTCGCCTTGGATCGGGGTGTGGAGAGCATCGCGCAGGTCGACCTCGGCCGCCGCGCCCACACGCACCAGCCGCTGCTGGACCTGGGCGCGATGGCGACCCAGATCCTCGCCGCCGCCGACGTGCGCTCGGACCTCGGCGACGGCGCGGACGCCGTACGGCTGCAGCAGTTCCGCGTCGTCGACGGTCGCCGGGTCGAGCTGGTGCGCGCGGTGGGGATCCGGGAGCGGCCGCCCGCGGAGCGGTTCACGGACGGCGGGCTGCCATGACTCTGCGCCTCGGCCGGCACGAGTTCGCCGACGACGCCACGCTGATGATGGCGATCGTCAACCGCACCCCCGACTCCTTCTATGACCGGGGCTCCACCTGGGCAGAGGACGCCGCCTTCGAACGCGTCGCCCAGGTCGTGGACGAGGGCGCGGAGATCGTCGACATCGGCGGCATCAAGGCAGCGCCTGGCGAGGAGGTCGACGTTACGGAGGAACGCCGGCGGGTGGTCGACTTCGTGGCCAGGGTGCGGGCGGCGTACCCGAAGCTCGTGATCAGCGTCGACACGTGGCGCGCCGAGGTCGGCCGCGCGGTGCTCGCCGAGGGCGCCGACGTGCTCAACGACGCGTGGGGCGGTGCGGATCCGGCGCTGGTCGAGGCAGCGGCCGAGCACGGCGCCGCGATCATCTGCACCCACACCGGTGGCGTCACGCCGCGCACAAGGCCGTTCCGGATCGAGTACGCCGACGTGGTCGCATCCGCGATCGCCGACACCACGGCGTACGCCGAGCGCGCGGTGGCTGCCGGTGTCGCACGCGAGAGCGTGGTGATCGACCCGGCACACGACTTCGGCAAGAACACCTTCCACTCGCTGGAGGTCACCCGCCGTCTCGACGAGATGGTGGCGACCGGCTGGCCGGTTCTGGTGTCGCTGTCCAACAAGGACTTCGTCGGCGAGACCCTCGACCTGCCCGTGGGGGAACGGCTGACCGGCACGCTCGCCGCGACCGCCGTGTGCGCGCTCGCCGGCGCCCGGATCTACCGGGTGCACGAGGTGGTCGAGACTCGGCAGGTCGTCGACATGGTGTGGTCGATCGCCGGCCGTCGGCCACCGGCGCGGCCGATCCGGGGGCTGGCATGAGAGCCGTCGTGGTTCCTTCCACGCTGGCGCTGCTGCCGGCGTACGCCGGACTCGTCGATCCGGTAGCGACGCTGCGGGACGCCTGCCTGGACGCGGTGCGGTGGCTGGTCGCGGAGAACCCCAGCGGCGTCCGAGTCGTATCCGCTCCCGCGCGCGCCGACAACATCGCGCGTGGGGTGCCTGATTCGGCTGGCGAGCGGATCGCTCGGCATCTGCTCGGCGAGGTGGGTTTCATTGGTGCGGTCGGCGTCGGGGAGGCCGTGCTGGTGGTCGCCAACGGCAGCGCGCGGCGTACCGAGAAGTCGCCTGGTCACTTCGACGAGCGAGCCGCGGACTTCGACACCGTGATCGGGGACGCCTTGCGGTCGGGGCACGTCGCCGCGCTGGCCGGGCTCGACGATGGACTGGCCGAGCAACTGTGGTGCCACGACGTGCCGGCGGTCCGTGAGCTGGCAGCGTGGGCGGATGGGCCCGTCTCGGCGACCCTCGACCACGAAAGCGACGAGCACGGCGTCGCCTATTGGGTGGCGCGGTGGTCATGCGGATCCTGATCGATGCGCTGACCGGCCGGCCGGCCGGCACGTCCGTCGACGATGCGGTGCTGGCCTCGCTGTACGCCGCGCCGGGGGGGCCGTGGCTGCGAGTCAACATGGTCAGCAGCGTCGACGGTGCCGCGACCGGCGGGGATGGCCGGTCAGGCTCGATCAACAACGCGGTGGACAAGCGGGTCTTCGACGTCTTGCGTGGCCAGGCCGACGCGATCGTCGTCGGCGCGGGCACCGCGCGCGCAGAGGGGTATGGACCTGCCGCGGTGCCGATCGTGCTCGTGACCAAGCAGGGGCGCGTCCCGGAGCGGCTGCGGTCCGCCCCTCCGGGCATGGTCCTGCTCGCCACCTGCGCCACCGCGCCCGGACTTGCCGACTCCCGGTCGGTCCTCGGCGAGGAGCACGTGATCGTCCTCCGGGACGACGAGGTCGAGCTCGCCGCGCTACGCGGAGCCCTTGCACAGCGCGGCCTGACGAATCTGCTCTCCGAAGGCGGCCCCCGTCTCCTGGCCGGGTTGCTCGGGGCCGGCGCGGTCGACGAGCTGTGCGCGACCGTCGTACCGCACCTGGTCGGCGGCGACGGCCCGCGCATCGTCGCCGGCCCGCCCCTCGGCGTACCCCTGGACCTGCAGTTGTTGCTCGAGGAGTCCGGCACCCTTCTCGCCCGTTGGTTCCTCCGCCGCTGAGCGGTTTTCGCCTGGGCGAGGTCCTGGCCCTGATCGGAGCGGAACGCGGTCGGTTTCTTCGCCCGGGCGAGCAACCGGCTACGACGGGGCGGCGGCGCGGAGCTTGTCGAGCAGTGGGCCGGCGACCTGGTCGAGGAACCGGTCCTGGGCGTCGCCACCGACCTGCACCAGCGCGATGTCGGTGAAGCCGGCGTTCCAGTACGCCGAGACGGCTTCGACGATCTTGTCGAGGTCCGGGCCGCACGGGATGTTGTCCGCGACGTCCTCGGGCCGGACGAACTGCGTGGCGGCGGCGAAGCTCGCGGTCGTCGGCAGGTCGGCGTTGACCGCCCAGCCGCCGGCGAACCAGCGGAACTGCTCGTGTGCGCGGCGTACGGCGGTGTCCTCGTCGGGATCCCAGCAGATCGGGATCTGTCCGATCGCCCGCGCCGGCGACGGCACCTGCGGGGCGTCGGCGGTCGCGTTCCACTGTTCGACCAGCGACGCTTCGGGCTGTACGGCGATGAGGTGGTCGGCCAGGGGAGCGAACTGCGCGACAGATGATTCGCCGCTGACCGCCACCCCGATCTCGACGGGCTGCTCGGGCAGGTCCCAGATCCGGGCCGACGCCACCTCGAAGTACTCGCCCTTGTGGTCGACGAGCTCGCCGGTGTGCAGGTCGCGGATGATGCCGATCGCCTCGGCCAGCATCTCCAGGCGCGTGGTGACGGTCGGCCAGTCCATGCCGACGACGTGCTCGTTGAGATTCTCGCCGCTGCCCAGCCCGAGGGTGAACCGGCCGTCGGCGAGAAGCTGGATCGTCGCCGCTTTCTGCGCCACCACAGCCGGGTGGTAGCGCATCGTCGGGCAGGTCACGTAGGTCATCAGGCCGACTCGCTCGGTGGCGTGGGCGACCGCGCCGAGCACCGACCAGGCGTACGGCGCGTGGCCCTGGGCGGAGAGCCACGGGAAGTAGTGGTCGCTCATCACCTCGAAGTCGAAGCCGGACTCCTCGGCCGCCACGGCGTGGCGCACGAGGTCCTTGGGTCCGGCCTGCTCGGTCATCAGCGTGTAGCCGAAGCGCGTCACCGTGGCTCCTTCAGTCACGTTGGGGCCGACGCAGGTACGCCGCCCAGTCCAGATCGGCGAGCTCGGTCAGGTCCTCTGCCACGAGGGCGGCGCCGGCGGCTTCGAGCTCGGCGCGGCCGAAGCCGCCGGTCAGCACCGTCACGCAGGCCAGGCCGATCCGCGCGGCCGCCTCCACGTCGTACGGCGTGTCGCCGATGAGCACCGCAGACTCGACGCCGTCGAGCTGGTCGAGCGTGGCGGAGAGGATGTCGGGCGCGGGCTTGGAGGAGTCGGCGTCGTCGGCGTTCGTCATCGCGGCGACGAGGTCGCCGATGCCCAGGAGGTCGACCGCGGTGCGGGTGAACCGCTCCGCGCCCGAGGAGGCCAGCGCGACCAGATGGCCCGCACCGGCGAGCGAGCGCACCAGGTCGGCGGCGCCGGGAAGGGCCGGCACCTCGTCGACGACCTCGGCGTACTGCTCCTCCCAGCCCTCGCGCAACGCGTCGCCGAGCCGCTCCTCGACCTCGTCGCCCGCGACCTCGGCCACGAGTCGATCGCCGCCCATGCCGATGGTGCGGTGGACCCGCCACATCGGGACGGTCACGTCATGGGTTCGGAAGGCTCGATGCCAGGCGAGCGCATGGTGATAGGTGGAGTCGACGAGGGTGCCGTCGACGTCGAAGAGGATCGCGGTCTTGCTCATGGCCACACCGTGCCCATGGCGTGGTGCGTGCAACCGGGCTCAGGACTGATCGAGTCGTCGGGCGCGGCGGCGGCAGAAGTCGAAGCCGAACATGCCCAGGCCGAAGCCAGCCAGGCACGTCCACAGCCACCACGTCCGACCGGTCTCCTCGAGCCACCCGTGGAAGGGCAACAGCAGGAGGAACGCCAGCAGCCACAGCGCGGCGCCGACGCCCACGGTGCGCACACCGGTGACGTCGAGGGGCTGGACATCGGCGACGAGGTAGGTGCGGCGGCCGATCTCGTGGGCCGTCGCTCCCGGAGCGTCCGGGGGTGGGGGAGCGGCGCCGTTCACGGGTCCGACGTTAGTGCAGGTCCACCGAACGCGGGCCGGTGACCGGCGGCCCGGCAGGTCTGCGATGATGTCCGGCGGCTGAGCCCCCACTGCTGTCATCAGCAGCGTCGCGAGAGGTTTGTCGGTGGACCAGTTCTTCAAGATCAGCGAGCGCGGATCGACTGTCGGCCGTGAGGTCCGTGGCGGCGTCGTCACGTTCTTCACGATGGCCTACATCATCGTCCTGAACCCGCTCATCATCGGCACGCAGACCGACGGAGCCGGGGAGTTCCTCGGCGGCGGCGACGCACCCAACCTGGCGCTGGTCGCGCTCGCCACGGCGGTGGTCGCGGGCCTGATGACCATGCTGATGGGCGTCGTCGCGCGCTACCCGCTGGCACTCGCGACCGGTCTGGGGCTCAACGCGTTCGTGACGTTCTCGATCGCGAAGTCCTACACCTGGACCGAGGCGATGACCTTCGTCTTCCTCGAGGGCGTCATCATCCTCATCCTGGTCCTCACCGGCTTCCGCACCGCGGTGTTCAAGGCCGTCCCGACGTACCTCAAGACTGCGATCAGCGTCGGCATCGGTCTGTTCATCGCACTGATCGGCCTGGTGGACGCCGGGTTCGTACGCCGTACGGGCGTCGGTCCGGTGCCGGTGGAACTCGGCGTCGGCGGAGCGCTGGACGGCTGGCCGGTCCTCGTCTTCGTCTTCGGTCTGCTGCTGGTGATCGTGCTCTACGTGCGCCAGGTCAAGGGCGCGATCCTGATCTCGATCCTGACCACCACCGTGCTCGCGGTCATCGTCGAGTCGTTGGCGAAGGTCGGGCCGATGGTCGGCGCCGACGGCGAGGTGAACCCGACCGGCTGGAACCTCGGCGTACCGCAGCTGCCCGGGTGGGGCAACGTCGTCAACGTGCCGGGTTGGCAGGACGCCAAGGACCTCTTCGCGCTGTCGATCCTCGACGACATCGGCGGCTTCTGGCCGACCCTGACGTCGTACGACGCCGCCGCGGTGATCGGCATCGCGCTGCTGATCTTCACGCTGATGCTGGCCGACTTCTTCGACACGATGGGCACCATGACGGCGATCGGTGCGGAGGCGGGCCTGCTCGACGAGGAGGGGATCCCGCCGAAGTCGGAGGCGATCCTCATCGTCGACTCGATCGCCGCGGCCTCCGGCGGTATCGCTTCGGTGTCGTCCAACACCTCCTACATCGAGTCGGCCTCCGGTGTCGGCGAGGGCGCGCGCACCGGTCTGGCGGCGGTCGTGACCGGTGCGATGTTCCTGCTGGCCACGATGTTCACGCCGCTGGTCTCGATGATCCCCTACGAGGCGGCGACCCCGGCGCTGGTCTTGGTCGGCTTCTTGATGATGACTCAGGTCAAGAACATCGACTGGGACGACGTCGAGGTGGCGCTGCCGGCGTTCCTCACGATCGTGCTGATGCCGTTCACCTACAACATCACCGTGGGCATCGGTGCCGGGTTCATCGCGCACGTGGTGATCAAGGTCGTCCGTGGCAAGGGGCGCGACATCCACGGCCTGATGTGGCTGGTGGCCGCGATCTTCGTCGTCTACTTCGCCATCGACCCGCTGCGAGAGCTGCTCGGCGTCGCCTGATCGGGCACCGGCAGGCGCAACGTGAAGCACGGACGCTCGCCGGTGTCATAGGTGACCGTGCCACCCAACAGCTCACACAGCCCCCGCACGATCGTGAGGCCGAGCCCTTTGCCGCCCTGCTGGTCGGAGTCGGGGCCGCGGACGTAGGGCTCGAAGATCCTGGGCGCGAGCTCGGCTGGCACTCCGGGACCGTCGTCCTCGACGTGCAGGTGGACCCAGGGACCTTCGGGGCGGCCGTGGATGACGATGTTGGGACCGCCGTACCGCAGCGCGTTGCTGACCAGGTTGTCGATGATCTGGGTGAGCCGGGTGGGATCGGTGTGCACCACGGTGCCCGGCTCGACATCCACGGTGAGCTGGCACCCCTCACGCCGCCACTGCCGCGGCAGTGATTCGACGAGCAGGTCGTCGAGGGCGACAGGGCGCAGCTCGACGTCGAGGTCGCCCTCGTCGAGGTGCTGGAGGAGCGCCAGGTCGTCGATCAACCGCAGCAGCATCTCCGTGCGCCGGCTGAGCATGCGGGCGAACCGTTGCACGGTGTCGCTCGACAGATGCTCGCACCCGTGCTGGAACTCCGCGGCCACCGCATGGATGACGGTCGCGGTGTTCTTCAGGTCGTGCACGAGCCTCAGCTCGGAGTCGTGCATGTAGTTCTCTCCCCACCCCAGCGTCCCGGGTCCCCCGACCCGTCCCAAGACACTCGGGATCATGGCACAGAGGACCGACGTCCCGGGAGGGGTAAAACCCGCTAATGGCCCGAAAGGGTGATGCACTACGGCTGAACGGCAGGGTGACCGACCTCGCATTTAGTTAGCAAGGCTAACGAGATAGCCTAAGGATGTGACTTCCGACCCCGTGCCCGAGCGTGACGAGCTCGAGTTCGTGTCGGCCCTCCGCGTGTCGATGGCCCGCATCACCCGCAGGGCGCGCATCGAGGAGGCCGACGAGGACAGCATCGGCGTCGGGCAGCTCGCCGTCCTCGGCGTACTGCTGCGTGAGGGGGAGCGCACGCTCGGCCAGCTCGCCGCGGCCGAGCGGGTCCAACCCCCGTCGATGACGCGCACGGTGTCCTGCCTCGAGGAGGCGGGACTGGTCGAACGTCATCCCCATCCCACCGACAAGCGTCAGACCTTGATCCGCCTCTCCGCCGCGGGCCAGCGCTTCATCCAACGCGAGCGCCGCCGACGCGACGCGTGGTTGGTCCAGCGTCTGCACGACCTCACTCCCGCCGAGCGCGAAGCTCTGCGCGCTGCGGCGCCCATCATCGAAAGGCTGAGCAACGTTTGAGCCCCACCTTCCGCGCACTCGCGCACCGCGACTACCGGTTGTACGCCGCCGGCGGCGTCGTCTCCAACGTCGGCACCTGGATGCAGCGTGTGGCGCAGGACTGGCTTGTCCTGCTGCTCACCGCCAACAGCGGCGTCGCCCTCGGCATCACCACCGGGTTGCAGTTCCTGCCGATCCTGCTGCTCGCGCCGTACGCCGGGATGGTCGCCGACCGCTTCCCCAAGCGGCGCCTGCTCCAGACCCTGCAGGTCGCGATGGCTGCGCCCGCGGTCGTGCTCGGCGTACTTGCCCTCACCGGCACCGCCCAGGTCTGGCACGTCTACACGATCGCGTTCGCGTTCGGCATCGCGACGGCGTTCGAAGCGCCCGCACGCCAGGCCTTCGTCGGCGAGCTCGTCACCCCTGACGACCTCGGCAACGCCGTGGGCCTCAACTCCGCTTCGTTCAACGCCGCGCGCATCGTGGGTCCCGCGCTGGCGGGCCTGATGATCGCGGCGCTCGGGTCGGGAGTCGAGGCGACCGGCCTGGTCATCCTCATCAACGCCGCCAGCTACGGCGCCGTTTTCGTCGCCCTGCAAGGCGTCCGCGGCAACGGGACCGGTCGCGTCGACACGCTTCCGCGCCGCCCCGGCATGATCCGCGACGGGTTCGCCTACGTCCGCAGCCGTCCCGATCTCCTGCTCGTCCTGGGTGTGATGTTCTTCGTCGGCAGCTTCGGTCTCAACTTCCAGCTCACCTCCGCGCTCATGGCCACCGAGGTCTACGGCAAGGGGGCGGGGGAGTACGGCGTGCTCGGCTCCACGATGGCGATCGGCTCCCTGGCCGGGGCGCTGCTCGCCGCCCGGCGGGCGGCACCCACCCTGCGCCTGGTGCTGGGTGCGGCGATCGCCTTCGGCCTCGCCGAGATCACCATCGCGCTGATGCCCACCTACCTTTCCTTTGTCGCGTTGACGCCGCTCATCGGCCTCACGGCACTGACCACGATCACCGCGGCCAACGCGACCATGCAGCTCACGGTGCCGACCGAACTGCGCGGCCGAGTGATGGCGCTCTACCTCATGGTGTTCATGGGCGGCACCCCCATCGGCGCGCCGTTCGTCGGCTGGGTCGGCGAGGCGCTGGGTCCGCGCTGGGCGTTGATCGTGGGCGGGGTTCTGTCCATCGTCGGCACCCTGGTCTGTGCGGCGCTCTACCTGCGGGCCAGGGAGAGGCGCGGGGCGCCCCTGCCGGCCGAGGAGCCCGAGATCCACGTGGCCGTCGCGGCATAGGTTCGGTTCTCTACGCCGCCGAGGGCCCTGACCTGGCTGTGCATCACGAGTTTCCACACTTGCGCGCTCGGGTGCTTGCACGATCACTAACCGCTGACTAAACTAGAACACATGTTCGAGTCGGAGCGTCAGATGGACGGTGTCGGTGACACCGCTGTCGACTGTGCCTCGGCTTTGGCGGACTCGGTGGTCGAGCAGCGTCGGGTGGGTGCGCGGCGGATGGCGCTGGCCGCCCAATGGGCGGACCTGCATTCCCCGGACGCGATGCCGCCGGCGTCGGCGTCGCCGTGGCAGAAGCGCACCCAGGGTGTTCGGGTCGAGATCGGTGCCGAGGGCACGCCGGTGGTCTCGGAGTTCGCGATCACCGAGCTCGGCATGCTGTTGCAGACCACCACTCCCTCCGCCCACCGGCTGCTGCGCGACGTGTTGGAGCTGCGGCATCGCATGCCGCTGTTGTGGCAGGCGGTGATGACCGGGCAGGTCGAGGACTGGAAGGCCCGCAAGATCATCGCCACCACCCGCGTCCTGCCCCTGGACAAGTGTCTG
>JBHWSH010000316.1:0-4457 GCA_043427135.1 Marmoricola sp. | reverse complement strand
ACCGCAAGGACTTCGGCATCACCTGGAACGCTCCGCTGGAGACCGGCGGCGTCCTCGTGAGCGACAAGGTCACGCTCGAGTTCGAGGTCTCGGCCATCAAGGCCGCCTGACGCGAGCGCTCCACCACGCGACACCTTCGGGGCCGACTCCCACTCGGGAGCCGGCCCCGCGTCGTGTCCGCCCTCTCGCCGCCCAGCCAGCACGATGGCAGGCTGGCCGGGACGAGAGGAGCCATCCATGAGCGGTCCGGTCACCGAGGTCGACGCCCCCAGCGAGGTGGCGGACGGCAGCCACCCCGAGACCGCCTGCCTGGAGGTCAGTGACAGTCACGAGGCGCAGGTCGGCAACTTCCGCGTACGCCGCGCACTGCCGCGCCGCGGTCGGCGTACGGTCGGCGCCTGGTGCTTCGCCGACCACATGGGCCCCGCCGACGTCACCGAGAACGCCAGCCTCGACGTCGGCCCGCACCCGCACATCGGGCTCCAGACCGTCACCTGGCTGACCGACGGGCAGCTCCTGCACAAGGACAGCCTCGGCTCGGAGCAGGTGATCCGCCCCGGACAGCTCAACCTGATGACCTCCGGCGACGGCATCACCCACTCCGAGGAAGCCACCGGTCACTACCGCGGCACGCTGGAGGGCATCCAGCTGTGGGTCGCACTTCCGGAGGGCACCCGATTCGGCGAGGGCGGCTTCGAACACCACGACGCGCTGCCACAGGCCGACGTCGACGGCGGCATGGTCACCGTGCTGATGGGCGAGTTCGCCGGGATCGCCAGCACCGCTCGGCACGACACCCCGCTTGTCGGCGCCGAGCTCGACCTGCGCGCTGCCTCCTCGCTGCCGTTGCGGCCAGACTGGGAGTACGCCCTCGTCGTGCTCGAGGGCGCCGTGGCGGTCGGAGGTCAGCCGTTGGTGCCCGGCAAGCTCGGCTACCTCGGTGTGGACCGGACCGAGCTGCCCCTCGACGTCCGTGAACCCGCCCGCGTCATGCTGCTCGGCGGGGAGCCCCTGGGAGAGCAGCTGGTCATGTGGTGGAACTTCGTGGCTCGCACCCAAAAGGAGATCGAGGACGCCTATGTCGCCTGGCGCGACCAGGACCGGTCGCGGTTCGGCGCCGTCTCCTCCTCGCTGCCGACGATCCCGGCCAAGCCGCCGTGGTGGCTGCGCGAGCAGTAGGACCGTCTCGTTAGGCTGCCAAGAACCCCGTCTTCCAGGAGGTCCTTCGTGGCTGTCCCCGCCTCAGGCGTGGCGCTCAGCGTCGCCACCGGCGCGATGACGTTGCCCGACCCGGCCACGCTGGAGCCGCGCGCTCTGCGGCTCTATCGCACCGCGATGGCGTTGCTGGTCGGCTGGAGCACCTACGACGCGCTGTCCGAGACCTCCGAGGGCTTCTCCCTCCCGCCGGCGGCCCGCGCAGGGTTATCGGTCGCCGCGACCGCCGGCACTGCTGCCTTCATCGAGCGTTTCGAGCGCAATGACGCCCAGTTCCACCGGTGGCTCGGTCGCCGGGGCGTGCGACACCCTCGACGCTTCAGCGCGATCGCGAGCACCGTGGTCTCCCTCGGCGTCATCGCGCTCGCCGAACGGACCCGCGCGTCAGCCGCCGACTTCGACGAGATCGAGACGCAAGAGCTGCCGCTCGACGCCGGCCTGCAAGCGATCCTCGAGAGGATCCTCGCCAGCACCGAGGAGCACTCCGCGGCGGCGCTGCGCGACCAGCTGCCGCTCGCTCGCTACGTGCGCTACGACGACGACCAGGTGGTCGGCTACCTCGACATCGTGCTCGACGAGCACGCGGTGCCCCAGCGCGCGGTCCCGCGCGACTTCGTGTTCCCGGTGCAAGCGGTGTTCGAACACGGCGGCCAGGGCTACGCGATCCGTATCGGTGTCACCGCGGGGCTGATGTCGGAGGTGCTGGTCCAGCCCGACGATCCGGACGACGTCGAGCTGCCGCCGAGCTGGCCCAGCGCCGACCAGGTGGACCTTCGGCACGACCGCGACGTGCGCTGAGCGGACATCGGCGCCACCTGCCGAAGTCCGGAGTGGGGCATGCTTGGTCGCGGCAGGCGCCCTGGCGGCGTACTGCTGCCTTGAATGCTGACGGAAGGACCGGGCATGGCTCGCATCGACTCCGGCGTCGAGGTCGCGATGACTGCGGCTCTGTATCCCGCGCGCGTGGCGGTCGCCTTCGGGCGTACGACGCTGCAGCTGGGACGGCTGGTGGCGCCCGACGGTCCGATGCTCGGTCCCGGAGGGTACGCCGAGCGGCTGGCCGCGCTGCGCGACCTGGCTTCGCCGGAGCGTCCGCTGGGGAACGCGATCGCCGAGGGTGGGATGCTCGACCGCCTGCTGGCTCCCGACGGCCCCGTGGTGCGGCTGCTGGGTCGGGACGGGCATCTCGAGCGGATGCTCGCCGAGGACGGGCTGTTCGAGCGGTTGTTGACGCCAGGGGGACCGGTCGATCGGCTGCTGCGTCCGGGCGGCGCGGTGGATCGCCTCGTGGACACCGGCGGAGCGCTCGATCGACTGCTGGCTCCGGGCGGGCCGGTCGACCGGCTCGTCGACGAGGACGGCGTGCTCGACCGGTTGCTGGCCGCCGAGGGCGCGCTCGATCGGCTGACGGCGCCCGGCGGGCTCATCGACACGTTGACGCGTCCCGGGGGACTCGCCGACCGGCTTCTCGCCGAGGACGGCTATGCCGAGAAACTGCTCGCCGATGGCGGCACCCTCGACCAACTGGTCGCCCTCGGTGAGACTCTCGATCGGATCCAGCCTCGACTCGGCGCGCTCGCCGAGGCGATCCCGGCCTTG
Source organism: Marmoricola sp. (assembly GCA_043427135.1). Lineage (GTDB taxonomy): Bacteria > Actinomycetota > Actinomycetes > Propionibacteriales > Nocardioidaceae > Marmoricola_A. The sequence goes on along the minus strand of JBHWSH010000316.1, from coordinate 1,643 downwards.
CAGGAGGCCGTCTATGCCCTCGAGCAGGCGGTCGGGCCGCTGGGAGAGGTCGCCTCGCGGCTGCCGCTCAAGAGCCGGCGAAACGGATCCGGATCGTCCCGCGGTCGGGCGCTCCCACCTGCCGGGGCACCCGAGACACCGACGACACCGCCGCAGGTCTCGCCGTCGGTCTTCCCCTGAGGCTCACCAGGTGTCGACGGTGCGGCCGGAGCCGCGCAGCCGACCCTGCGAGGTCGCCGCTGTCAGCGTCGCGGCGATGACGGCACGGGTCTCGGCCGGGTCGATGACGTCGTCGATCTCGAACAGGCGTGCGGCGTTGAGCGCTTTGGCCTGCTCGCGGTAGGCCGCAGTCAACTCGCGGACGGTGCGCTCGCGCTCCTCGACGTCGGCCATCGCCTCCAGCTCCTTGCGCATGGCCAGGCGGACCGCGCCTTCCAAGCCCATCGGGCCGAGGTGTGCACCGGGCCATGCCATGGTCGACAGCGGCTCGTGGGTGCTGCCTCCGAGCATCGCCTGGGCACCGAGCCCGTAGCCGCGGCGCAGCACCACGCCGACCAGCGGCACCTGCAGCTGGGCACCCGCGACGAGTAGCCGGGAGGTGTGCCGCACCAGGCCGGTCCGCTCCGCGTCCGGCCCCACCATCATCCCGGGAGTGTCGACCAGCGACACGACCGGGAAACCGTAGCTGTCGCACAGCTGGAAGAACCGCGCTGCCTTGTCAGCCGCGTCGCTCGTGATCGCCCCGGCCATGTGCAGCGTCTGGTTTGCCACGAAGCCGAGCGTGCGGCCCTCGATGCGGCCCAGCGCGGTCACGAGCTCGGGGGCGAACGCGTCGCGCAGGAACGTCACCGAGTCCGCGTCGGCGATGGTCTCCACGATCGGGCGCACGTCGTACGACGTCTGCTCGCGCTCGGGAACCGCGTCGCGCAAAGGTGCCTGGTCGGGGGCTGTCCAGTCGGCGTACTCGCGCTGGGTGAAATAACCGATCAGCATCCGTGCGACCGCCACGGCCTCGGCTTCGTCGGCGACTGCCACGTCGACCACCCCGTTGGCGCTCTGGACGTCGATCGGGCCGATCTCGTGCGCGTCGACCTCGCCGAGGCCGCCGCCGGCGATCATGGCGGGGCCGGCCATCCCGAGGCTGGAGTCCTCGGTGGCCACGATCAGGTCGGAGCAGCCGGCCAGGACCGCGTTGCCTGCAAAGCAGTTGCCGGCCACGACCGCGACGCGAGGGACCTTGCCGGAGAGCCTTGCCCACAGCGCGAACGAGCCGACGTCGAGCGCGGACACGACCGGGATGTCGGTGTCGCCGGGACGACCACCGCCGCCCTCGGTGAAGAAGACGACGGGCAGCCCCATCCGCTCGATCTGCGCGATCAACCGGTCGGACTTCTGGTGGCCGCGCATCCCCTGGGTGCCGGCCATGACGAGGTAGTCGTAGGACAGCACCGCGCACGGGTGCCCCTCGATCCTCGCGAGCCCGCCGACGAGACCATCGGCCACGGTGCGGTCGAGCAGCTCGTCGAGGGAGCGGCGCTGCTCCTGGGCCGCGGTGACGAAACGGCCGTACTCCACGAAGGAGCCCGCGTCCACGAGGTCGGCGAGGTTCTCCCGGGCCGTACGCCGACCGGTCGCGTGCCGCC
>JBHWSH010000315.1:0-2906 GCA_043427135.1 Marmoricola sp. | reverse complement strand
CGAGTGATGTCGCGCCGTCCGGCAGGGGTGGAGCGGATCGTGACCGAGGTGGCCGCGGACAATGCGGCCTCGCTGGCGATGCTCGCGCGGCTCGGCCGCACCCGGATCCTGGACGCCAACGGGCCCGTCCTCGACATGGAGGTCCAGCTGCCTCCCGTCGCTCAGACGCAGACCGCAGAGCTGGTGGGCGACTCCGCAGGCTGACAAGTCAGTCGCGGTCGACCGCGCGCTCGAGCTCGGCCGCCCCTACGACTGGAGGAGATGTCCTCGGTGGCGTTCGCGCTTCTTGCTCCACCCGGGCTGTGGCATGGCTCCTCCTCAGGACAGCAACTTCACGACGGCTCGGTCGAGACGGTCCAACACCTGCCGCTCGGTGCGCGAGCCCTTGTGTGGCAGGGGCTTGATCGTCTGGCCGTCCTCGAACAGATCCACCACCCGCGGATCTACATAGGAGGACTTCACGACCGCGACGGTGTTGCCGAGGTAGTCCGAGGCCGTGACCATCGCTTGCCGGACCTGCTTGGCTCGGGCCGTCTTGCTGCTGGCGCGAGGCACCGCGGCGAGTGAGGCCGCGACCGAAGCGGTGGCACGCCAGGTGCGGAAGTCCTTTGCCGTGACTTCACCGGCGAAGAGCTCGCGCATGTAGGCGTTGACATCCGATGCCGTGATGGGACACCAGTTCCTGCCCTCGCGGTAGCTGAGGAAGGGCAGGTCGCCCCCCCGCCGGCGTACGAGGGCATCGACGACCTGCGTGACGCTCTCGTCGACAATGTGGACCTGCTGCTCGATGCCGCTCTTGCCGACGTAGTCGAAGAGAAAACCCGTGCCGTTGCGACGCACGTGCTGACGCTGCAGGGTGGTGAGCCCGAACGATCCGTACAGGTCGGTGTAGACCTCCGACCCCACGCGGAAGCACCCCAGGTCGATCAGTCGTACGGCGGCAGCCAGCACCTGCTGCTGGTCGAGTCCGCCGGGGGCCAACTCGCGGTCGAGACGTGATCTCACGCGCGGCAGATAGCGCGCCATCTCGATGACGCGGTCGAACTTCGCCTCGTCACGCAGCCGGCGCCACTCCGGGTGGTACAGGTACTGCGTGCGTCCCGCCTCGTCCACGCCGGTGGCCAGCAGATGCCCGTGCGGGTAGGGACAGATCCAGACGTCGCGCCACGCCGGAGGGATCGCGAGGGAGCGGATGCGCTCGACGTCCTCGGCGGGCAGCTTGGTGCCGTTCTGGTCGAGGTAGCGGAAGCCGCGGCCACAACGCATCCGGGTCCATCCCGGGGACCGCGGCGACACGGTGCGTAGGCGCGGTGCCACGATCGACCGCTCAGTCGCGGCGGGACAGGGGCCGGGTGGCCGGGCCTTCGATGACGCCGCCGTCGGGCGCGAACCGTGAGCCATGCAGCGTGCAGTCCCAGGTCTTCTCCTGGTCGTTCCACTTCACGGCACCTCCCAGGTGCGTGCACACAGCGCTGACCTTGCAGGTGCGACCCTCGACCCGGGAGACGGCGACCGGCGCCAGGCCGTCGCGACCCACGCTGCCCTCTCCCTCGGCGGGGTGCTCGTCTGCCTTGCCGGCAAACGCCTTGCCGTGTCCGATCGCGCCTGCGACGCCCACGGCGGCGTTGATGCGAGCGGCCTCGAGCGCCCCCATCGGTCGGGTGACCCGCCGCTGCATCGCGGCCGCCCAACCGGGTCGGCTCCCGAGGATCTGGCCGGCCAAGGCGACTGCAGCGGCGACGCCGTTGGTCATCCCCCACTTGTCGAAGCCGGTCGCGACGTAGATGTGGCCCATGCCTCGCGGCAGCTTGCCCACGTGGGGCACACCGTCGTGCGGGGAGTAGTCCTGAGCGGACCAGACATGGGTCTCGACGGCGCGCGGGAAGTGCTCCGCGGCCCACGCGCGCAGCTCCTCGACGTGCAAAGCCTCTGAGCCGGTGCGGCCGACGGTGTGCCCGCTGCCGCCGACGAGGAACATCGGTCGGCCCTCCCAGTCCGGGACATCGCGCAGCGACCTCGAGGACGAACCTGCGGAGATGTACATGCCGCGCGGCGCCTCGGCCCCGCTGTAGGCGAGGAGGTAGGAGCGCATCGGCTCCACCTTGGCGAAGTAGAGGCCGCGGTCGAGGATCGGGATGCCGGTGGCGAGGACGACGTTGTCGGCCCGCACCATGGTGCCGTCGTCGAGGGTGAGACGGGGCGAACCGCTCTTGGAGACGGTCACGACGCGACGGCCCTCGTGGATCGTCCCGCCGTGTCCGCGGAGCTCGGTGCTGAGCGCCTGGATCGCGTCGATGGGGTCGAGCTGTACCTGGTCTGCCAGGACGGTGGCGCCGTGAACGGGGAACGGCACGTCCAGGCCGTCGTGCCACTGCACGTCGAGACCCAATGATGCCGCCGCCTCGTGCTCCTTGCGCGTCGAGCTCAGCTCCTGCTCACTCGCGGCGAATGTCACGGCGTCGCGGCGCTGGTAGGCCACCCCGTGGTCGTCACAGAATCGAACCAGCCAGGCCTGGCCCTCGCGGTTGGCCTCCAGATAGGCCTCAGCGGCGGAGCGCGAGCTGTGCTGGAGCATGCTGGAGTACTTGGTGCCCTGCAGCAGCGACACCTTCGCGGTCGAATGCCCGGTGGTGAGGCCGCCGACCCGCCCCGCTTCGAGTACGCCGACCCGTCGGCCGGCGCGAGCCAGCAGCAGCGCGGTGGTGAGTCCGGTCAAGCCGCCGCCGACGACGACGTCGTCGAACTTCCCGTCAGCCGGGAGGGGGGTGTCCAGTGCCGGAAGCGCCCGGTCGAGCCAGAGCGCAGTCATCGCTTCATGAACTTGTGTGTGCCGTCGCACCAAGGTGCGCGCTGGGTCTTGCCGCACATGCAGACCCCGACCACGGGTCGTGTGACGGGGTGAGAAT
>JBHWSH010000314.1:0-12227 GCA_043427135.1 Marmoricola sp. | reverse complement strand
GCGTGTGCCTGGGTCATGCCTCCTCCTTCGCGGGGAGCCGGAAGATCGCACGAACCAGGGGCGGCGCGGCGATGAAGAGCACGATGAGCGACTGGACGACGAGGACGAGGTCGATCGGGATGCCTTCGGAGGCCTGCATGGAGAAGCCGCCCGCCTTGAACGCACCGAAGAGGAGACCCGCGGCCAAGATGCCGAGCGGACGTGACCTGCCGAGCAGTGCGACGGTGATGGCGTCGAACCCGATGCCGGCGTCGAGGTCGACCGTGACGCCGCTGGTGACTGTGCCGAGGACCTGGTTGGCCCCCGCGAGACCGACCAGAGAGCCGGCGACCAGCATCACCAGCACGTAGGTGCGGCCGACGTTGATGCCGGCTACGCGTGCAGCCTCGGGGTTCTCGCCGACCGCGCGGACGCGAAAGCCGAACGCAGAGCGGTTCAGGAGCCACCACACGACGGCGACCGCCACGAGCGCCAGAAGGAAGCCGAGGTGCAGGTTGTACCGCTCGCCCAGCAGGTCGGGCATGGTGGCGGTGCTCTGCATCGGCAGTGACTTGGGGTTGTTGGAGTTGGGTGCCTGGAGGATGCCGGGCTGCGAGAGTGCGTAGAAGACGAGGTAGAAGCCGATGTAGTTCAGCATGATGGTCACGATGACCTCGTGCGCACCGGTGCGCGCCTTGAGGTAGCCGGCGATCGCTGCCCACAGTCCGCCGACCAACATGGCGGCGAGGACGGCCACCACGAGGTGCACGACGACCGGCAGGTCCAGCTTGATGCCCACCCATCCGGCGGCTGCACCGCCGAGCAGCATCTGGCCGCGGCCACCGATGTTGAACATGCCCGCACGGAAGCCGAAGCCGACACCTAGGCCGGCGAGGATGAGGGGAGCGGCGAACTTGAGTGACTCGGTCAGGGGCCGGATCGCCGTCACGAACGAGTCGGCCCGGGTGTTGTAGAACGCGCCGCGAGCCAACGCGGTGTAGGCACCCCAGATCGCGTCCCAGATCGCCTGCAGCATGTCGCCGGGGCGGGAGAAGAAGTAGCCGGACGCCTCCCGGACGTTGTCGTCGGTGGCGGCGATCAGGACCGAGCCGAACAGCACAGCGAGCAGGAGCGCGAGGAACGCCGGAAGGATGCTTCCGGAGACGATCTCGCGGCCGGCGTTCCTCCACCGGTCGTCCTGCTTGCGCGCGGGCGCCGGTGCGGGTGCCTCGGTCACGCGACTACTCCCTTCGGGCGTTCGCCGGTCATCATCAGGCCGAGCACTTCGCGGGGGGTGTCGCCAGGGACGATCCCGACGATCTGGCCCCGATAGAGGACCATGATCCGGTCGGCGAGCGCAGCGACTTCGTCCAGCTCGGTGGAGACGACCAGCACGGGGATGCCCGAATCCCGTACGGCCACGATCTGTTTGTGGATGAACTCGATGGACCCGACGTCCACGCCGCGCGTGGGTTGGGCGGCCACCAGCAGGCGCAGCTCGCGGGAGAGCTCGCGCGCCACCACGACCTTCTGCTGGTTGCCGCCGGAGAGCTGCCCGGCGGGCGTATCGATGCCGGGGGCGCGGACGTCGTACCGCTCCAGGGTCTCCTGCGCGAACTCGTCGCGGGCTTGCATCTGAAGCGATCCAGAACGCACGAACGGGGCGCCGTGGCTGCGGTTGAGCATGAGGTTCTCTGCGATGGACATGCCGGCGACGAGACCGTGCACCTGGCGGTCCTCGGGAATGAACCCGACGCCGGCGTCGAGGATCTGGCGCACCGATCGGCCGACCAGTTCGTTGCCCTCCAGGGTGATCGAGCCACGGACGTGTGGTTGGAGCCCCAGCAGAGCCTCGGTCAGCTGCGTCTGCCCATTGCCCTGGACGCCGGCGACGCTCAGGATCTCGCCGCCACGGATGGAGAAACTGAGGTGGTCGACGTGCACGTGGCCGGTGGCGTCGTGGACGGTGAGGTCGCGCACCACCAGGGCCGCGTCGCCGAGCTTGGCCGGCCCCTTCTCCACGGTGAGCATGACCGGGCGGCCGACCATCATGGCCGCTAGCTCGGCGTTGGAGGCGGTGGGCTCCGCCTCGCCGACCACCTTGCCGAGACGGATCACGGTGATGCGGTCGGCGACGGCGCGCACTTCGCGGAGCTTGTGGGTGATGAAGACGATCGCTTTGCCGGCCTCTCGCAGCTGCCGCATGATCTCCATCAGCTCGTCCGTCTCGGCCGGGGTCAGCACCGCCGTCGGCTCGTCGAAGACGAGGATCTCGGCGTCGCGGGACAGTGCCTTGATGATCTCGACGCGCTGCTGCACGCCGACCGGCAGGTCCTCGACCAAGGCGTCGGGGTCGACGTGGAATCCGAAGCGGTCCGCGATCTCGCGCACGCGCTCGCGCGCGGCACCCAGGTCGAGCCGGCCCGCGAAACCGGTCTGCTCGTGGCCCAGCATGACGTTCTCGGCGACGGTGAACACCGGGATCAGCATGAAGTGCTGGTGCACCATCCCGATGCCTGCGGCCATCGCGTCACCGGGGCCGTCGAACTTCTGCACCTCGCCGTCGAGGAGGATCTCGCCCTCCTCGGCCTCGTAGAGGCCGTAGAGCACGTTCATCAGGGTGGACTTGCCGGCGCCGTTCTCGCCGAGGAGACAGTGGATCTCGCCCGGTTCGACCGTGAGCGAGATGTTGTCGTTGGCGACGAGGGACCCGAAGCGCTTGGTGATGTTGCGCAGGGCGAGCTTCATTCGGCGATCCTAGTCAGGACGGGGGACCAAACGGGGGAGGTCCGTGTGGACCTCCCCCGCCTGTGTCATTGCTCGTTCACTTCTGGTGGGGCGAACGGATCACTCGAGGTAGGAACCGACCTCGATCGAGCCGTCGATGATGCCCTGCCTGATCTCGTCCAGCTCGGCGACGACCGTGTCGGACACGCGGTCCTCGAAGTCGTGGAACGGGGCGATGTCGACGCCGCCGTTCTCGAGCGTGCCGACGTACGGCGTGAAGTCGAGCTCGTCGTTGCCCGACGCCATCACGGCCTCGTAGGTGGAGACGTCCATCTTCTTGAGGATCGACGTCAGCACCACGTCCTGGGTGTTGGGGTCGGTCTCGTAGAAGTCGGCGTCGACACCGATCAGTGCGACGTCGCGACCGGCATCCGCGATCGCGGTGAGCGCGCCCTGGTAGATCGGGCCACCGACCGGCAGGATCACGTCGACGTTCTGCTCGAGCAGACGGTTGGCGGTCTGGGTGGCGACGTTGTTGGCCTCGAAGCCACCGGTGAAGGCGCCGTCCTTGCCGTTCCAGCCGACGACCTTGACGTCGGCGTCCTTCTGTTCGTTGTAGTAGTCGACGCCCTGCTTGAAGCCATCCATGAAGATCGTCACCGTCGGGAACGGCTGGCCGCCGTAGGTGCCCACGACGCCGGTCTCGGAGTAGTCGGCAGCCAGGTAGCCGGCCAGGAACGCGGCTTCGGCGGTGTTGTAGAGCAGCGGCTTGATGTTCGGCTGGTCGGGCTCACCGTCGAAGGTCGCACCGTCGTCGCCGCCGTCGGCCGCGTCGTCGACCAGGATGAAGTCGATGTCGGGGTTGGCCGCAGCGGACTCCTTGGTCGCGGAGGCGAGTGCGAAGCCGACGGTCACGATCGCGTTGCAGCCCTCGGCCACGAGGCTCTCGAGGTTGGGGCCGTAGTCGTTCTCGCTGTTGGACTCGACCTCGGTCACCTCGGTGCCGAGCTCGTCAGCAGCCTTGGTGACGCCTTCGTAGCTGAGCTGGTTGAACGACTTGTCGTCGAAGCCGCCGGCGTCGGAGACGATGCAGGGGAGGAAGTCCGAAGCGGTGTCGCCGGTGCCGTTGCCCTTCTTCCCTTCCTCATCCGGTGCGTCCCCGCAAGCTGCCAGTGCTGCGGTCGCCAGGACGGTGGCAAGGCCTCCGCTGACGATCCTCGTCTTCCTGTTCACAGTTCCTCCTGTACTAGCCCTGCGAGTACAGGGCCTGTGGTCACGGCCGATGCTGCCGTGGATGAGGTGCGGTGCGGTAGACCGCCACGCCAAGGGTTACCAGGTTGGTACCTAGCCCGCATCATCCGTCACGCGACTGTGCCGTGTCGCACACGGCAGGGCATAGTGGCGGACGTGAACTGGGAAGAGCTGAGGCAGGCCGCGGTCGAGGCGATGCGTCACGCGTATGTGCCGTACTCCGGCTATCCGGTCGGCGCGGCCGCCGTCGTGGACGACGGCCGGGTGGTGACCGGGTGCAACGTCGAGAACGCCGGTTACGGCGTCACGCTATGCGCCGAGTGTGGCCTGGTGAGCCAGTTGATGATCACCGGCGGGGGACGCTTGACCCACTTCGTGTGCGTGAACCGCGACGGCGAGGTGATCATGCCGTGCGGTCGCTGTCGCCAACTGTTGTTCGAACACGGTGGTCCCGACCTCGAGATGCTGACGGTTTCGGGCCTGCGGCCGATGAGCGAAGTCCTGCCCGACGCATTCGGCCCCGCCGACCTCGCTGCCGTCGAGGTGAAGCCGTGAGTGAGAGGCACGACGCGGTCGAGGTGATCATCGCCAAGCGCGACGGGGCCTCACTGACCGACAGCCAGATCGACTGGGTGGTGGATGCCTACACCCGAGGAGTCGTGGCGGACGAGCAGATGTCCGCTCTGGCGATGGCGATCCTGCTCAACGGCATGGACCGGCGCGAGATCGCACGATGGACCGCGGCCATGATCGCATCCGGCGAGCGGATGGAGTTCTCCGCGCTGTCCCGGCCCACTGCCGACAAGCACTCCACCGGCGGTGTCGGCGACAAGATCACGCTGCCGCTCGCGCCTCTCGTCGCTGCTTGCGGAGTGGCGGTCCCGCAGCTGTCCGGCCGCGGACTCGGTCACACCGGCGGCACCCTCGACAAGTTGGAGTCGATCCCCGGTTGGCGTGCGGACCTGACCAACGAGGCGATGATGCAGCAGCTCGAGGACGTCGGCGCGGTCATCTGCGCGGCCGGCAGCGGACTCGCCCCGGCGGACAAGAAGCTCTACGCGCTGCGTGACGTCACCGGCACGGTCGAGGCGATCCCTCTGATCGCGAGCTCGATCATGAGCAAGAAGATCGCCGAAGGCACGGGTTCGCTCGTCCTCGACGTCAAAGTCGGCACCGGCGCGTTCATGAAGGACCTGGAGAAGGCTCGCGAGCTGGCCGAGACCATGGTCGCCCTCGGCACCGACGCGGGTGTCCGCACCGTCGCGCTGGTCACGGACATGAGCACCCCGTTGGGGCGCACTGCCGGCAACGCTCTCGAGGTCCGCGAGTCGGTGGAGGTGCTGGCCGGCGGTGGGCCCGCGGACGTCGTGGAGCTCACCCTCGCCCTGGCGCGCGAGATGCTGGCGGGTGCCGGTCGGGACGACGTCGACCCTGCGGACCGCCTCGCCGACGGATCGGCGATGGACGCGTGGCGCCGGATGATCGCCGCGCAGGGTGGCGACCCTGATGCCGAGCTCCCCGTCGCACGGCACTCCGAGACGGTCACCGCTCCAGCAACCGGCATCGTCACGCGGCTCGATGCCATGGCGATCGGCCTGGCCGCGTGGCGTCTCGGCGCGGGTCGGGCAAAGCAGGGCGAGCCGGTCCAGGCCGGCGCTGGGGTCGAGATCCACGCGCGCCCCGGTGAAGAGGTCTCGGAGGGTCAGCCGCTGCTGACCCTCCACACCGACGAGCCCGAGCGGTTCGCGCGGGCCAAGGCCTCGCTGGAGGGCGGCATCGACATCGGCGAAACCGCATCCGAGCAGCAACCGCTGGTGCTGGACCGGATCACCGCGTGATCCCGGGTCACGATTCGCCGGTCGAGCGCTCAGCGGCCGCTTTATGGTGGTTGAGGAGCCCTTCGACACTGCCGCTCCTGGCGCTTTGTTGGTGGTTGAGGAGCGGCCGAAGCTTGCGGAGGCCGCGTCTCGAAACCACCTTGTGCACAAGGCGAAACCCGACGCGAACTGTCGGAGCGAACTCGTAGCGTGTGGGTATGTCGACAGCTCCGGCTCGCTGCCCGCACCAGCACAGTCGGAAGGGCGCGGGCCATGTGCGGCACAGTCCCGTGCGCGGAGGAGATATGTCGCCCGGGCGAAAGAATGGTCCCTGAATAGCCCGAAGTAGGGCGAGTTCTTCGCACAAGTGCGGAACTGGACCTCACGACGTGCCCTGCGGGAGCCGCCGGTCGGTCGGGGCTGAATCCGGCTCTCGGCACCGGGGTCTCGACGAGCTCGACCGCCGGCAGGCTCGGCGGGCTCGATTACCGAGGCAGGGTCACTGGGGGAGGAGCAGCACCACCGTCTCCGCGACGCAGGCGGGCTTGTCGACGCCTTCGATCTCGATCACGTAGCGGGTGACCATCTGCTTGCCCGTGCCGGTGTCCGTGACCTCCGCGATCGTCGCTCGGGCGCGCAGCCGGGAGCCAACTGGGACGACGTGCGGGAAGCGGACCTTGTTGACTCCGTAGTTGAGCTTGGCGCCCATGTGGTCGATGTGGAACAGCTCCGCGGCGAGCACCGGGAGGAGCGCCAACGTCAGGTAGCCGTGGGCGATCGTGCCGCCGTACGGCCCGGCAGCAGCACGGGCACGGTCGACGTGGATCCACTGATGGTCCCCCGTCGCTTCGGCGAACTTGTCCACCCGCTCCTGGGTGATCGTGTGCCAGCCGGTCGGGCCGATCTCCTCGCCCGCCGCCGCACTCAGTTCCTCGAGGTTCGCGAAGACGCGCACGGTCCCTCCGTCTGGTTCGATGGCTCCATGAGCGAACCTAGCCCAGCGGACCCCCGCTCCGACATCAGTTCTGTCGTACGTCGTGCGCCCAAGGTCCTGCTGCACGATCACCTCGACGGAGGGGTGCGTCCGCAGACCGTGCTGGAGATCGCTTCGGAGGTGGGGCACGAACTTCCGGCAGGCGACGCAGCCTCGCTGCAGGCATGGTTCGAGGAGTCGGCTGACTCGGGATCTCTCGAGCGCTACCTGGAGACCTTCCAGCACACCGTGGCGGTGATGCAGCGCGCGGAGGACCTACGCCGGGTCGCTCGCGAGTGCGTGGAGGACCTGGCTGCCGACGGTGTGGTCTATGCGGAGGTGCGCTACGCCCCCGAGCAGCACCTGCAAGGGGGCCTGTCCTTGCAGGAGGTCGTCGACGCGGTGCGCGAGGGCTTCGCCGAGGGGACGAAGGCCGCGGAGGACACGGGGCGCACCATCGTGGTCCGGCAGCTGCTCACCGCGATGCGACACCAGGCGCGGTCTCGCGAGATCGCCGAGCTCACCACCGCCAACCGCGACCGCGGAGTGGCCGGCTTCGACATCGCCGGTGCCGAGGCGGGATACCCGCCGACTCGCCATCTCGATGCCTTCGAGTACCTCCAACGCGAGAACGCCCACTTCACCATCCACGCAGGCGAGGCGTTCGGCCTGCGCTCGATCTGGCAGGCCCTGCAGTGGTGCGGCGCCGACCGGCTCGGCCACGGAGTCCGGATCATCGACGACATCACGGTCGGAGACGGCGGTGACGTGCAGCTGGGCCGCCTCGCGGCGTACGTCCGGGACAAGCGGATCCCGCTCGAGATGTGTCCGACGTCCAACGTGCAGACCGGCGCTGCGGCCTCCATCGCCGAGCATCCCATCGGGCTGCTGACCAGGCTCCGCTTCCGCGTCACGGTCAACACCGACAACCGGCTGATGAGCGGCACGTCGATGAGCCGGGAGATGCAGCAGCTGGTCGACGCGTTCGGCTACACCGCGAGCGACCTGCGCTGGTTCACGGTCAATGCGATGAAGTCGGCGTTCCTGCCGTTCGACGAACGGTTGGCGATCATCGAGGAGCAGATCAAACCGGTGTACGCCGAGCTCAGCTGAGCACGCTGACGACGGCGCCGGGACGCACGCCCCATTCCTCCATGCGTCCGGCCTCGCTCTCGATGACGGTCCGGCTGCGCCACACCCACGGGCCGAGCCGTCCGGGGACCAGAGTGCGCACGACAAGCACGCGCCCCGCTCGGTCGAGGTGGGCGATGTCGATGGCGAACCGCATCCGGAAGGTGTGCACCTGGCGTGCCGGCTCCAGCCACAGCACGCCGTCGAGACCGTCGCGGCCCAGGAGCCCCTTGCTACGTCTGCGGCGGCTCGCGGCGACCTCGGCAGCACCGACGTCGCGACCGTCGACGAGCAGGCGGGTGTCCACGACCGGGAGCATACGCAGACGGTCTCTAGGGTGGGCGCGGTGAACGAGGAGGGGCGATGACCACGGTGATGCTGTTGGTGGCGGCGGTGCTGGCGGGACTGGGCGTCTTCTTCCTGCGCAGCGGTGGACGCCACACCGCGTCAGGCGAGGAGTTCCTGCAGACAGGTGTCCGGACGCAGGGGCGTGTTGTGGAGGTCCGCGAGCGGCTGCATCCCTCGCCGACGCGCGACACCTCCACCTCCATGCTGTTCCATCCCGTCGTCGAGTTCGCGCTCTCCGACGGGCGCACCGTCCGCGCAGAGACCCTCGTCGGGGCGAGGCCCGCGCCGGCGAGAGTCGGCCAGACGGTGGCGATCGTGCATGCCGCCGCCGATCCGACTCGCGTGATGCTGGCCGACGGGATGGCGCGTCCGGGCGCGATCGGCGGTTACCACCGGGTGGTCGGCAGCCTGCTGCTCGCCGGCTCGGGGCTGACGCTTCTCCTGCTGGTGGTGGCGCGCTTCGTCCTACGGCTGCCCGTATGACGGGTCGCACCGTGGTCATCCGCGACCGCAGCGAGGTCGCCCGAGCGCTTCGACGCGGTGTCGCGACCCTGGCGGTGGTCGCTGCGTTGACGTGGCTTCTCCCCGACAGCGAGGCTCGCGACCGTAGTGCACCCTCCTGGCTGTGGTGGGTGCTGCTGCTGGCGCTGGTGGTCGGTCTCACCTGGCGCGGCGTCGTACGCGCTGGCGTCCTGCACCTCGCCGAGGACGGCGTGCGGTGTCACGGACGGTCCTACTCCTGGTCGGAGGTCGCCTCAGTACGCCGCGGGGCCGGCACCGTCGAAGTCGTCCTGGCCCCTGGTGCGGCGCTCCTGCCCGACTCTCGAGGGCACATCGATGATCCGGACGACCCGCAGTCCGGTCAGCGCGTGTCCGTCCAGGTTCCTTCCGGACGCGAGTCCGACCTCGAATCCGTGCTGCGAGCAGCCGCCGCACACGGCGTGCGCGTGGACTCCTGAGCGTCGCCGGTCAGGATTCCTCGGCGCTCTTGCGGCGCATCAGCACCGCGCTGCCCACCGCCACGGCGGTCAACCCCAGCGCCGCCAGGATCCAGGTGAGAGCCGAGGAGCCCTGCTCCGACTCCGGGGCGGCGCGCACGTCGTCCTCGGTGGGCTCCGCGGACGGAGACGCGCTGGGCGTCTCGTCGTCGAAGGGGCGCTCGTCGAACTCCGGCCCAGGCTGCGCGTCTCCGACCACCGCGACGTCGAGCTCGAAAGGCACCGGAAGCGAGGCGTTCTCCTCGGTGTCCTCCAGCGCGAGCGTGATGGTGTAGCTGCCGGCGAGACTCGCACCCCGGTAGGCGTTCGAGGCGATGTTCGCGAAGTTGATGGCCCCGGTGGTCTGACCGAGCTCTTGGGGGTTGCGCGGGTTGAGGAACGTCTTCCCGAACAACGTCGCGTCCGCCTCTGTGGAGCCGGCAGCGCCGCGGGCCGGGTTGTAGAGCTCGAGCATCGTCAACGGCGACCCGTCGGAAGCCGGCTGGAGGGGACCCGCGGCCGCGGCGAGCTCCGCGCGGACGTCGAGCTGTTGGCCCCACTCGACATCCGTGGCGAACGTCAAGGTCTCGCCGGGCACGATCGTGCCGCGGTAGCTGCCGGGTGTCAGCGGCTCGGGGTCGACGAACGAGGTGCCGCCCGCAACCTCGCTGCGGTTGCCGCCGTCAGGCTGCGACCAGGTGACCTCTTCGGTAGGGGCGGGCAGTGCGGCGGCATCGGCAAGGGCGGGCACCTCGGTGACCCGGATCTCCACCGGGGTGTCCGAGCTCTCGCCGGAGTAGTCGACGACCGCGACCAGTTCGCGACTGGTGAGGCAGGGGTTGTCGGTCGCGACGTCGCCGAAAGTGTCGAACGGTCCGGCGATCGCCGAGCTGGCCACCAGTACGCCGGTGGCGAGCTGCTCGACCTCGGCGCCCGACCCGCACGCGTCCCCATCGGGAGTCTCGAGCCGGATGCGGTTGAACGAGGCGCCGTCCTCGCGCGGGGACCGGTAGGCGGCGCTGACGAAGATCGTGGAGTCCTGAAGCTCACGACGCACGAGGTAGTGACGCTCCGGCTGGGTCGTCTCCACGACGTCCACCCAGTCGCCGGCGGTGATGACGGGTGCGTCCGCGACGCTCGCCGCGCCGATCACGGGCTGTCCCACCTCGCGGTAGCCACGGGCACTGCGCTCGGCCACGCGCGTCAACGACTGGACGAGCTCGTCGGCGGTGCCGGCGTCGTAGTACACGCCGCCACCGGCGTCGGCCACGCACTGCAGGGTCTGGCGTGCTGAGCCGCTGACCGCGAGCCCCACCACGTCGATCCGCAGCGCGATGCCGTCCGCGGTGAGCTTCTTGGCGACGAGGCAGGGGTCCGGCTCGCAGGTCGGTTCGCCGTCCGAGACCAGCACGATGTTGCGTTCGCCCTCGTCGCCCAGGTCGCGCCCCGCCTGCTCGAGCGCGTAGCCGGTGGGGGTCTCGCCATAGGGCTCGTAGGAGGCGACCGCGCGCCGCAGGTCCTCGCGGTTGTCCGTGGCCACCGGGACGACCAGCTGGGAGTCCTGGCAGGCGCCCGCGTCGGTGCGGGAGAAGACCTCGGCGCCGAACACCCGCAGCCCGACCTCCTGGTCGGCCGGCAGGCTGCCGATGACCTGGTCGAGCGCGGTCTTGGCCGCCTGGATCCGGGTCTGCCCGCCGCCGGCGGCCTCCTTCATCGAGCCCGAGGAGTCCATCACCAGCACGAGCTTCGAGGGGGTCGCCTCCTCCTCCGGTGCGGCGGGGTCGGCCGAGCCCGGAGGAGCCACCGCCAGCCCGGACGAGAAGACCAGGACGAGCAGGCCGCCGAGGCAGGCCGTCCAACGTGCCGGTCGAGGCTTCGTGCGAGTGAAGGTGCGCACCGGGTCCTCCGCGAGATCGAGAGCGTTTGCGATCGCGAACTTAGTGCCGCGGTCATAGCTGGGTCAAGTGCAGACACCGTTGCCCTGTGGTGAAAGCAGGACCGACAGTTGACCCGATGGCGTTTGCCGATGCAAACTCACCGCGTGGTCACCGTCAGCGAGTCGGAGCGGATCTCTCGCGCCCTCGCCGAACAGCAGAGGCTGTACGGCGCGCCGCTCCACGCGCTCTTCGACGAGGTCTGCGCGGCGTACGACGTCAACCGCGCGCGTCTCGCCCGGGTGCTGGGGCTCTCGGCCCCGATGCTGTCGCAGCTGGCCTCTGGGCACCGCATCAAGATCGGCAACCCGATGGCCGCGCAGCGGCTCCAGACCCTGCTGGAGCTGGCGGAGGCAGTCCTCGCCGGGGACCGCCCCGCCGCCGAAGTCCTGACCGAGACCGGCGCCGACACCGCGGCCGTGCTGGGACGGACCACCCGGACCCAGCGCCGTCAGGGCGCCCACGACGTGCAGGCGGTGCTGCGTTGGGCGGCCAGCGCCGAGGAGCTCGAAGCGGCCGCCCGCCTGCTGGAGCCGCGCTTCGGCGATCTCGCCCGAGTCCTGCGCGTCTACGGCACGGGCCGCACGCCGGAGGCGGAGCGGCACTTCCGCGCGGTGGTGGGGGAGTGAACCGGGTTCCGTCCGGGTGCACTGTGACATCCTGGCCGGCGCGGCTCGGGCGAGCCGAACGAGCCAGGACGAGGAGATCCGCGTGGGCGAGGTGTTGGCCGGCCGCTACGAGCTGGTCGATCTCTTGGACTCCGGCGGGAGCGGATCGGTCTGGCGGGTGTGGGACCGCCGCGAGCGCGTCTACCTGGCCGGCAAGGTCCTGCGTCACTCGGACTCCGACACCTTGCTGCGCTTCCTGCGAGAGACCACCCGGTTGGTGGACCACGAGCACGTCCTGGCGCCGCTGGGCTGGGCCGGGGAGGACGACCGGGTCGTCTTCACCATGCCGCTGGTGACCGGCGGCTCGTTGGCGACGCTCCTGGGGGACTTCGGCGCGCTGCCGCCCTCCTGGACCGCCGCGATCCTGGCTCAG
The DNA here is from genome assembly GCA_043427135.1 of Marmoricola sp. Taxonomy (GTDB): domain Bacteria; phylum Actinomycetota; class Actinomycetes; order Propionibacteriales; family Nocardioidaceae; genus Marmoricola_A. The sequence goes on along the minus strand of JBHWSH010000314.1, from coordinate 49 downwards.
GTGGCCGACGCTCTTCATGCCGTCCACGACGCCGGCTACGCACACAGAC
>JBHWSH010000313.1:0-7369 GCA_043427135.1 Marmoricola sp. | reverse complement strand
CGGCACCCTGCCCCGCCACTGACCCCTGCTCGGGCACCGGGGACTCGACGAGCTCGACCGCCCGTCCGTTCCATCAGCCGAGCCGAATACGGCACCCTTCCTGCTGCTGAAACTCTCTTGCGCACGAGGCACCCGGAAGATCGCTGACGCCGGCTGGCAGCAATCCTTCCTGCGCCTCGCTTACAACCGGCGAGCGTTGGCGCGGACTTTCCGGGTCGCCCGACTGGTCGACGTTTCTCGTGCCGCCGGACGGGCATGGGTCTGGTAACCCCCGACCCAAGGAGGCTCCTGATGGGCTGGATCGTCGCCCTCATCGTGCTCGCGCTCATCTTCGGCGTGATCGGACTCGTCGTCGAGGCCCTGAAGTGGTTCTTGATCATCGCCGGAGTCCTCGTGCTCTTCGCGCTCCTGCGTGGGTTCCTCGCGGGCCGTGATTCCGCCGTGGACTGATCCGTTGCGGTTTATCCCGCGCAAACGGGGCAAAGTCTCGCTAGCAGCGCGAGCGCTGGCACATCGAACAGGGAGAAGTCACCATGATCATCCTCGGTATCATCCTACTGATTCTCGGCGCGATCCTCGATATCGGCATTCTGTTGTATCTCGGCATCATCTTGGTGCTAGTCGGAGTGGTCCTCTTCATCCTCGGGTCGACCGGTCGTGCGGTGGGAGGCCGCAACCACTGGTTCTAACAAGTGCCTAACGCGCACAACACTGGCTTGCCGTGATGCCAGTGAACGCGAGCGGCCGCCCGATCCAAACTGATGGGATCGGGCGCCTGCTTGCGACTGCGACAGACCTGACGAATTTCGCATGACTGGCTTGGAATCAGGAGCATGATGACGGGCAACTGCACCGCGCCCGACTTGTCCTCCGGCGCCTATCCACGTTGGGAGCGATATTGTTCTTCTTCGGCGTTGGCCTGATGATCCTCGGTGTTGTACTTGACATCGCGGTCATATATACCTTCGGCGCGATCAGCCTCTTCCTTTCGTTCCCACTCTCGTTCATCGCACTCGTAGTAATTGTCATCTGTCGCAGCAATCGCCGACGCAGTCATTGACGTCAGAAGCTGGCATGGTTCCCGCATGTCGTGGTTGCAGGAGCAGACCCACACCCGACGGACAGCCGTTGCATGCCGAGGTCGTGCGATCGGGTCTCGCAGCCAGGAGAGCGAGCGCGGCCAGGCAGAAAATTTCGACGAGTGAGGGTGCACGACGATCGTAGATGCGCCGCGAGTCCTAAGCCGCGTCCCCGACTGCTCGTCTCCGCACGACTCACAGGCCCAGCACCTCGCCGCCGAGCCGTACGACGAACGCGCTCACCACGACGATGAAGAAGACCCGGACGAAGCGCGCGCCGCGCGCGACCGCCGTGCGCGCCCCGATGTAACCCCCGACCAGATTGGCCGCCCCCATGATCAGTCCGGCGGTCCACAGCACCGCGTCCTGCGGGATGAACACCACGAGAGCAGCCGCGTTCGTAGCCCAGTTGGCCATCCGCGCCTTGGCGGACGCCTCGAGGAACGAGTAGCCCATCAAGCCCACCAGCGTGAAGACCAGGAACGAGCCGGTGCCGGGACCGAGCGCGCCGTCGTACATCCCGATCACGAACCCCGCTGCCATCGCGATCATCGTGTGCTTCCCGCCTGCGAAACGTAGCGTCGTCACCGCCCCGATGCCCGGGTTGAACAGCACGTAGGCACCCACCACGAGCAGCACCCCGAGGACGATCGGCGTGAACGCCTCTTCGGGGATGCGGCTCGCGAGGAGCGCACCCAGCAGCGAGCCGGCGAACGCCAGCGCCATCAACGGCAGGAACGTGCGCGCGTCGGGGCGCACCCGCCGGTAGTAGGTGACCGAGCTGACGGTCGTCCCGCAGATCGAGGCGAGCTTGTTGGTCGCCAGCACCTGCACCGGCGAAGCGCCGGGAAGTCCGAGGAGCAGGGCCGGCAGCTGGATCAGCCCGCCGCCGCCGACGACCGCGTCGACGAACCCCGCTGCCAGGGCCGCCAGCGCCAGCAGCGCAAGGACCTCGGCGGAGAGGTCCAACGGGTCAGTCGCGAGCCAGGAACGACAGCAGATCCTGGCGCGTGACCACCCCGACCGGTGCGCCGTCCTCCTGCACCAGGAGCGCGTCCGCGTCACCGAGGGCGGTCACCGCCGCGGCCACCGGCTCGGTCGCCCCGATCGTGGGCAGCGGCTCACTCATGTGCGTCGAGACCGGGTCGGTCAGCTTGGCCGCGCCCGAGAACAGCGCATCCAGCAGCGCCTTGTCGGACACCGAACCCGCCACCTCGGCCGCCACCACGGGCGGCTCCGCGCGTACGACGGGCATCTGGGAGACGGCGTACTCCTTGAGGATCTCCACCGCCTCCGCCACCGTCTCCTGCGGGTGCGTGTGCACGAGCGCAGGCAGCTGCCCGCTCTTGCCGCGCAGCACTTCGCCGACCGTCTGCCCTTCGCCTGCGGGCAGGAAGCCGTACTTGCCGAGCCAGGTGTCGTCGAAGACCTTGGTCAGGTAGCCGCGACCGGAGTCCGGCAGCAGTACGACGATCACCGCGTCGCGACCCTCCGGCGTGCCGGTCAGCTCGTGGGCGAGCTGCACCGCGGCGTACGCCGCCATGCCACTGGAGCCGCCGACCAGCAGCCCCTCCTCACGTGCGAGCCGTCGGGCCATCGCGAACGAGTCGCCGTCGGAGACCTCGATGATCCGGTCGGCGACCTCCTGGTCGTAGGTGGTGGGCCAGAAGTCCTCGCCGACCCCTTCGACCAGATAGGGCCGACCGGTGCCTCCGCTGTAGACCGACCCGGTGGGATCGGCGCCGATCACCTGGACCGCGGGGTTCTGCTCCTTGAGGTAGCGCCCTGTGCCCGAGATCGTGCCGCCTGTGCCGACGCCGGCCACGAAGTGGGTGATCCGCCCTTCGGTCTGGCGCCACAGCTCAGGACCGGTGTCCTCGTAGTGGGACCGGGGGTTGTGCGGGTTGGAGTACTGGTCGGGCTTCCATGCGTTGGGGATCTCTCGCACGAGCCGGTCGGAGACGTTGTAGTAGGAGTCGGGGTCCTCCGGCGGGACCGCGGTCGGGCACACGACGACCTCGGCGCCGTACGCCTTGAGGACGTTGCGCTTGTCCTCGCTGACCTTGTCGGGGCACACGAAAACGCAGCGGTAGCCCTTGCGCTGGGCGACCAGCGCCAACCCGACGCCGGTGTTGCCGGAAGTCGGCTCGACGATGGTGCCGCCCGGCTTGAGCTCGCCGGAGGCCTCGGCGGCCTCGATCATGCGCTCGGCGATGCGGTCCTTCACCGAGCCGCCGGGGTTCATGTACTCGACCTTGGCGAGCACGATCGGGTCGTTCTCTGCCTCGCCGTCCTGGTCCAGCACCCTGCGCAGTCGCACGAGTGGGGTGTTGCCGACGAGGTCGAGGATGGAGTCCGCGTAGTCCACCCGACGAGTCTAGGTCCCCCTCCGCAGGTGCCCGAGGACGCCTCAGGAGAGACGCAGGGGCGTGGTCCCGGGCAGGAGGCTGCCGCGGGGCGCGGGTAGCCCCAGCCGGGTGGTCACCAGCGCAGCAAGGTCGGTGTTGCGAATCGGCGGCGGGTCGCTGTAGTGAGGCCGCGTGGTGCCGGGGTGGGTGCGTTCGGGATTGAGTGTGTAGAGGTCCTGACCGCGGGCCACGCCCGCACCCCACGCGAAGAACGGCACCCGGAAGTCGCCACGTTGGTGCGCGTCGAAGTGTCCATTCTCGTTGCCCCCGTGGTCCGCGGTGACGATGACCGTCACGGACTCCGCGAGCCGCGGAGACCGGGCGACTGCGCGCAGGATGCGCAGCACCTGCCGGTCCGCCTGGCGCACGGCCGCGCGGTAGGCAGGGGTGCCGTAGCCGTGCTCGTGGCCGGCGACGTCGGGTGAGGCGATATGCAGGAACGTCACCGCATGCGGGCGTCGCTTGTCCCACCGCTTCAGGATGCGGTCGACGAGCGCCTTCGGTCGCTGGCGGTAGGTGAACCGGTCGATCTTGTCGCGCCCGTCGTCCTCGCCGACCCGGTCGGGTGCACCGTGCTTGCCCCACGTGCGGTCGAAGAAGGCGAACTTGTCCTTGCTGGCGAACATCGCCGTGCTGCGGCCATGGTCGTGCACGACGTCGAAGAAGCTGGGCACGTAGCGTCCCGCGGCGCGGTGCACCGTCCCCCCGGGGTCGTGGTTGAAGGTGACCCCGTGACCCTTGCGGCCTGCGACCCGCCGACCGGTCAGCATGCCGGTGTGGTTGGGCATCGTGCGCGTCTGTTCGTACGCCGTGCGCGCCTCCAAGGTGCTGACGCCCTGGCGGATCATCCGGTGGAGGGCGGGAGTCCCCTCGCGCCCCAGCACGTCCAGCACGTCGGGATTGAGCCAGTCGATGGAGATCGCCACGACGTGGCGGGCCGGCTCGGTGGCCGAAACCTCCTGGGACGTCGGGGCGTGAACCGGTGGCGCCCCTGCGAACGTCCCTAGAAGCGCTGCGGCGACCACGGACCCGAGCAGCTGCGCCACGTCAGTCGCCGCCGTAGGGAACGCCGAGCTCCTGCAGCCGCGACCTGCCACCGTCGAGCGCGGTCAGGACCCAGGCCCCGTCGGGCGTCCAGGTGATGGTGTGCTCGAAATGCGCGGCGACAGAACCGTCATCGGTCGCCACCGTCCACTCGTCGGCGAGCACGTGGTTGGCGGGACTCCCCGCCACGACCATCGGCTCGACGGCGAGCGCCATGCCGCGCACGAGCTTGGGCCCGCGGCTTCCTCGGCTCACGTTGGGGACGTTGGGCGGCTGATGCAGCGCGCTGCCGATGCCGTGCCCGACGTACTCCTCCACGATGCCGAAGCCGCTGTGCTTGCGGACGTGCGCCTCGATCGCGGCGGAGATCTCACCGATCCGGCTGCCCAGCCGGGCGGCGGCGATGCCCTGCCACAGTGCTGCCTCGGTGACCCGCATGAGCTCCTCGGCCCCGGGCGTCGTGCCGCCGACCACGACGGTGGTCGCCGCGTCGCCGTGCCATCCCTCGACGATGGCTCCGCAGTCGATGGACACGACGTCGCCGTCGGCCAGCACCCGCTCACCGGGGATGCCGTGGACGATCTCGTCGTTGACCGACACGCAGAGCGTCGCCGGGAAGGGGGGGTCGCCATAGCCCAGGAACGAGGGCACGGCGCCTTGTCCCCGGATGGTGCGCTCGGCCAGCTGGTCGAGTTCGCCGGTGGTCAGGCCGGGACGCACTGCGTCGCGCAGGACCTCGAGGGTCTCCCCGACCACCAGACCTGCTCGGCGCATCAGCCCGATCTGCTCTGGGGTCTTGATCTCGATCCCGCGGTCGCGGAACACGGCGCGAGCCTCAGTCGGTCTCGAGAGCAGCGAAGATCCGCGCGGTCACATCCTGCACCTCGCCCATGCCGTCGACCTCGCGAACCAGCCCACGCTCCTTGTAGACCGAGATCAGCGGAGCGGTCTGGGCGGCGTACACCTCCTGGCGGTGGCGTACGACGTCCTCGGTGTCGTCGGCGCGACCCTCGACCTGGGCACGGTGCATCAGTCGGGCGACGAGCTCGTCCATGTCGGCGCTGAGCACCACCACCGCGTCGAGGCTGACACCGAGGTCGGTCAGCATCTTGTCGAGCTCGTCGACCTGCGCGAGCGTGCGCGGGTAGCCGTCCAGCAGGAACGCCTCGGCGCAGTCCGCCTGCGCGAGCCGGTCGCGGACCATGCCGTTGGTGATCTCGTCGGGGACGTACTCCCCGGCGTCCATGTAGCGCTGGGCCTCCAGCCCGAGCGGGGTCTTGCCCGCCACGTTGGCGCGGAAGATGTCCCCGGTCGAGATGGCCGGGCCGCCGAAGCGTTCGGCGATCACCCTGGCCTGGGTGCCTTTGCCGGCCCCTGGCGGGCCCATGAGGATGATTCTCATCGGAGGAAGCCTTCGTAGTTGCGCTGCTGGAGCTGGCTCTCGATCTGCTTCACCGTGTCGAGCGCGACGCCGACCATGATGAGGATCGAGGTGCCGCCGAAGGGGAAGTTCTGGTTCGCCCCGACCAGAGCGAGTGCGATGAGCGGGATGAGCGCGACCAGGCCGAGATAGGTCGCTCCGGGCAGCGTGATGCGGGACAGGACGTAGTTGAGGTATTCCTCGGTCGGCTTGCCTGCCCGGATCCCGGGGATGAAGCCTCCGTACTTCTTCATGTTGTCGGCGACCTCCGTGGGGTTGAAGGTGATCGCGACGTAGAAATAGGTGAAGAAGACGATCATGGCGAAGTAGATGGCCATGTAGAGCGGGTGCGATCCGTCGACGAGATAGGCGCCGACGAACCGGGTCACGGGGTTGCTGCCGTCCTGGTCGAACTGGGTCGCCAGGGCAGGCAGGTAGAGAAGGCTCGAGGCGAAGATGACCGGGATGATGCCGGCCTGGTTGACCTTGAGCGGGATGTACGTCGAGGAGCCGCCGTACATGCGGCGCCCGACCATCCGGCGGGCGTACTGCACCGGGATGCGGCGCTGACCCTGCTCCATGAAGATGACGGTGGCGATGATGACCATGCCGACGGCGAGGACCATCGCGAAGATCGCCCAACCGCGCTGCTCCTGGAGTGCCCACAGCGAGGAGGGGAAGGTGGCGACGACCTGGGTGAAGATCAGGATCGACATGCCGTTGCCGATGCCGCGGTCGGTGATGAGCTCGCCGAACCACATGATGATCGCGGTGCCGGCGGTCATCGTGATGACCATGATCAGCATGGTGCCGATGCTGTTGCTGTACAGCAGGTCGAGGGTGCAGCCCTGCAGGAGCTGGCCCGCGCGAGCCAGTGCCACGATGCCGGTCGCCTGCAGGACGGCGAGCGCCAGCGTCAGATAGCGGGTGTACTGCGTGATCTTGGTCTGGCCCGCCTGACCCTCCTTCTTCAGCGCCTCGAGCCGCGGGATGACCACGACGAGCAGCTGCAGGATGATGCTGGCGGTGATGTAGGGCATGATGCCCAGCGCGAAGACGGTCAGCTGGAGGAGCGCGCCGCCGGAGAACAGGTTGATCAGCCCATAGAGGCCTTCGTTCTCGACTTGGGCGACGCAGGCCTGCACGTTCTGGACGTTGACGCCGGGCGACGGGATCTGCGAGCCGAGCCGGAAGACCACGATGATCCCCAGGACGAAAAGCAGCTTGCGACGCAGATCCGGGGTCCGGAACGCGTTGACGAAAGCGCCTAGCACCAAGTCCTCATTTCATGCCGTCGAAGGTGGGGCGTACGGCGGCGGCGCCGGTCGGGCGGCCGCGTGAAAGCCCCGGGAAGCCTAACAGGGGCCCGCTCCGCTTCTGCCGTCTGCGGACGACTGCAGCGTCTCGGGCCCCACATA
>JBHWSH010000312.1:0-8741 GCA_043427135.1 Marmoricola sp. | reverse complement strand
GCGTGGTCGATCGGCGAAGGGGGAGGGACCCCCGACGTCCTGGCGGAGGTCGACCGGCTCGCGGCCGAGTACCGGTTCTTCCACTGGCACCTCGAGTTCCCGGACATCTTCCCGACCGAGCCGCCCGCGGACGGCGGCTCGCTCAACGAGCAGACCGGCTGGTACGGCGGGTTCGACGTCGTGCTGGGCAATCCTCCGTGGGAGCGGGTGAAGCTGCAGGAGCAAGAGTTCTTCGCGAGTCGGGACCCCGAGATCGCCGGAGCGCCCAACGCCGCGGCACGCAAGAGGCTCATCAAGGCGCTCATCGACGAGCGTCCCGCGCTCCACGAGGAGTTCCTGGCGGCCAAGCGACGGGCGGAGGGCGAGTCGCACGTCCTGCGCACCTCCGGTCGGTACCCGCTCGCCGGGCGGGGCGACATCAACACCTATGCCGTCTTCACCGAGGGGAATCGGTCGCTCGTGGCGGCTCGGGGACGGATGGGCATCATCGTGCCGACCGGCATCGCCACGGACGCGACGACACAGCACTTCTTCCGTGACGTGGTCCAGACCAGGTCGCTCGCGAGCATCTACGACTTCGAAAACTCACGGCCCCTTTTTTCCGGGGTCCACCGTTCGTTCAAGTTCTGCCTCCTGACCATCGCGGGGCGTGAGGCATCTATCCCCTCGGCCGACTTCGCGTTCTTCGCCCACCACCCGTCGGACCTTGCACGCGACGGAGTGCGCTTCACCTTGACTCCCGAGGAGATCACCCTCCTCAACCCGAACACCGGGACGTGCCCGGTCTTCCGGACGCGGCGTGACGCCGAGATCACCTTGGGCATCTACCGTCGCGTTCCTGTCCTCATCAACGAGAACGACCCGGTCAACGGCAACCCGTGGGGCATCAAATTCATGACGATGTTCCACATGTCGAACGACTCGCACCTCTTCCACACGCGTGAGGAGCTCGAGGCCGACGGGTGGACCCTCAACGGCAACGTCTTCGAGCGTGAAATTTCTGACGAGGGGGGGGTGACTCTTGAGCAGATGCTGCCCCTGTACGAAGCCAAGATGATCCACCACTACGACACGAAGTGGGCGACCTACGAACCCGACGGTTCCACCAGCCTCGTCACTGCGGCCGAGAAGCGGGACCCCTCCTTCCATCCCATGCCCCGCTACTGGGTCCACGAAGTCGAAGTAGATCGGCAGCTCGACGGCCGCTGGGACAAGTCCTGGCTCGTTGGTTGGCGTCGCATTACGAATACCACCAACGAGCGCACCTTCGTCTCGACCCTGATCCCGCGGCTCGCATACGGGGACAGCGTCTTCTTAATGCTGCCTACACAGGCGGGGGAGCGACGGCTTCAGCTGCAGGCGACTCTTACGTCAATGGTTTTCGACTTTGCAGTAAGGCAAAAGTTGGGCGGGACCAACCTGAACTTCTTCCTTGTCGAGCAGCTTCCAGTGCCAGCGCCGTCGTCGTCGAACTGGGCGCGGCTGGTTGATCCGATGGTGGAGCGCCTGGCCGCTCAGTCTCTGGATCGTGTTACTGCCGTAGACCTGCGCACCCGGATCGACGCTCTGTTGTTCCATGTCTACGGGGTCGGGAGAGACGACGTCGATTACGTCCTCGACACCTTCCCCATCATCAAGCGCAAGGACGAGGCAGAGTTCGGGGAGTACCTGACGAAACGTCTCATCCTCGAGCACTACGACCGGCTGGCCGATGAAGGAGTGACCGCATGAGGGCTCCCTCTCCGCAGGTCTTGGCCGAGATCGATGCGCTGCTGCAGGCTGATCGAACTCGCCTGGGAGATGTCTACCGCCTGACGAACGACGGTCTCGATGCCGAGGAGATCGCCCAGAGCCTCGGGGTGCGCACCTCGGCCTTCGTGTCCAACTACCGGCAGATCGCTCGGTGCCTGCGTGAGGGGACGGTGCCGTCGGCGAGGTCCTTCCGTGAGGACGTCGCCCGCGTGGCGAAGAAGAAGTCGTCTGCTGAAGGCCTGAGCGATAACGCACGCCGATACCTCGTGCGCCTGGCCGAGGAGACGAGACGTGCTCTCGACCAGAGCACGTCCCTCCGTCAGCAGGTGGATGACGCACTAAGACGCCGGGTCGGCGACCTCCTCACCTCGATCGACACCGAGACCGACGTCGCCGCCGATGACTACCGCTGGGTCGCACGGGCCGACGTCGTGCTCGACGCGCTGTGGACGTTCGCTCATCTCAACCAGACATCCGCGACGACGCGCCAGCTCGTCGAGCAGGGTCGGGCCGATCTGACCCTCGAAGCCGCGATCCAGACATGGTCGACAGACCTGCCCATCCCCGATGTGACGACCGCCAGCGCCCGCGGGCGCCTCGAGTACTGGGAGAGCCGATGAGCGAGACCGTCGAGCGCATGCTGCCGCTGTACGAAGGCAAGATGATTCATCAGTACGATCATCGGTGGGCGACGTACGAGCGCAGTGGCTTAGCCCGCGCATTGAGTCTGGAGGAGAAGGAATCTCCTGACTTTCTAGCGATTCCCCGCTATTGGGTGAGGGAGGACGTTGTCTCCGATCGATTGCGCGATCGTTGGTCGGCACCATGGCTGCTCGGATGGCGGGATATCTGTCGCAGCACAGATGAGCGGACAATGATTGCGTCGATCGTCGGTGAATCGGCGAGTCCGGAGGGCGGAACCTTGTTGGCCCTCCCTAGCGATCCCAGCGCTGCCCTTACCATCTTGGCCAACTGGAACGCGTTCGTCTTCGACTACCTCGCGCGACAGAAGGTGGGGGGTACCCACCTCAAGTACTTCACCCTCCGGCAACTTCCGATGTTGAGCATGGAGCGCGTGGCCCAACCAAGCCCATGGTCGCCTGGGTGTTCGGTCGGTGACTGGATCTCCCGACGCGTGACGAGGCTCGTTCACACCGCGACCGACATGAGGTCCCTCGGGGACGGCCGGCCCCCGGTCTGGGAGAGCAACACCCGACCGCGCGTGCGGGCGGAGATCGACGCGGCGATGTTCCACTTGTACGGAATCGAACGCGAAGACGTGGACTACATCATGGAGACGTTCCCGATCGTCAAGCGCAAGGACATTGCTGCCCACGGTGAGTACCGCACGAAGCGGATGATCCTCGAGATCTATGACGAGATGGCCGAAGCCATCGCCAGCGGGACGACGTATGTGTCCCCCTTCGATGAGGAGCTGGCCGGTGACTAATGCATCACTGCAGCACCCCTGGGGTCGTGCGGGTGCGCGCCAGGTCGAGGAGGCTGCGGCTGACTTCCGTCGGGCAATTGTTGAGGGCGACTCCGTCCTCGCGCCGGGCACCGCCGCGTGGACCCATGAGAACGCGACTGCTGCGCACCACGCCTTCAACGAGCAACCGGACATGGGTGCCGACTCCTTCGACGCGAAGCTCGCTCGCCAGTTCGCGGGTGCCTCGGAGGGGGCAGTTCGGCTCTTCGCCGAGCTCTACACGCTCATGCTCCTGCCCCTGCACAACTACAAGGGGGAGACGAAGCGTGAACGGATCCGCGAGGTGCTGGAGCTCGCAGACCTCCCCTTCGCTCCGCCTGACCGCATCGACCGGGCTCTTGACTTCCGGGTCTTCAACGGTGGTCAGGCCTTCACCACGGGGAAGTTCCGCCAGCTGTGGTTCCTCGTGGACTTCGCTCGGTGGGTGACATCGCTCGACAAGGCGGAGCGCTCACGTCTCCTCGGTTCCCCACAGGCTTTTTGCGAGGCCCTCGACGCCTCAGTGACGACCACGGCCCCAAGTCAGCGGTCGGCGCTGCTGTACTTGCTCTTCCCCGAGTACTACCTGCCCATCGTCAACGAGACTCACAAGCAGAAGGTAGCGACATCCTTCGCCTCCCTCGCCGGTGCTCGTACCGGCGACGTCGACCGTGACCTCCGGACGATCTACGACCGTCTCCTCGACGAGGCGAACGGCGACCCTGTTGACCTCTACGCCGAGCCGTACAAGTCGCAGTGGTCCGGCGGCGCGGGCTCCGCCCGAGGAGATGACACCGGCGACCCCAAGCGCCGTGCGTGGCTCATCAGGGGATCGAGCGTGCAGGGCAAGGACCTCGTCCCGGTCTGGCGCGACGAAGGCTGGGTGTCGCTCCCGGCGACGAACCTGCGCGAGGTGGACCCGCAGATCGGACGCGACGAGCTCAAGCTCGTTGTCGACGAGGACTACAGCCACGCGACGTACAACGTCCGGGCGGAGAAGCTCGACGAGTTCGCCGCGTTCCTCGGGCGCGTGCGACCAGGCGACGTCGTCGCCACCATCGACAAGGGCATGCTCCACGTCGGCACCGTCAGCAGTGAGGCGCGCTACCAGCAGTCACCTGACGGTCTGGCCAACCTCGTCCGCGACGCCGAGTGGCTACCCGGCGAGGGGACAGATTTCGCGGACCTGCCCGCGGAGCTCGCAGCCCGCCTCAAGGTGCAACGCGACCTGCTCGATCTCACCCAGCAGTTCGACTCCCTCCTTGCCCTGAACAGCTCTACCCCGTCCGTGCCGCCGGGCACGGACGACGAACTCATCCTCCCTTCGCCCACCGACGAGCTCGCCGAGTCGCTGAACGTCGACGTCGATTGGCTGGAGGAGTGCGTCGCGGTGCTCAGCGATCGGCCGCAGATGATCTTCTACGGACCTCCGGGCACGGGGAAGACCTACATCGCCCAGGCCCTGGCCAAGCACATCGCGGGGGACCGGGTCCGGCTCGTGCAGTTCCATCCGTCCTACTCGTACGAGGACTTCTTCGAGGGGTACCGGCCGACCGCCAAAGGCGGGTTCGAGCTGTCGCCCGGGCCCATGCGTAAGCTCGTCGACCAAGCACGGCAGCACCCCGGCGATGCCTTCGTCCTCATCATCGACGAGATCAACCGGGGCAACCTCGCCAAGGTGTTCGGCGAGCTCTACTTCCTCCTCGAGTACCGCGACGAGACCATCGAGCTGCTCTACGGAGACGACGACTTCTCCCTGCCAAAGAACGTCTTCATCATCGGCACGATGAACACGGCCGACCGGTCCATCGCGCTCGTCGACGCGGCCATGCGCCGCCGCTTCTCCTTCCTCCCACTCCACCCCACCGAGCCGCCTACCCGAGACGTCCTCCGTCGGTGGTTGCAGAAGAACGAGCACGACACGCACGTGGCCGACCTGCTCGACGAGCTCAACAGCCGGATCGCGGACCCGGACTTCAAGATCGGGCCCTCGTACCTCATGCGTCCGGCTGTGCACGAGGGCGACGGGCTGGACCGCACCTGGCGGACCGCGATCCTGCCGCTCCTCGAGGAGCACCACTACGGCGAGAAGAGTGCCTCCGAGGTGGCTCGTGAGTTCGGACTGGCCGCGATCGAGGACGCAGCCCGACGCCGGGAGGCAGCCCGACGCCGGGAGGCAGCAAGCGCCACCGACGACGAGCCCAGCGCGATCGACGAGACGGGCACCGAGGATGAAGCGCCGGCTGACGCTCACTGAGGGTGCACCTCCAGTCGAGGTCGACCTGTCGGACGACACCGCCCTCGCGCTGGCCGAGGCGGAGCTCGCAGTGGTCAACCGTGTGCCCGGCAGCCGATCATGGATGGTCGCCGCCGGGACGAAGGTCGGTGTGGTGCAGGTCGGGGACCTCCAGGTGGCGGTGCGTCCGAAGATCCCCATCGCCCGGTTGATCTTCCTCATGGGGTACGCGCAGAAGCCCGCCTACTGGCGAGACCACTCGGTGCTCCTCGAGGCCTCCGCCGACCTGCCGGACGCCCTGGCGCACTCCTTCTCCCGCCTGGCGACGAAGGCGCTCGAGCAGGGCTTGCTCCAGGGGTACCAGTCGATCGACGACTCCCTCGCGGTCGTCCGGGGCCGCATCCGGGTCGCCGACCAGATCGGTCAACGGTACGGCCGAGCGCTACCGCTCGAGGTGACCTACGACGACTTCACCGTCGACATCGTTGAGAACCGGCTCATCCTCGCGGCGGTGCGGACCCTGCTCCGTGTCGGTCAGCTCGCTCCCGAGGTTCGCCGCCGACTGCTCAGGCTGGAGACGCGACTCGCTGACGTCACCCCCCTTCGCCGCGGGGAGTCTCTGCCTCCCTGGGAGCCCAGCCGGCTCAACGCGAGGTACCACCCCGCCCTACGCCTGGCTGAGCTGATCCTCGACGGTCACTCGATCGAGCAGAGGCACGGGGAGGTCGAGGTGAGCGGCTTCGTCGTCGACATGTGGAAGGTCTTCGAGGACTTCGTGTGCGTCGCGCTGAGGGAGGCGATGTCTGCGATGGGCGGCACGGCGAGCCTGCAGCACCGCATGCACCTCGACGAGGCCGCCACGGTGCCGATGCGACCCGACTTCCTGTGGCAGGGATACGACGGTCGCGTCGTCGTCGCGGACGCGAAGTACAAGGCAGAGAAGCCCTCGGGCTTCCCGCAAGCTGACCTCTACCAGCTCCTGGCGTACTGCACGGTTCTTGGCCTGCAGGACGGCCATCTGGTGTACGCAAAAGGGGATGACTCAGCAGCGTCTCACCTCATCGACGGCGCGGGCTTGACCATCCATGTCCACACCCTTGACCTCGATCAACCCCCGGCCATCCTGCTGGAGCGGGTCGCGAGGCTGGCCCAGCACCTCGACGAGCAGTCCCTGCCGGCGCTCGAGAGGGTGTAGGCAATCCCGACGGACAGCGCCGCGGGGCTCGCCAGCAGCGATGGTCAGCTGAGGTCATGTGGACCTGACTGCACGGAGCTATGCCCGCCGGGCTCGCCGCCGAAGTGCCGGTCGACTAGTACCACCGACAGAGGAGAAGCGATGAGCGCGACCGACCCGACCGACGAGGCCACCCGCGAGACCTGCCCCGCCTGCGCCTCCACCAGCCTGCGACGCCGCGTCTACGGACTGCCGACGCCGCAGACCATCGAGCAGGTCGAGCACGACCCCGACCTCGAGCTCGAGGGCTGCATGATCAGCCCCACCTTCTGGGCGACGAAGTGCAAGGACTGCGGGCACGAGATCACCCTGGGCGAGACGATGTCCATCTTCCGGCACGGGTCCGCCGAGGGGTGATCACGCCGCCCGACCTCGATCGGGGTTCAGGCCGACGCAGTCGGCGTCACCGTCGTCAACCTCTCGGTGCTGAAAACCAACCGCACCAAGGCTCTTTGCGAAAGAATCGAAAGTGCGTTACGTTTGCTTCGTTACTTCGGACAGGAGACGTGACATGCCTTCGGTGTTGACGCCCCAGACCTACATGCCGGCGGATGTGGCAGACCTCGACTCGGTGGATCACCTGCTCGCAGCGAGCGACGCATCCGCATTCGCGCTGGTTGGTCCCGAGGGGGAGGTGGCGATCCCGGCAGCGGTCTACGAGGTCCTGGTGCAGGTCGTCGGCGCGATGAAGGCGGGTCGCGCGATCAGCGTCACTCCCCAGACCAAGAAGATGACCACGCAGGAGGCTGCCGACGCATTGGGGATCAGTCGGCCGACCCTCATCAAGCTGATCGATGCTGGCGAGATCCCCTGCGAGCGTGTGAGCACGCGGCGGGCGCTGCAGCTGGAGGACGTCATGGAGTACCGGAAGAAGCGGCGCGAGCGCCAGCTGGCTGCCATTGCTGCCACGTCGACTGACCTTGACGACGAGATGGACCAGGACGAGCTGCGGCAGCTGATGGCGGAGGCTCGTCGCGCCAACGCCCGACGACGACACGTTTCGCGCAAGCGCTGAGTCACTGGCGTGACGCTGCCAGACTGAGGGGCATGCTCGCCGCGGTCGTCGACACCTGCGTCATCTACTCAGGGCTGCGTCGCGACTTCCTGCTGTCCCTTGCAGCGCAGGGCGTCTACCGCCTGGTCCTCACTGAGGACGTCCTTTACGAGATCGAGTACGTCGAGGAGCGCAAGCTCATCCGTCGGGGTGAAGACCCGGAGGAGGCAGCCCGGCGTGCCGCCTGGCTGGTGGCCCAGATGCGCACCTTCCCGGTCATCGATGACGAGAGGGTGCAACTCGTCGGCCCCGTCGGTCTGCCAGACCCAGATGACGAGCACCTCGTCGCCGCCGCAGTCGCCGGCGGCGCCGAGGTGATCGTCACTGACAACGTGAAGGACCTTCCGGCCGGCCTTCTGCCAGATGGCATCAGGACCCAGGGCCCCGCAGAGTTCCTCCACGACATGGTGTCCGTGCATGGGCGCCGCGCCGCAGGGGCCCTGTGGGAAATGTCAGCACGACGGCAGCACCCTCCGCAGTCGCCGTACGACGTCATCGACCTCATGGTGGTCAAGGGGCACATCCTCGGCGAGACCACGACCCTGCTGCGCAGAGCGATGAGTCGAGAGCCCTGACCAGGGTGTCGCCTGACACCCTGACAGGCATGAGCATCGCTGCGCGGCTGAGGACAATCCCTTCGCTCACCGGGACCACGCCCGACCTCGATCTGGACTCCCTCCCTTCGGACCCGCACGACCTCTTCATCGACTGGCTCGACGCAGCCCTCGCCGGCGGGGTCCCCGAGCCGATCGCGGTCACCCTCGCCACCGTCGATGCTGACGGCATCCCCGACGCGCGCACCCTCCTGCTCAAGGACGTCGACGAGCGAGGGTGGGCCTTCGCCGGCACCGCGTCCTCCCGCAAGGCCCAGCAGCTCGCCGCCCACCCCGCCGCCGCGCTCAGCCTCTGGTGGCAGCCGCAGATGCGCGCTGTCCGCGTCCGTGGACCCGTCGAGGAGGCGAGCCCGCAGGAGTGCGAGGCCGACCTCGCCGCCCGC
>JBHWSH010000311.1:0-3202 GCA_043427135.1 Marmoricola sp. | reverse complement strand
GATCTCGGCATGAGACGTGCCGCGAGCTCCAGCTGCAGGGCGATCACCTGGAGGTGGTGGCCCTGCAGGTCGTGGACGTCGGTGGCCAAGCGCAGCCGCTCCTGCGTGGCCGCGAGCCGGGCTTCGGAGGCTCGCGCCCGGTCGAGCGTGATGAGCACATCCCACCACCACAGCGAGAGCACGGTCATCGCCGGGAGGAGCGATCCGTACACGGCGACGAAGCGGGCGCCCTCCTGCAGGTCCGCTCCCGCGGCGCTGAACGGGCCGGCGACGAGCATGACCGCCACGATCGCCGCGGTCACCATGGCGATGATCTTCCAGCGCAGGCCAGGCCGCCAGCCGAGCAGGGCGACCGCCTGGGCGAGCATGATGACAGCCACCATCTCCCCGCCACCGACGAGCAGGAGCGCGCCGGTGGCGACGAGCGCCACCACGCCGATCGCGATCCAGCCGAACCGCGAGGCGACCGGAGGGTGCTCGGGGGTCCGATGCCGGTAGTCGCGCAGGAGCTGAAGCGTGGCGAGGCACCAGGTCGCGCCGAGTGCGAGGGTCGCCACGATCGATGCGTCGCCGGTGCCGCGCTCGACCTGGTCGGCGATCCACAGCATCCCGATGATCACCTCGAAGAAGATGACCGCGCCGACTGTGTACCACCAGGTGGCGCGCACGCCCCGGACGGGAGCGAGGGCGACGGAGGGAGCGGCGGCAGAACTCATCGGCATCCAGCGTAGGCGCATGACAGTTGTCACCCCCCGGGCGTGCAGGCGTCCCGCCGGGACGTGACGCGGCGACACTGGGAGCGAGCGAGCCCCTGCGGTGGACTGGTGTCACCACCGCGGAGGAGCCTCCGCAACCCAGCGAAAGGAACCGTCATGAGCGCTCTCGACACCTTCCAGGACTTCGTCGCCCAGATGCCGGAGGTCCTCCAGCCGGTCGCGGTCGCGCTGGTCGGCGCCGTGCCCTTCGTCGAAGGAGAGGGAGCGGTCACGGTCGGCATCATCGGCGGCATCCACCCGCTCGTGGCGGGCGTCGCCGCGGTTGCGGGCAACATCCTCTGCGTGCTCGTCGTCGTGCTCGTCACCGCGGGCACGCGCCGAGCGATCGTGACCCGTCATCGGGCCCGCGTCTCCGCGCGCGAGGCCGTGGCGGTCGGGGGCGGCACCGTCGCGGTCGAAGAGCTCGAGGCGCGGGAGCGCTCCGAGGCCGCGACCAGCCCGCGCAAGCAGAAGTTCTTCCGTGCGCTCGACAAGTACGGCGTGCCCGGCGTCAGCCTGCTGGGCCCGCTGCTGCTGCCGACGATGTTCACGGCGGCGACGCTCGCCGGCATCGGCATCTCGCACGGCCGCATCATGTTCTGGCAGACGCTCGCGATCATCGGCTGGACCTCGATCGTCGGCGCCCTCATCTGGGTGGTGTTGCAGTCCGCACTGGGCGCGTGAGGACGGGAGCCTGCCCGCCGCTCGAAGGGAGTGGCGGGCAGGCCGCGCGGCGTCAGTCGGTCGGCTCCTCATGGCCGACGGAGCGGGCCTCGAGGTACGCGCACAGTTCAGCGGCGACCGAGAACTCGACCGCCAGGCCCTGCATCTGGTGGCTGGTCAGCACCGTCGACTCGTCGTGCGGCTCGATCGTCACCCGCCAGGGTGCTTCGCCCATGCCGGGGGTCCTCCGGTGCAGGGAGTGAAGGTAGCGGAAGCGGGACGGAAAGGCGAGTGCCCTCCGGCCTCCGCTGGTTCTCCACTATTCTCGACCATGACGGTGCATTCGGTGCCGATCGAGGAGCACACGTGACGGACGTCCACATCGAGGGCACCGGAGACCAGGGTCGACCGACCGGGTACTGGTACGACGAAGCCCCCGGGCAACGTGAACGAGCACGACGTGTCCTCGAGTCGCTCCGCACCTATCGGGCTGCGGAGACCGCGATGCGACGCCGCACCCGCGATTCGATGTCGATGGGCGAGAACGAACTGCTCGCCCTGCGCTACCTGCTCCGCCAGCCCGACCACTCCGCGCGACCCTCCGAACTCGTGAAGTACCTCGGCGTCACCTCGGCGTCGATAACGACGATGCTCGACCGGCTCGAGAAGTCCGGTCGTGTGCAGCGCGTGGCCAATCCCAGCGATCGCCGCAGCATCTTCGTGCGCGCGACGCCGCATGCCAACGAAGAGGTCCGCGAGACTCTCGGTCGCATGCACGACCTGATGTACGGCGTCGCCGTCGGCATGAGCCCCGAGGCCCAGGAGCACGTCGTGGCGTTCCTGCAGCAGATGGCTGACGCCGTCGACGGCGTTGAGCCCGCGGCATCCGCCGGCTGATCGCGCCGCTTCCAGACCGGTTCATAACCGCTCGAGTCGCTCCGCGCAAGCGGTGCGCAAAGCTCGCCCGGTGCCCGCATGATGTTGCGCATGCGACGCATCACCTATGCCGGGGAGACCGTGATCACCACCGACGACGTGGCTGACGCGCTCGTGGACCTGACCGCCGCTGTGGCCAGTGCAGGCCGAGCGGATGCCGTGTCGATTCCGATCGTGACGGACCGAGGCCGGGAGGTCGGCGAAGCCGAACTCATCATCGGGGTCGGGAACGACGTGCTGTCGGTGCCCGTCGAGTGGTCGGCGGAGCAGCCCGACTTCTCCGCCGCGGCCCAGCGACTGCGCCAGCACCCGCTGTTTCCCGGCCGCCCCGACACCGCGGCCGACATCGAGTTCGATGAGGGCCCCGACATGCACTGGGACCCCGACCTCGACGGCTTCGGGCGGGCATGAGCGCAAGCGCATCGACCGTGCGGACGCTCTGGCTCGTGCGCCACGGCGAGAGCGAGGGCAATCTCGTCGCCACCGCCGCTGACCGATCGGGCGCCGAGCAGCTCGACCTCGAATGGCGGGATGCCGACACCCCCCTGTCCGCCGGCGGCGAGGAGCAGGCGGTCGCCCTCGGTTCCTGGATGCGCGATCATGCCGACGGCATCGACGTCGCGTGGGTGTCCCCGTACGTCCGTGCACGCCGCACGCTGGAACTCGCCGCGTCCGGCACCGATCTGCCGATCCTCATCGACGAGCGGCTGCGCGATCGTGAACTCGGCGTTCTCGACGGGCTGACCCGTCGGGGGGTCGAGGCGCGGCATCCCGCGGAGGCGGAGCGCCGGCGCAAGCTCGGCAAGTACTACCACCGGCCGCCCGGCGGTGAGTCGTGGGCGGACGTC
>JBHWSH010000310.1:0-13994 GCA_043427135.1 Marmoricola sp. | reverse complement strand
CGCTGTCCGCTGAGGCCAACGGGGAGGCGTCCTGCTTCCACGCGCTCACGATGTGGTGTCCGTCGAGATACTCGAGGTAGAGGCAGGTCCAGACTCCCAGCAGGATGTCGTCGACGAGCGCCGGGTCCTCCGACGCGAGCGTCCCGCAGATCTCCCGCATGGCGATCTGCTCGTGCACCGCGTCGGCCTCGACATGCTCCTCGTAGTACGCAGCGGCCTGCTCCCCCAGGCCGACCCGGTGCATGCCTTGCGCCACCCTCCGGCACGGGATCGAGCTGGTGGCCTCGAAGGCGGCCAGGTGGCCCATCGCGGCGCCCCGCAGGCTGCGCCGCAGGCCGAACAGCGACATGGAGTTGTTGACCGCGAGCGTCGTGGCCGGCGCGAGGTCGATGTAGGCGCCGTAGTCGCTCTCCAAGCCCGCTGCCTCCAACGACTGGGCGAACATCGCGGCGTGGAGGCGTTCGGGGCGGCCGGAGCCGTACTCGTCGTACTGCAGCTCGGCGAGCCGCACCTTGGCAAGCCCGTCGATGCGGGGCAGGACGAAGGAGTGCGGGTCGGACTCCTTGAGGTGGTAGATGCTCTTGAGCATCAGGTAGTCGCGGAACTGCTCGACGGTGGCCTCGCGCTGCATGAACTTGGCCAGGTCGGCACTCGGTGAGGAGTCGATGAGGTACTCGATGCGGGTGTGCATCGGCGCATCGGCGTCGGTCTCAGGGATGTCGTAGGCACGGAGCTGGGCGAGGAACGGCTCCTCGAGCCAACGGAGGTAGCGCGCGACGTCGGGGTGGCCCTGCCAGTCGGCGTCGGCGTCCTCGAACCCGCGGTAGTGCAGCTCGTAGAGCACCCACATCGCGAGCTGGGCGTCCTCGTCGTGGACGATGTCGCCGGCGTACGCCGCCGCCGGCGGGGCCTGGATGGCACCGGTCTCCAGGGGCTGCCGCAGACCCTCGATCACGCGGCGGGAATGCTCCCCGCGAGGCTGTGGAAGTCGCACAACCGTCCTCTTCTCCTCCGCCGGCTGCACACGTCGCCGGTCTTGGTCGCGTTCATACCCACCCCGGGGCGACTCACACGGATGTGGTCCGCCTGAGGGACGACGGGAACGGCGGTGCGTCGCAGATCACGCCCGCTCGACGTGCACTCGACCGCCGCAAGTGTAAAACTGCACTCTTGTGACCGACAGTGCAATCCTCGGCGGACGCGAGCTCAGGCGTGCCGAGACAGCGCGGCGGATCCATCGGCGGGCACAGGACCTCGCCCTCGAGCACGGCATCGACGGTTTCAGCATGGACGACCTCGCCGCCGCTGCCGAGGTCTCCCGCCGCACCTTGTTCAACTACTTCCCCGGCAAGGACGCTGCTGTCCTCGGCGACACCCCGGAGTACGCCGCCGACCTGGTGGCCGCCTTCGTCGCCGGTGGACCCAGCGGCAATCTGGTCGACGACGTCGTCGTCCTGGTCGACTCCTTCCTCCGCGGCGACGGGCTGCAGCGCGACGACGTCGCACGGCTCCATGAGCTGCTAGCCCATGAACCACGGCTGTTCCGTCTCGTCCGGGAACGCTTCGAGCAACGTGCCGACCAGCTCATCGGATTCATCCAGCTGCGGGAGGGCGCGTCGTACGACGCCGACCGCACCCGCATCCTCGTCCACGTCATGGCCGCGCTCTTCGAGTTCAGCATGACCGCCTATCTGCAACACCGAGACCGCGACCTCGGCGAGATCTACGCCGAAGCCGTGCAGCTCGCCCGATCCACCTTCGCCTGAGCCCCACTCCACCGCACACCGACCCAGGAGAACCTCCGCATGGCAACCCTGCTCTACCGCCTCGGCAAGACCGCCTTCCGGCGCTGGCCGATCTTCCTCGCCGTGTGGATCGCCGCCCTCGTAGGGCTCGGCGCGGCCGCGGGCACGCTCTCGAAGCCGATGACGGACTCGTTCTCCATCCCGGGCATCGAGTCCGAGGCCGCGACAGACCTGCAGGCCGAGCTGTTCCCCGGCGCGGTCGACCCCTTCGACCAGGCGAGTGTCAACCTCGTCGTGGTCGCGCCGGAGGGCAGCAGTCTGGACGAGCCGCGCTATCGCAAAGCAGTCGACGGCTTGCTGGCTGACGTCGCGGCTCTGCCGCAGATGCCCGCCGAGCCCGAGCTGGTGAATCCGGTGGATGCCGCCGCCGGCATGCGCGCCCAGCTCCTCGAAGCTGCTGCCGCCTCCGGTACGCCGGAAGAGGTCGCGGAGGCCAACGCCGATGCTCTCTCTCCGCTCAGCGCGGACGGCCGGGCTGGGATCGTCACGTGGGACTACGACGTCGACGCACCCGCCTCGGTCGAGCAGGGCACCAAGGACGCGCTGACCGCCGCCATGGCCGACGCACGCGACTCCGGCTTGGAGGTGGAGGCCAACGGATCCGGAATGCAGGCCGTGCCCGCGCCCAGCATCGTCGCCGAGAGCGTCGGCATCGGGGTGGCCCTGCTGGTCCTGATCCTGACCTTCGGCTCCCTGGTCGCAGCCGGCTGGCCGATCCTCACCGCACTCCTCGGTGTCGGCCTCACCGTCGCCGGCATCAGCGTGATGACGGCCTTCATGGACATCGGCTCCACCACACCGATCCTCTCCACGATGATCGGTCTGGCCGTCGGCATCGACTATGCGCTCTTCATCCTGGCCCGATACCAGTTCGAACGGCACGAGACCAAAGACATGGAGGAAGCGGTCGGCCGTGCGACCGGGACGGCCGGCTCCGCGGTGGTCTTCGCCGGCCTCACCGTGATGATCGCCCTCGGTGCCCTCGCCGTGGTCCGCATCCCGTTCCTGACCGCCATGGGTGTCGCGGCCGCCGTCGCCGTCCTGGTCGCGGTCCTCATCGCGTTGACGCTGTTGCCGGCCGTGCTCGGGATGGTGAAGGGCAAGGCGTTCGCGCTGCGCGTCTTCCGCTTCCGGGCCAAGGTCGACGAGCAGGGTCGCGTCGTCAACAGCGGCGTGCGGTGGGCACGCAAGATCGAGCGGCGGCCGGTCCTGTTCGCACTCGCGACCGTCGTCCTCCTCGGTGGGCTGGCGATCCCGATGAAGGACATGCAGCTCGCCTTCCCTACCGACAGCACCGCAGCCCCCGACACCACGAACCGCAAGGCCTCCGAGCTCGTGGAAGAGCATTTCGGGCCGGGACGGGAGGCGCCGATGCTCGTCGTCGTCGACGCTCGCGACGTGCCGGAGGAGGGTCGCGGTGAGGCGTTCGGTGCGGTCGCGGCGTGGGCCGCCGGGCAACCGGGCGTCGTCAACGCGCAGATCGTGGCGACCAACGAGACCGGCGACGGCGCCCAGCTGCTGCTGACCCCGGACTTCGGCCCCGACGAGCCCGAGGCCGAGGAGCTCCTCACCGCCCTGCGCGACAGTGAGATGGACCTCGAGGGCTCGGCCGGCGTCGAGGTCGGCGTCACCGGGCTCACCGCGATCACCACCGATGTCTCGGACCGCCTCAATGACGCCCTCCCCCTCTACCTCGTCGTGGTGGTGGGCTTGGCGTTCCTGATCCTCATCCTGGTGTTCCGGTCGCTGCTGGTGCCGCTCACGGCGACGCTGGGCTTCCTGTTCTCGGTGCTCGCGACACTGGGGGCCACCGTCGCGGTCTTCCAGCAGGAGTTCCTCGGCCTCATCGACAGGACGCCCATCGTCAGCTTCATGCCGATCTTCCTCGTCGGAGTCGTATTCGGCCTCGCGATGGACTACCAGGTGTTCCTGGTGACTCGTGTCCGAGAGGCATACGTCCACGGGGCAAACGCTCACGCCGCCATCGTCGAGGGCTTCCGCAACAGCGCGCGGGTGGTCACGGCCGCGGCGCTCATCATGATCTCCGTCTTCGCGGCCTTCGTGGTCGCCGATGACGCCATCATCAAGATGATGGGCTTCGGTCTGGCCGTGGCGGTTGCCCTGGATGCGTTCCTCGTGCGGATGACACTCGTCCCGGCGCTGATGTATCTCCTCGGCGACAAGGCCTGGTGGATCCCGCGCTGGCTCGACCGGATGGTCCCGAAGGTCGACATCGAAGGCGAGGCGCTCGTCCGCCACTTCGAGCCGGACACCGAGGACACTCGACGTCCCGCGCCGGTGCACTGATGAACGCGCTGCGACCGGAGGATCTCACTCCCGAGGAGATTGCCAGCCACGAAGCCGTCTACGCGCCGTTCACCGAGCGCGTGCGGAAGCTGGTGGACGCGGCGCTGCGCACCGAGGTCGACCTGGACGTGATCCGCGAGGTCGATGCCGACCTGGAGAAGATCGTCGCCCGCCTGCAGGAGCGCCAGATCGACGGCTCCTTCGGCCTGCGGTACGACGACACGGGAGTCACGCGCGCATGGGGCAACGCCGTGATCGGCGTACGCAATGCGCTGGCTCCGCCGCTGGACCCCAAGCGCGACGAGAACGGCCTGGTGTGGGACGAGTTCACCCTCGGCGCCGCCTACGAGGGCCCGCCCGGACTCGTGCACGGCGGGGTGATCGCGCTGCTGCTCGACCACGTGCTCGGGATGGCGTCGGGACGTGGACGCAAGCCACGCATGACCGCCTGGCTCAAGACCGACTACCGCAAACCCACTCCCCTCGGCGACCTCCGCATCGAAGCAGAGGTCGCCGAGGTCGATGGCATCAAGACCCGATCCGTGGCTCGGCTCTACAGCCACGGTGAGCTGACGGCCAGCGCCGAGGGTCTCTTCGTCGTCCCCCGGGCGCTGCGGTGACCGAGGCTCTGCGTCTGTCCATCGTCCCCGGCATCACGCCGGGCAAGTGGCTGCGGACGTGGAGCGAACGCCACCCCGACATCCCCGTCGAGCTCGTCCACACCACGCAGGCGACGCAGCTCGACGCCGTTCGTGCGGGGTCCGCGGACATGGCGTTCGTGCGCGACCCCGACGAGCACGACGGCTTGCACTTGATCCCGCTCTATGAAGAGCTCCAGGTCGTCGTACTCCCCCGCGACCATCCCTACGCGGAGGCCGAGGAGCTGCTGAGCGGCGATCTCGGGGAGCTGCAGCTCCCCGAGGTCGACGCCCTCACCGCGCAGCAGGCCGTGGAGACGGTCGCCGCAGGCACCGGCGCGGTCGTGCTGCCGATGTCCGTGGCCCGGCTGCACCACCGCAAGGACGTCGTCGCCGTCCCCGTCCCCGAGCTTCCCCGGCACGCAGTGGGCCTGGCCTGGCCCCGCGGGGCCGAAGAATCCGACCCTCGCGTCGAGGACTTCATCGGCGTCGTCCGAGGTCGTACGCCGCGCAGCTCGCGCGGGCGCGTGGATCCTCCGGCCCGCGACACCGCCCAGGCCAAGCCAAAGACCAAGCCCCGTCCCGTACCAACGCGCAAGCCGCGCCGTCGCCGTTGAGTCACCAGCCGCCGGGCAGCGGCCGTCCCTCGTGGAAGCCGGCTGCCGACTGGATCCCGACCAGCGCACGCTCGGCGAACTCCTCGAGGTCCCGTGCGCCGGCGTACGTGCATGCGGATCGCACGCCCGCGCAGATGCGGTCGATCAGGTCCTCCACGCCCGGAGCTGCGGGGTCGAGGAACATCCGGCTGGTCGAGATGCCCTCCTCGTAGAGCCCCTTGCGGGCTCGGTCGAACGACGACTCGGCCGAGGTGCGGTTGAGGACCGCGCGGGCGGATGCCATGCCGTAGCTCTCTTTGTAGCGTCGGCCGTCGGCGTCCTCGTGCAGGTCGCCGGGAGACTCATGGGTCCCGGCGAACCACGAGCCGCTCATGACTGCGCTCGCACCCGCGGCAAGCGCGAGCGCGACATCGCGGGGATGGCGTACGCCGCCGTCGGCCCAGACATGGGCCCCGAGCCGGCGGGCCTCGGCAGCGCACTCGAGGACAGCGCTGAACTGCGGTCGCCCCACCCCGGTCATCATCCGGGTCGTGCACATCGCGCCGGGGCCGACGCCCACCTTGACGATGTCGGCGCCGGCCTCGATCAGGTCGCGGGTGCCTTCCGCGGACACGACGTTGCCGGCTGCGACCGGCACCTGCGGGTCGAGAGCGCGCACCGCGGACAGTGCCTCCAGCATCCGCTCCTGGTGGCCATGGGCAGTGTCCACCACCAGGCCGTCGATCCCGGTGGCCAGGAGCGCCTCCGCCTTGCCCTTGACATCGCCGTTGACGCCGATTGCCGCAGCTGTCCTGAGGTGACCCGAGGCGTCGACGGCAGGCTCGTAGAGAGTGGCGCGCAACGCGGCGGTCCGGGTGAGTACGCCGACCAGCCTGCCGTCTGTGTCGACGACGACGGGCGCGACCCGTCGCCGAGCAGCATCGAGCTGGTCGAACGCCTGCCTCGGGTCCACGTCGGCGGCGAGGCTGTGCACCTCGGTGCTCATCACCTCGTGCACCTGGGTGAACCGGTCGACCGAGCGGCAGTCCTCCTCGGTCACCACGCCGACCGGACGCCCGTCGCGCACCACGAAGGCCGCTCGGTGGGCACGCTTGGGAATCAGGGCGATCGCGTCGGCCACGGTGTGGTGCGGGTCGAGAGTGATGGGAGTGTCGAAGACCAAGTGCCGGGACTTCACCCAGCGCACGACGTCGGCGACGACATCGGTCGGGATGTCTTGGGGCAGCACCGTCAGCCCGCCACGCCGGGCGACGGTCTCGGCCATACGGCGTCCCGACACGGCGGTCATGTTCGCCACGACGAGCGGGATCGTGGTGCCGGTGCCGTCGGAGGTCGACAGGTCGACGTCGTAGCGCGAACCGACGTCGGAGCGTCGCGGCACCATGAAGACGTCGTCGTAGGTCAGGTCGTAGGGAGGGGTCTGCTCACCGTCGAGGAACTGCACCCGATCAGGTTAGTAGCCGGCACTACCGTGGCCACATGCGCTCGACAGACGCGATCGCCTCGGCCCCCGGCCGAGTCAACCTCATCGGGGAGCACCTCGACTACAACGGCGGCCGGTCCCTGCCGATCGCCCTACCCCTGCGGACCCGCGCGGCAGTGGCGCTGCGCGATGACGACGCGCTGAACCTGCGCAGCGTCCAGGCGCCGGCCGATCAGGAGGGCTGGACGGCGTACGCGCTCGGCGTCCTCGATGAGCTCCGCCGGGCCGGCGTGGACATCCCCGGACTCGACCTGCTCGTCGACGGTCAGGTGCCGCTGGGGGCCGGCCTGTCGAGCTCGGCAGCGCTCGAGGTCGCAGTGGCGCTCGCCGTCCTGACCGCGCTCGGCGTACCACTCGACGAAGTCGACCTCGTGGACGTGTGTGTCCGGGCGGAGAACGAGCATGTCGGCGCGCCGACGGGGCGGATGGACCAGACCGTGGCCGTGCATGCCACCGCCGGCAACGCGCTCCTCATCGACTTCGAGAGCGGCGCAGTGCACCCCGTCCCGTGGCAACCGCCCGGTGAGCTGCTCGTCGTCGACAGCGGCGTGCGCCATGCGCACGCAACCGGGGAGTACGCCGTGCGGCGCGCGGAGTGCCGCCAGGCCGCTGACCTTCTGGGACTGTCGGCGCTGGCGGTGGCGACCGCCGCCGATCTCGCGCGCATCCCGCCCCGACTTGCAGGCAGGGTGCGGCACGTGGTCACCGAGCAGGCCCGCGTCGACGATCTCCTCGCGGCCGTCCGTGCCGGCGACTGGGTCCGCGTCGGCGCGGTGATGACCGCGTCGCATCGGTCACTCCGCGACGACTTCGAGGTCTCCAGCCCCGAGCTCGACGTGATCGTCGAGGCGGCGCTCTCGGCCGGGGCGCTCGGAGCACGCATGACCGGCGGCGGATTCGGCGGGTGCGCCATCGCCCTGGTCCCACCAGGACGCGCCGACGACGTCCGGACGGCCGTCACCGCGGCGTACGAGACGCAGGGGTGGGCCGAGCCGGAGTTCTACGCAGGCACCGCTTCCGACGGCGCCTGCGTGGAGTCCGAGTGGTGAGAGCTACTTGAGCTCGGCCGACGTCTTGCCCAGGATGCGGCGAGCCACGATGAGCTGCTGGATCTGCTGGGTGCCCTCGAAGATGTCGAGGATCTTGGAGTCGCGTGCCCACTTCTCCAGCAGGTCCTGCTCGCTGTAGCCGATGGTGCCGGCGAGCTCGACGCAGCGCAGAGTGATGTCGCTGCCGACGCGCCCTGCCTTGGCCTTGGCCATCGACGCCTCGAGCGAGTTGGCCTTGCGGTTGTCGGCCATCCACGCGGCCTGCATCGTCAGCAGATGCGCCGCCTCCCAGTCGGCCTCCATCTGGAGGAACGCCGCTGCTGCCGCGGACTGGCTGAAGGCGGGCCGGTCGTAGTCGATCTCGACGCCTGCGTCCTTCAGCAGGTCGTGAGTGAGGTCCAGCGCGGCGCGGGCGCAGCCGACGGCCATCGCCGCAACGAGCGGCCGCGTGTTGTCGAAGGTCGCCATCGCGCCGGCGAAGCCCTGCTTGGTGTCGATCTCGGGCGAGCCCAGGAGGTTCTCCTTGGGCACCCGGCAGTCCTCGAATCGGATGGTGGCGGTGTCGGAGGCGCGGATGCCGAGCTTGTGCTCGAGTCGCTCGACGGTCATGCCCGGCGTGCCCTTGGGCACCACGAAGGACTTGATCGCGGCGCGACCGAGCGACTTGTCGAGCGTCGCCCACACGACCACGGCGTCGCTGCGCTCCCCGGAGGTCACGAAGATCTTCTCGCCGTTGAGGACGTACTCGTCGCCGTCGAGCACGGCCGTGGTGGAGATGTTGGCCGAGTCGGATCCGACGCCGGGCTCGGTGATCGCCATGCTGGCCCACACGCCGTCGAAGCGCTTCTGCTGCTCCGCGTCGGCGACCGAGGCGATCGCGGAGTTGCCGAGCCCCTGGCGCGGCATCGACAGCAGCAGACCCACGTCGCCCCAGCACATCTCCTGGATGGAGAGGACCGAGGCGAGGTTGGTGCCGTTCTTCACCCCGGACTCGTCGGCCTTCTTCTTGGAGGCCTCCTCGTCCCGGCGTACGCCGGCCGCTCCCGCGCCCTCACTGGCACCGGACTCTGAGAGCCCGTCGATCATCGCGGCGAGCATGTCGAGCTCGACGGGGTAGGCGTGCTCGAGCGTGTCGTACTTGCGCGAGTTGGGCCGCAGCAGGTTCATCGCGACCTGGTGGGCCTGGCTGATGAGCATCCTGTGCTTCTTGGGTGTCTCCAGGTTGATCATCAGACCATCACCCCTCCCTCCATGACCGCGATGGCCCGCAGGTCGCGGTACCACCGTTCCACCGGGTGCTCCTTGACGAATCCGTGCCCGCCGAGCAGCTGTACGCCGTCCAGTCCGATCTGCATGCCGCGCTCGGCGCAGAGCCGGCGTGCCAGCGCGACCTCGCGGTCGAACGACTTGCCCTGCGCGGCGCGTGAGGCGGCCTTGTAGGTGACCAGCCGCATGCCCTGCAGCTCGATCGCGATGTTGGCGACCATGAACGCCACCGCCTGCCGGTTGCTGATCGGCTCGCCGAAGGCGGTGCGCTCGTTGACGTACGGGATGACGTAGTCGAGAACAGCCTGCGCGGTGCCCAGCGCCAGCGCACACCACCCGAGGCGGGACAGCCGGACCGCGTCGGCGTACGACGCTGCGTCACCGAGCAGGGCGATGGAACCGACCTCGACGTCCTCGAGGGTCAGGCGGCTGATGCCTGCGGCCCGCACGCCCATCGACGGGTCGGCCGCGATCGTGATGCCCGGCGTCGAGGACTCGACCACGAACAGCCGCGCCTCGCCGTCCAGCATGGCGCCGACGACGAACAGCTCGGCGTCCTTGCCGCGGGGAACTCCGGACTTGGTCCCGTTGAGCACGAAGCCGTCGCCGCGGCGTACGGCGGTGGTCGCGGGGTTCATCGCGTCGAAGAGCACCCACGGCTCGGCGAGCGCGAGAGCCGCTGCCGGCACGTCCTCGCCGGCGAACGCGGGCAGGTAGGTCTGCTGCTGCTCGTCGGTGCCCCACAGGGACAGTGCCGTTGCGACCGCACCGGGAGCGAGGGTGGCGACTGCGAGGCCCATGTCGCCGTGCGCGAGCGCCTCCGCGACGAGGGTGCCGGCGACTGCGGAACGCTCGGTGGCGATGCCGCCGAGCTCCTCGGCGACACCGAGCAGCGGCAGGCCGATCTCGTTGCCGGCCTCGAGCACCTTCTGAGGGGCTTCGCAGTGGTCGTCGGCCTCGGCGGCCACCGGACGGACGACCTCGGCGGCGTACTCCTTGACCACGTCGACGAGCATCTGCTCGTCCTCGGTCGGGGTGAGGTCGAAGACCCCGGTGGCCTTGGCTGCGGGGACCCTGGAGCCGGCGGAGGGCTTGCCGGTGCGCTGGAACTGCCGGC
Source organism: Marmoricola sp. (assembly GCA_043427135.1). Lineage (GTDB taxonomy): Bacteria > Actinomycetota > Actinomycetes > Propionibacteriales > Nocardioidaceae > Marmoricola_A. The sequence continues at coordinate 3,712 of JBHWSH010000310.1, read as the reverse complement.
TCACCGCCCCCACGGTGCGGAAACCCGACTTGGTCGCGTTGTAGACGGCGCGTTCGGCCTGCTTGCGAATGCCGAGGCGGTCCAGCGCAGGGCTCTGCGCGAGGCGGTTGAGGGCAGCGACGGCGAGGCCGATCGGGTCGGCCTTCTCAGTGGCGGCCAGCCCGCGACGGCGATGGGACCCCGAGCCACGGATCGAGTTGAGCAGCGACATGCCCCATAACGTAACTGCGAGTTACACCCCGCGCTACAGGAGGCCCCCGTGAAGGGCATCACAGGTCGGCGCTCTCTACGATGTGGCCCATGTCCGACTCAGCGCTGCCGCAGGGAGGCACGGTCCGGCCCATCACGCGGTGGGGCGCACCCGTGATGCACCGGTTCCAGCAGCCGGTCACGGAGTTCGACGACGAGTTGCGGGCGCTCGCAGCGGACATGGTCGCCACGATGTACGCCGCCGACGGCGTGGGTCTGGCCGCTTGCCAGATCGGGGTCGACCTCTCGATCTTCGTCTTCGACTGCCCCGACGAGTCCGGCGAGCGGGTCCAGGGAGTGGTGTGCAACCCCGAGCTCACTCTGCCCGAGGGCAAGGACCGTCGACTGGATGAGGACGACGAAGGGTGTCTCTCCTTCCCCGGCGCGTTCGTGCCCTGTGCTCGGCCCGACTACGCCGAGGTGCGCGGCCAGGACCTATCAGGCGACCCGCTGCACTTCGCCGGCACCGGGCTGCTCGCGCGCTGCCTGCAGCACGAGACCGACCACTGTCACGGCACGGTCTTCGGCGACCGCATCTCCCAGCGTGCGTTCAAAAAGCTGCGCAAGCAACACGACGCCGCCGTCGAGGACTTCCCCGACGGCTGGCCCGCCTGACCCTCACGTTGGTGGTTGAGGAGGAGCGCTAACGACGACAGTCTCGAAACCACCCGTCAGCGCGGATGGTTTCGAGACGCCTCGCCCTGGGGGCTCGGCTCCTCAACCACCGGAGCGACCTTGGTGGTTGAGGAGGAGCGCTAGCGACGTCTCGAAACCACCCGCGCCGAGCTCAGTCCGTCCGCAGCCGCATCCATGGCCGGTGCAGCGTGAACCAACGGCCGCTCAGCTCGGTCGGCGTGATCTCGATGACGTGGTCCTTTTCCCCCAGCAGCCAGGGACGCAGCGGGACGTTCTCGGCGCGCTGCGCTTCGTGCACGTCGAGCAGGCGCGCGGTGCCTCGTACGACGACGCTGCGCGCGTACTGGTCATCGTGCCCGTCGATCTCGAAGACCACTTCAGGGTTCTCCAGCAGACCGAGCAACTTACTGCCTTCGGCTGTCCGGAACATTAGCGTCCGCCCGTCCACGGCGTAGTTCACCGGAGTGAGGTGGATCCGCCCGTCCAGTAGGAACGCCAGCCTGCCGAACTCGTCGCTGCGCAGCGCCTCCCAGCAGCCTTCCTCGGACAGGACCGTGACCCCGGGCATGCTCATCCCCCCACGGTATCGCTGGCACGCCGCAGCGGACGCCGGCGCGGCGGCGTGATCATCCGGGCGTACCGTGAGACCTGTCGATGCGGCCGTTGGTTCTGCGCCGCAGATCTCAGGGGGAATCATGGAAGCTGTGCTCACGCCGCTCACACCTTTGGAGGCGGCGAGCGTCCCAGAGGTCCCGGTCGGCAACGTCCTGTTGTGGCGTGATGAGGACGGGTTGCTCGTCCTCGGCGACGACCGTGACCGTCAAGGTTTTTTCGCTGAACTCGCCGAAGTCGCCGGGCTCGCTCTCGCCGCAAGCTCGGTGGGTGCTTTGGCTGGCAGCAAGGGCGACTACGTCAGGCTGACCGAGAACTCGGCGGCCCTCCTCGAACAGTTCGGCGAGCAGCTCGACGCGAACGGTTCCGTGATGGCGTTCGTCAGATCAACCGACGGTCGGTTCGCCGGCAATCTCAAGTTCGACCGCGTGGACTTCGCCCCTGAGCAGGCCCTCGCGCTGCAGTCCGTAGCCGTGTCGTTGGCGCTCCGGTCGGCTGTCGCCGACGTCCAGGCGGCGGTCGAGCGTGTCGAGGACAAGGTCGAGGACATTCAGCGGCATCTACGAGCACAGCTGAATGGCGACGTCATCGGCACGTTGCGGCACCTGGAACAAGTGGCGACAGCGACGCAACAGCGCGGTGCCCTCCTCGAGGCGGATTGGGCAAGCGTCGCGGGGGTCCGCGCCGACATCAGCCGAAACCTCGTGCGCCTCCGCGATTTCGTGTCCCGCCAAGCCGGGGATATCGACGCGCGCACCCGGCTGCCCCGGCGTGAAGCGAAGCTCGACGACTTCTTGGAGCCGGGTGGGGGTCGCGACCAGCTCAACCTCATCCTGATCTCCCAACACTCGTTGCACCTGTGGGAGATGCTGCGCGTGGCACAGGTGCAGCGTCAGGAGCCTGAGCACACCGAGTCCGCGATCGCCGATGCTCGCCGCTCCCTCGCCGAGGAACGCCGCCGCAACGAGGAGCTCATCGCCGCGGTCATGCACTCGATCGACGAGCTACGTCAGGTGCGTCCGCTCGAGTTCTACCGAGTCTTCAGCGCTCGTGAGATGACACAGACCGCCACGGACATCCACGGGTCCCTCCGGGACTTCGCGCGTGCGGCACGTCTGCCGCCGCCCCAGCTCGGCGAGATCACCCTTCCGACGATCAAGGACGCACGCGACGACGCGAAAGCACGCGCGGTCGAGACTGCACGCGGCGCCAAGGCACTGGGTGCCGCGGCTGCTCAAGGCGGCTCCGTTGTCTTCGGCAAGACTCGTGCGGCCGTACGCCGACGCGGCCGTCCTGGCGAGCCGCAGGAAATCGTCGACGAGGACTGACCGGGCGTGCACCTCGGCCGCGTCAGCCGGCGAGGAGCAGCCGCAGGTGTTGTTCGGCGACGGTCTCGACTTGGACGCGTGGCTGTAAGAACTCAGGTGTCTCTGTGCCGAGGGCGGTGGTGCCTTGGTGGTCGACTTGGTACCAGTGGCCGGTCGGAGTACGCCAGAAGTAGAGCCCGGGCACGGGCTGATGCATGGTGAAGCCGCCGAAGGTCTTCGCGCGATGGTGATGTCGTCCCAGGGGTCCGAGGTTGCCCCGTCTGGTCTGGCCCGGCGGGCCGTCGGTGTCATAGGCGATCGTGTGGTCGAGGTCAGCTGACCGTGACGGTGTGGTGCCGTAGGGGAACACCTCGACCGGATGCAAGCTGGTCAGCGCTTCACGAAGATGCAGCGGGATCTCATAAGCATCGACCGGCTCGAGACCCAAGGGGTCGAGCACCGGGCGCACCGTGACGCGGTGGGTGCCGAGGATCTCCTGCAACTGGGCGATGGAGAGGGCGCCGAGGGTCTCGCTCCGGGCGACACATGCGCCGTTGGTGTCGGCGAAGCGGCCGGTGACAGCCTCGGCCGCCAGATGCAGGTGCAGCACCGACACCGGACGCAGCCGGTCAGCGACCGTGGGGCCGAGGGAGGCGAACAGCTCCCCCAGCCGGACCGCAGGCTCGACCGCGTCAGGTTCGAGCTCGAGCTGCTCGTCCTCGACAGGCTGGTCCTCGACAGGCTCACGTCCGTCGTGCTCGGGTGCCTGGTCGGACTGCGCGGTGGCTTCGGCGAGGAAGACACACGCTCGGGCGGGGTCGGCCAGCATCGCCAACGCGGTCGCACGCCGGACGTCAGCAGGGTCGGTGTTGCCGGCAGCACCCATCAGAGTCGCGAGGTGGTAGAAT
>JBHWSH010000309.1:0-6239 GCA_043427135.1 Marmoricola sp. | reverse complement strand
TCCGGGTGCGGGCCTGGCCGGGGCGGGCGGTGCCGCCAGCTCGCGCATCCGGCGCCGCAAGCTCGCCCCCGCAACGCTTGCCTGGGACTTCGCCTCAATCGCCCTCGCCGCCGTCGTGGCGGACACCACCGCCTACCGCTCCAGCAGCCCCGACGGCTGGACCCGCGAACTGGAGTTGAACATCGCAGTCTCAGACCCTGACCTGTGGAACAGCGTGACCCAGCCCCTCACCGGGGCGCTGAACTTCCTCACGACCGACCGCTGGAGCCTGCACTTCACCGGCGGTGCACAACACCCCTCGACGCCGGCGAAGGTGCATCGCCCCGACGCAGACGCGGTCACCTTGCTCTCGGGAGGCCTGGACAGCCTGATCGGGGCCATCGACCTCACCGCCGGAGGTCAGTCGCTATGGGCGGTCAGCCAGACCGTCCGCGGCGATCGCAGCACCCAAGCGAAGTTCGCCGCCAGCATCGGCGGCGGCCTCGATCACCTCGCACTGAACCACAACGCCACCCCGCATCGTCCCGGGAAGGAGACCTCTCAGCGAGCACGATCCCTAGCGTTCATCGCGTTCGGCATCCTCGCGGCATCCTCCACCGCACGGTACGACGCAGGCAAGGACGTCACGCTGTACCTGTGCGAGAACGGGTTCATCGCGATCAACCCGCCCCTTACTCCGGCACGGCTGGGCAGTCTCAGTACGCGCACCGCCCACCCGCAGTTCCTAGGCGCCATCCAAGAAGTCCTCAAGAACGTCGGTCTCGACATCGTGATCGCGAACCCCTTCCGCGAGCGCACCAAGGGCGAGATGCTGCGCGACTGCTCCGACCAGCCACTGCTGTACTCGCTCGCTGGCGAGTCGACCAGCTGCGGACGATTCCAGCGCTACGGGTACCGACACTGCGGCCGCTGCGTGCCCTGCCAGGTGAGGCGCGCAGCCTTCCTCAAGTGGGGCAACGCCGACTCCACCGATTACGTCTACAGCGACCTGGGGCGCCGCGATGAGGACCACGCGGCCTTCGACGATGTGCGGTCGGTCGCGATGGCTGTTGACTCGGTGGAAGCCGATGGCATCGACCGGTGGATGGGACCGTCACTGAGTAGCCCTTACATCGAGGACCGCGCGGCTATCCGGGCGATGCTCGGCCGCGGAATCGACGAGCTCGCGACACTACATCGGAACCTTGGGGTCTCGTGATCGACTTCCACTGCCACCTCGACCTCTACCCAGACCCGTATGGGGTCGCGGACCGAGTCCAACAAGAGGGCATCGGGATCGTCTCGGTGACGACGACTCCGTCCGCATGGCCAGGAACCCAGGCACTTGAGAACGGCAGGCCGTTCGTCCGGACGGCGTTGGGACTCCACCCAGAGCTGGCAACGGCTAGGCGTGCCGAACTCGATCTGTTCGAGCAGTACCTCACCGAGACCGCGTTCGTCGGCGAGGTCGGTCTCGACGGATCCCCAGGAAACGCGTCGGCACGGCAGGACCAACTCGATGTGTTCGAGCACGTTCTCTCCGCCTGCGCACGAGCGGGCGGAAGGATCCTCTCGATTCACAGCCGGCGAGCCGCCGCTCCGGTGCTGGATGCTCTCCGGCGGCATCCAGCGGCCGGCGTGCCAATCCTGCACTGGTTCTCCGGCTCCATGGCCGACCTTGAACACGCGATAGCCCTCGGCTGCTGGTTCAGCGTCGGTCCAGCCATGCTTGGCGGCACGAAGGGACGCGCGCTAGCAAGCAAGGTGCCGCAGACGCGGATCGTGCTGGAGAGTGATGGGCCCTTCGCTCGAGTGAAGACCGATCCAGTCGGGCCGTGGGACCTCGGTGCCGCCATCATCACGCTGGCGGAGGTCTGGGCCCTTCCCGTCGAGGCCGCCCGGTCGCAGCTTGAGAAGAACGAGCGAGCACTCAGCTCCAGTATGGGCGGCTGGGGACGGCGAACTGCCGCTCGCTGAGCTTCGGAGAATCGGGCGACCGCCGATAGTGATCACGCCCGCGAGACGCCTCTGGAGCCGTTCGAATGCCTGCAGAGCAGACAACGATCGTTCCAGCGTCTTCCAGCGTCAGGAGCGCTACTCGATCGTCTGCGGCCCCAAGGCGTCCCACGGCCACACCCCTGGGGTTCTTCGCCCTGCCTCGATGACTCGCCCATGACGCTGGCCCCGCCGGGGTTGCTCGCAACAGTCAACAGGGGGTTCCGTGGCTGACCTGGGTCGTTCCGATCTGTTCCGTCGGACCCGGCAGTTAGGGTTCGGAACGTCGCAGCAAGACAGAGCTGACGAGGGTCGAGAGAAGGGTCAACCGTGGTCGATGAGGAAGTGTCTGTCGGCGGGGAGAGCATCGATGTCACGCCCCATCCGCGGCTGTTGGCGGTACTCGGTGACATCGAGTTCGCGCCCTGGCAGTGCTTGGCGGAGCTGATCGACAACGCCTTCGATGACTTCCTCACGGACCCGCCGGAGGACGACACGCCCCCTTGGAACGTCGGATCCCTTGCAGACCCAGGGCTCTCATCGCCCGATCCACGCTGCCGGGCGAAGCATCCGGAGTGGAGCGTCGCACCAGTGCGGTCATCTTGCGTCGCCCATAGAGGCCTTCGGGTGTCATCCGACGCACGCCGGCGCGGTCGACTGTCCATGCCAGGTCACGGACCTGGTCGAGGACCCGAGCGTCACTGATCGTGCGGGCTGCGACGGGCCGGTTGGCTCGTGCCCAGTCACGGTAGGTCCGCGCGGCGATCTGGCAGCCCTGCTCGCGCAGGACCCGGCAGATCGACTCGACCGCGTGGTCCTCGGCCCGCAGTTCGTCGATGAACGCGACGATCAGCGGTTGCGGGGGTCGAGTTCCCCCGCGAAGAAAATTGATGCTCTGCGGAGGATCTCGTTATCTTCCTCGAGCCGGCGGACCTTGGCCTTGAGCTCCTTGATCTCAGCCAGCTCCTCGCTGGTGGCGCCCTGGCGTTGACCGCCGTCGATCTGGGCCTGGACGACCCAGCGACGCACCGTCTCCTTGCCCAGCCCTTCTCGACGGGCCACGACCTCGGCCGCAGCAGTCACCGACGAGTACTCCGGCAAGTGCTCCAGCACCTGCCGCACGCAGCGCTCCTTGACCTTCGGGTCGATCTTCTTCGGCATGGTTCGCATCCTTCCAACTCACAAGGATGCGGCATCAAACCTGGGGCGCTTCACCTGCGAGCCTGGCCAGGTCCGCCGTGTCTGCGCCTCCGAGCGCTCGTTGCCGGAACATGTCGCCGAGTAAACGACTACTAAAAGACGACTAAGACCAAAACGGGCCTAAACTCGAACCACCCCCAAATTGCAAACCTGCAGGTCAGAGGCAGTTTTTCGGTCGGGCTGACAGGATTTGAACCTGCGACCCCTTGACCCCCAGTCAAGTGCGCTACCAAGCTGCGCCACAGCCCGCGACCGCTGCCTCGCGGCAGCGAAGGGAACATTACCGCAGGGCGTCGCCCAGTCCTCAACCGACCTGCGTTGCCCTCAACGGGACCAGCTTCCCCCGGGGTTGTGGTCGCTTCCCTCGGGCTGTACGCCTGGGGAAGCGTCGATAACGCTAGGGAAGTGTCGCAAGCCCAGAGGCGGCTCAACGGCCGCCGCGAGCGCCCTTCTTGCGGGGACGCACCTGCAGGTGGATCGGCGTACCGATGAAGCCGAACTCTTCGCGCAGGCGGCGCTCGACGAAGCGGACGTACGACGCCTCGAGCGGCCCGGAGGTGAACAGCACGAACGTCGGCGGGGCGGTCTGCGCCTGGGTGCCGAACATGATGCGCGCCTGCTTGCCGCCCCGGACGGGGTGCGGATGCTCGGAGACGAGCCGGCCGAGGAAGGAGTTGAGCTGGCCGGTGGATACCCGCGTCTCCCACCCCTCGAGCGCGGCGTCGATCGCGGGCACGAGCTTGTCGATGTGCCAGCCGGTGAGAGCGGTGATGTTGAGACGAGGCGCCCAGGTGACTCGTTGGAGGTCGCGGTCGATCTCGCGAGACAGGTAGTGCCGTCGTTCCTCGTCTACGAGGTCCCACTTGTTGAATGCGATCACCAGCGCACGCCCGGCCTCACCCACCGAGGTAATGATCCGCTGGTCCTGCTCGGTCAGCGGCTCGGAGGCGTCCACCACCAGCACACACACCTCGGCGCGGTCGATCGCGGCGTTCGTGCGCAGGGACGCGTAGTACTCGTGCCCGGACGCTTCCTTGACCCGCTTGCGGATGCCGGCGGTGTCGATGAAGCGCCACGTCCTCCCGCCGAGCTCCACCAGCTCGTCCACGGGGTCGACGGTGGTGCCCGCGATGTCGCTGACCACCGCGCGCTCCTCGCGGGCGAGCTTGTTGAGCAGCGAGGACTTGCCGACATTGGGCTTGCCGACGATCGCCACTCGACGTGGGCCGCCGACCTCGACCTCGTCCTGGTCGGGAGTCTCCGGGAGCGCCTCGAGGATCGCGTCGAGCAGGTCACCCGACCCACGGCCGTGCAACGACGAAACCGGGTAGGGCTCCCCCAGCCCGAGGTTCCACAGTGCAGCGGAGTCTGCTTCCTGACGCAGGTCGTCGACCTTGTTGGCGGCCAGGATGACCGGCTTCCCCGCCTTGCGCAGGATGCGTACGACGGCCTCGTCGGCGTCGGTGATCCCGACCGTCGAGTCCACGACGAACAGCACCGCGTCCGCGACCGAGACCGCGATCTCTGCCTGCGCCGCGATCCGCTCGGCCAGGCCGCGGGCGTCGGGGTCCCAGCCGCCGGTGTCGACGACCGTGAAAGCGCGGCCGTTCCAGTTCGCGTCGTAGGAGATGCGGTCGCGGGTCACGCCCGGGATGTCCTGCACGACGGCTTCGCGCCGCCCGATGATCCGGTTGACCAGCGTCGACTTGCCGACGTTGGGCCGTCCGACCACCGCCAGCACGGGTGCGGCGACAGTCGGCTGGGTCTGCTCGGTCACGTTGCTTCCTTCACGAGGTGGACGACCCGGTCGATGACCTCGTCGAGGGTGGAGTGGGTGGTGTCGAGGTGCACGGCACCTTCGGCTAGGACAAGCGGTGCCGTCGCGCGGCCCGAGTCGATGCGGTCGCGTTCGAGCAGCATCGCCTCCGTGCGGCGTACGTCGGAGTGGCGCACGTCCTCGGCGGCCCGACGCGACGCGCGAGCGGCCGGGTCCGCGGTCAGGTAGAGCTTCACCTGCGCCTGGGGCCACACCACCGAACCGATGTCGCGACCTTCGACGACGATGCCACCCTCGCCGATGATGGCGCGTTGCAGCTCGAGCAGCCGCTGCCGGACCGCGGGCACCGTGCTGACCGGGCTCACCGCGGCGGTCACCTCCGGTGAGCGGATCTCGACCGAGACGTCCACACCGTCCACCGAGATGGTCGGAGCGAGCGGGTCGGTGCCGGAGCTCAGCAACGGCTCCTGGCACCGGGCGGCAACAGCGGCTGAGTCGTGCGGGTCGATGCGCTGGGACAGCACCCACCAGGTGACGGCCCGGAACTGCGCGCCGGTGTCGAGGTAGCGCAAGCCCAGGCGATCGGCAACGCCGCGGGAGGTGCTGGACTTGCCGGAGCCGGAGGTCCCGTCGACAGCCACGACGACGTTGCTGGCCACGGCATTTCCCTTCGCGTCACAGGAGACGCCCACACTGGACGCCCGCCCGAGTCTACCGGTGGGCCGCCCACCCGCGGCCGCCCAGCGACGCCACCAGGCCCTCGGCGCTGCCTTCCGCGACGGTGAGCTCCACCAGATCCTCCGACACCGGGCGCAGATTGATGCGCACCGTGCCACCCTCCGGCGACCACTTCGCGGCGTTGTCCATGAGGTTGAGCACCGCACGTCCCAGCGCGGCCGGGTCGCCGTACAGGAACCAGTCGTTGAGCTTGAGAATGAACGTCACGTCCGGGCGGCGCCGTTCGACCCGCTCCAGCGAAGTCTCGATGACGTCGACCACGTCGACTTCCTCGATCACCTGCTGCGGCCCGTCCTCGCGCGCCAGGTCCACGAGGTCGCCGACCAGCGTCGACAGCTCCTCGATCTGGGCGATCACGTCGGCCTCGAGCTCCTCGCGGTCCTTCGCGGAAATCGCCGCACCCGACCGCGATGCCATCATGAGCAGCTCCACGTTGGTGCGCAGCGACGTCAGCGGGGTCTTCAGCTCGTGGCCAGCATCGGCGACCAGTTCGGTCTGTTTGATGCGCGAGGCCTGCAGCGCCGCCAGCATCTCGTTGAAGCTTCGCGTG
>JBHWSH010000308.1:0-6195 GCA_043427135.1 Marmoricola sp. | reverse complement strand
CATCTGTCGCGTGACCGGTCCCAGCAGCGGGAACACCGTCGTGCAGGTCTCATCGGCGCGTGGGCACCGGGGCGCGAACCGGCAACCAGGCGGCGGCGCCGCCATGTTCGGCGGCCGGCCCTCGATGGCCCGCAGGCGCGTGTGGGGCGGAGCCTCCAAGCGCGGGATCGAGGCCAGCAGCGCCTCCGAGTACGGGTGCGCGGGGGCCTCGAACACCTCGCTGGTGCGCGCGGTCTCGACGACGCGCCCGGCGTACATCACCGCGACGCGGTCGGTGCGTCCTGCGACCGCCCCGAGGTCGTGGCTGACCAGGAGCACCCCCATGTGGCGCTCCGCGGCGAGCCTCTCGATGAGGTCGAGGATCTGCTTCTGCACGGTGACGTCGAGGGCGGTGGTCGGCTCGTCGGCGATCAGCAGCTGCGGGTCGCAGGCCAGCGCCATCGCGATGACCACGCGCTGGCGCATGCCGCCGGACAACTCGTGCGGGTACTGGGTCAACCGTCGCTCAGGCTCGGGGATGCCCACCTGGCGCAACAGGTCGGCGGCTCGCTCGGTGGCCTCGCGTCGCGAGAGGTTCAGGTGGAGCCGGAGCGTCTCGGTGAGGTGCTTGCCGATCCGCTTGACCGGGTTGAGCGAGGTCATCGGGTCCTGGAAGACCATGGCGACCGTGGGACCCCACAAGTCGCGCCGCTGGCGCTGGGACAGGGCATGCATGTCCTGACCGGCGACGAGAACCTTGCCGGAGACGGTCGTGGTCGGTCCGGTGGTGATCAGGCCCATCACCGAACGACCGAAGACCGACTTGCCGGATCCGGACTCACCGACGATGCCCACGGTCTCTCCGGCATGCAGCCTCAGGGAGACCCCGTCGACGGCCGCGACGTCGCCTCGGGCGGTGTGGAAGACCGTGCGCAGGTCCTCGACGTCGAGGAGGAGGTCCCCGCGGGCTGGCGCGGTGGGGCGGAGGGCGCTCACAGCTTGGCTCCTCTCGGGTCCCAGCGGCGCTGGGCTCGCTCGCCCAGGAGGTTGAAGGAGAACACGGTGAGGAAGAGGAAGACGCCCGGAACGATCAGGACGAAGGGATAGCGCTCCATCGTGTTGCCCGCCTGCGCCTCGGAGATCATGTTGCCCCAGGTCGGTTCGGGTTGCGGGATGCCGAGCCCGAGGAAGCTCAGCGAGGACTCGGCGACGATCAGCGCGGAGATGCTGACCACGGCCATCGACATCAACGGCAGAGCGACGTTGGGCACCAGGTCGCGCGCCATGATCCGCAGCTTCGATGCCCCCATGGCGCGCGCGGCCAGCACGAACTCGCGCTGGGCGAACGAGATCGTGCTCGCCCGGGCGATCCGCACCATCGACGGGATGGTCAGCAGCGCCAGAGCCAACGCCATGTTGCGCACGTTGGGGTCAAGGATGGCGGCGAGCGCCACGAGCAGGATCAGCGGCGGTACGGCGAGCACGGCGTTGGTGAAGATCCCGACCGTGCGGTCCACACCCTTGCGGTAGTAGCCGGCGGCGATGCCGATCGCCCCACCCACGACGACGCCGATGGTCGCCGCGCTGAGCGAGACGATCATCGAGGTGCGTGCACCGAGCAGTGCGCGGGTCAGCATGTCGAGTCCGGCGCCGTTGGTGCCGAGCAGATGGTCGCTGTACTTCAGCGGCTCGAGGTAGATCGGCTCGGTGAGGGCTGCCGTCGCGTTGCGGCCCTCTGGCAGGGGCAGCCAGGGCGCCAGGACGGCCGCGGCGCCGAGCAGCACGATCCAGCCCACGGCGATGCCGGTGAGCAGGTCCACCTTGCTGCCTCGGCGGCTCCACAAGATCCGCGTGAGGCCGTTGTACGCCAGGAGGACGCCGGCCAGGAACGCGGCGGCTGCTGCCAGGCCGCTGAGGGCGGTAAAGGACATCGCGACCAGCAGCACGCCGACCAAGCCCAGCCCCACCCCCAAGAGGAGCATCGTCTGGCGCGTCAGGGTGGTTCCGCGCAGTCGGGATCGGTCAGGCATGAGCACGGCGGGTCCTCGGGTCGAGAATTCCGTAGGACGCGTCGACCGAGGTGTTGACCAGGACGTAGACGATCGCCGTCACCAGGACCGCGCCTTGGACGATCGGGAAGTTGCCGGTCTGCGCGGCGGTGACGATGAGCGAGCCCATCCCCGGCAGGGCGAACAGGTACTCCACGATGACGGTGCTGCCGATGAGGCGCCCAGTGCTGATGCCCATGAGGGTCACCAGCGAGAACGACGAGGGGCGCAGGGCGTCGCCGACCATGATCCGCCACGGGGGCATCCCCTTGGCGCGCGCAGAAAGCACGAAGTCCTCCTGCAACGTGACCACGAGGTCGTTGCGCAGGACGCGCGTGAACAGCGCGATCTCGCTGAGCGCAATGACGACCGCAGGCAGGATCGCGTGGTGGAGGTTGCCGGACAACGAGTCGCTGAGCCGCACCCACTGCGACCGCGGGAACAGACCGGCGTCGTTGACCAACACCATGATCAGCAGCAGACCCGCGAGGAACGACGGAATCGACAGCAGGCCGAACATCGAGGCGCTGATCACCCGGTCCACCAGGCCGCCCTGCTTGGCCGCACTCCACAGTGCGAGCGGCACCGAGACGAGCACTGCGATGAGCAGGCCCATCACGGCAAGCTGCAGGCTCACCGGTATGGCACCGAGTAGGCGGTCGACGACCGAGGTCTCGGGCGGCAGGATCGACCGGCCCAGGTCACCCTGGAGTGCCGAGCCCAGCCACTCGACGTACCGGACCAGGACGGGGTCGTTGAGGCCCAGTTCCTGACGCAGGGCTTCGTACTGCTCGGGGGGCCGTCCCTGTCCCAGGATCGCCACCGCCGGATCCCCCGGGATGAGGGCAACCATCAGGAAGACCCCGAAGCTGACCAGCAGCAGCACCGCCACCAGTTCGAGGAGCTTCACCAGCGGTTTGCGCACGCTCATCTCCTTCTCGGTCCCGGACGTGCCGACGCTATGAGCGCTGTGACCCCGGGCACAGGGTACGTCCCACTCATCGGTAGAGGTGGGCGGCGGCTCAGCTCCTGGCGGGAGCGGCCGCGACGAGGTCGGCCAACACGAGGTGGCACATCAGGCGGGTGTCCTCCTCGGACTCCTCCTGGGAGATCACACCGTTGAGCGCGGAGATCAAGATGCCGTACCAGGCTTGTTCGATGATCCTGATCAGCCGGGACTGGAGGGTCGTGGGGTGTTCGATGCCCACCCACTGCAGAAGAAGCTGCTTGAAGGCCTCGGTGACCGCAGCCGTGGGATCGGTGGCCAGCTGGTTGTTCGAGGTGATCATCGCGTGCGCCAGCAAGGGGCGCCGCAGCAGCTCGGCGCCGAGCGAGACCAGGAGCTCCGCGACGTCGGTCCGTGGGTCGCCGGTGCGCTCACGAGCCGGGGTCGAGGGCACCTGGTCCACCTGCGCCTGCATCACCCCGACGAACAGTGCCGCCTTGGACGGAAAGTAGCGGTAGAGGGTCGCCACTGCGACCCCCGCCTCCGCAGCCACCTCGGTCATCTGGACCCGCTCCAGCCCGTGCACCGCTCCGTGCCGGGCGGCTGCACGAAGGATCCGGGCGACACGAGCCCGCTGCTCGGTGGTGGTAGGGACCGCCGGTGGCCGGTGCTCGGCTACGCGCGGCATGTCTGCTCCACCATCTCGCTGCGGTCCCCTGGGTCGAGGCTGTGGACCGGATCGTGGCAGAAGCCTCCGGGTCCGCGACCGGATCGGCTCGCTGAGCGGGACCTGCCGGTCAGACGGCAGAGACCATCGACGCAGCGACGGCCCGCGAAGGGCCGGTGCGGCGACGAGTGGATCGAGGGCCGGTGGCGCGATGACCGTAGAGCTCGGTGCTGATGTCGCGGCACGCCTGCACCAGCAACGGCGCGACCCGCTCGAGCGGTGTGGCCAGGTCACCGACGAAGGAGACCGCAGCAGCGGGTCCGTCAGGACCCCAGACCGCAGACGCGACGCAGGAGATGCCTGGCACCCAGCTGCCTCGCTCGAAGGCCAGACCACCACGCTGGCGGACCCGGTGCAGCTCCGCGTGCAGCCGCTCCACGGTCGTCGCGTGGCCCTCCGACCGCGCGGAGAAGTCGCTGGACATGAGCACGTCGACCTCTTCGGGCTCCTTCCACGCGAGCATGGCGAGCCCCAGCGCGGTGCCGTGCGCCGGCATCACGCCACCGACACGGGAGGGGACGGCCATGGCGAAGCGTCCGCCCATCTTGTCGAGGTAGCGCACCGAGGCTCCGTCGAGAACCGCGAGGTGGACCACGAGGCCGGTGCGCAGAGTGAGCTCGTGCAGCCGAGGGGCTGCGGCCGCTCGCAGCTCGCTGTGCCCGTGGTCGTCGCCCCCGCCGAGCCGCAGCGCGCGCTGGCCGAGCGCGTAGCCGGAGGGGGTGTGCTCGATCCAGGAGAGCTTGAGCAGCTGGTCGAGGATGCGGTGCGCGGTGGACCGTGGCAGATGGGTCCGGCGAGCGACCTCTTCGAGGGTCAGCCGGACGTGCCGATCGGTGAACTCGTCGAGAATGAGCGTCATCCGCTCGACCATCGAAGGGGGCAGGTCCGGCTTGACGACCGCTGTGGACGATGCGCTGAGGCTCATGACTCTCCCGGACTCATTTCTGAAATGAATTCTAGGCGGGAAACGTAGCATGACGCCGGTCACTATGCGAGGCCTTGGCACGCTCAATTCTCGGTGTCGCTTGCTCTTGCCCGGCGCTTGGCTTCGTCCCACCCGCCCAACAGGTTGCGCACGGTCTGCGCGCTGGGAGCCTCAGGCGTCTCCCGCGCCCACGCCTGGTAGCCGGCGTACGACTCGCCGGACCCGGACCGCAGGTACGCCGACACGTAGCCCGCGACCCGTGCCGGGTCCCAGCGACCTCTCGTCTTCGCCAGGCTGGGGTTGACCTCGAGTCCGGCCTCGGCGCACGCCGACCTCCAGGAGTCGAGCCGCTGGATGATCCGCGCCGATGCCGGACCTCCGCGAGCCCGCCGATGCCGCTCATAGCGTTCCACCGAGAGCGGCTCTCCCTCGGTGGCCGCGGCAGCACGGAGCGCCTCGAAAAGGTCGTGGTCGGAGTAGCGGGTGCGTGGCTCGGTCACGATCTGGCGCCTGTGGCGGGGACGACGAGCACGTTAGTCCGTGACAACTTCCCGTTCCCCGGTTCCCGCGGCCCGCTCGGCCCGCACCCACAGGGGACCCGCCACCAGCGAGACCACCACCGCGACCCCCATCCCCGACACCGTCACGGCGAACGCCGCGGTGTAGCCGTGCAGATCCGCCAGGCGGCCCGCGAGGGCGGCACCGGCGGCGTACCCCGTCCCGGTGGCGGCAGCGAGCAAGGTCATCGTGGCCCCCACCTGTCCGGGCGACGCGGTCCGCTCGCCGAGGTTGAAGACGCCGATCATGTAGGGCGCCACCCCGATCCCGAGCACCAGCACCACCACTACGAGGCCGCTCAGACCGTCGACGAGCAGCAACGGCGCCGACCCCAGGAGCAGGAAGACCGCCGCTACCCGCACTCTGCTGCCCTGGCCGACGCGTTCGGGCAGGTAGACCGTGGCCAGTCCGGCGATGACGCTGCCAACGCCAAGGAGCGCATGGATGAGGCCGGCGAGACCCGGCTCCCCTGCCGCCCGCGCCAATGCGGTGGTCCCGGTCTGGGTCGCCCCGAACAGGACGCCGACGAGGAACTGCGCACCGAGCAAGGTGAGGAGCACTCCGGTCAGCAGCCGGCCGCGGGCGCGCGTGTGGGCTCCCCAGCCGGTCAGGCTCGCGGTCCGGTGCAGGGCGAATCCGCCGCCGAAGACGGCGAGCATGCCTGCGGCGACGGCCATGGCTGTCGCGGGATCGGCGACCACGGCCAGCACGCCGACCAGGGCGGGGCCGAGGACGAACGACGCCTCGTCGACAGCGCCTTCATAGGAGAACGCGGCGTCCATCAGTCGCCTCTGGTGCGGGCCGGTGGGGTCGGTGATGGGCCGCCACCGGACCCGCGCAAGGGGTCCGACCTGTGGCAGCAGAAGTCCCGCAAGCGCTGCGGAGGCCACCGACCATCCGGTGGCCACGCCCGACTCGGTGAGCACCACCAAGAGCGCGAGCGCAGCCGACCCGGTCAGGGCTTGTACGCCGACCACCGGGCGCTGCCCGAAGCGGTCGGCCCAGGAGCCGG
>JBHWSH010000307.1:0-7610 GCA_043427135.1 Marmoricola sp. | reverse complement strand
GCTAGCGACGACGCTCCTATGGACTGTCAAGCGGGTTGAGGGCCGTTTTCGAGGAGCCGGTAGAGGTCTCGGGCGACGTAGCGTTTGAGGCAGCGTTTGATCTCGCGCAGGGTTTTGCCTTCGCTGGTTCGTCGGTCTCGGTAATCGCGGGTGGTCTGGTCGTGGCGGAGCCTGGTGAGCACGACGGTGTGCAGGGCGCGGTTGAGTTGTCGGTCGCCATAGCGGTTGAGCCGGTGGCGCTGGGTGACCTGCCCGCTGGTGGCGGGGATCGGGGCTACGCCGGCGAGCATCGCGAAGGCGCCCTCGGAGTGGAGGCGTCCGGGGTGGGACCAGGCGCAGAGCACAGTGGCAGCCACGATCGTTCCGACTCCGACCTGCTCGAGCAGGTCGGGGCGCCAGGACCGCACGATGCGCTTGAGCGCCTGCTCGTGGTCAGCGGCTTCCTCACTCAATGCTTGGGCGCGGCGGGCCAGGGACCGCAGTACGGTGACGGTGGTGGCGGTCTCGGTGTCGTAGGTGCCGTGGACCCGGAGCCGGGCGGCGGCCTTGACGGTTTGGGTCGAGGTGAGGCTGCGGAATCGTGCCCGGATCGGTTCGGGTGCCGCGATCAGCAGCGCGAAGATCTGCCGCTGGGCGTCACCGGCTGCCTGCACCGCCGAGCGCCGCGCAGCCAGCAGCACCGCGAGTGCTTGTCGGTCCCCACCCGACCGTGGGGTGCCCAGCCGGGGACGGGCCAGTGCTTCGCGCGCGGCGCGGATCGCGTCCAGGGGATCGGACTTGGCGCCGTTGCGGCGCTTGGCGCGTTCGGGTCGGTCGAGTTCGATGACGACCTCCTCGCGACGCTGGAGGTGACGGGTCACTCCGGCGCCGTGGCTGCCGGTGCCCTCGATCGCCCAGGCACGCAACACCGCGTGCTCATCAGCGAAAGCGACCAGTTCGGCATAGCCCTCAGCGGTGGCCTCCACCGTGATCTCGTCGAGCACCCCGCCGGTGCGGGCATCGACTACCGCAGCCGAGTGGGTGTGGACGTGGGTGTCGACGCCGATGACGACATCGACCACCGCGCGAAGATCAGTCAGACTGGTCATGCATTTCCTCCAATTGCCGGGAGCGGATGTGGTTTCCGGTCCGGGCGGAGAATCGGCAGGACTGTGATGAGACACGCCAGGTGCGTCAACATCTGGCGGTCAAGCTCCTGATCAGGCCAGCTACTCCGTTCCGGGCCGGGGCCGGCAACCACGAGCGGACAAGTCGTGCTCCAAGGCACAAAGGGGCCAGTCTCGAAACGGGTCACGCCCGCGGTCACCGCCCGACAGCCCATCACCATCAGGCTGCGAACGGAATACTCACAGTCTCGAAACCGCCCCTACGTCGGTCGAGCCCGTCGAGACCACGCCACGAACTGCTCGACGATTCCTTCGACATCGGTGGCCGCGTCGACGGTCAGTCCGGCCTCGTCGTCACCGAGCGGCTCCAAGGTTGCGAGTTGGGAGTCGAGCAACGTGACCGGCATGAAGTGGCCGCGCCGTTCCTTCATGCGCGCGAGGAGCAGAGTCGGCGACCCATGCAAGTGCAGGAAGACCACGCCCGGCGCCGCCTCGCGCAGGAGGTCCCGGTAGGAACGACGCAGCGCTGACGCACTGAGTACGCCGCCGGCCCCTCCGCGATGCGAGAGCCAGTCGGTCAGCGCCTGGAGCCACTCAGCTCGGTCGGCGTCGTCCAATGGCACGCCTCCGCGCATCTTCGCGACGTTGGCGGGTGAGTGGAAGTCGTCGCCTTCGGCGTGCTCGACATCGAGGGTCGCCGCCAGCCGCTGAGCCACCGTCGACTTGCCGCTGCCGCTGACGCCCATCACCACGACGAGCGGGCCAGCCGGTCGAGCCTCCTCCGCCGGTCGAGCCTGTCGAGACCCTTCCGGCGGTCGAGCCTGTCGAGATCCCGGCTCCGTCGCACCCACGTGTCCACGCCTACCCGGAGGTTGCCGTGATGAACATGCGCGCGTCCACAACTCGGCTAGCGGGTTGGTCCTCGGTCACGGGGTGACTGGAAACCCACCCGATGCCAGGTCTGTTGCGACCGGCCCCACCGGTTCTAGGCTCCTGTCCACCTCCACGATCGAAAGCCGGACCTCCATGAACCTCCGCTTCCCTCGCACGTTTCTGTCCGCTTGCGCCGCCACCGCGCTGGTCGCCACCACGACGGCCGCGTTGGGCTCGCCCGCCATGGCCGACCCGGAGCCGCAGCCGACCGGATGCGACGTTCCTGACGTCGCCATCGGCAGCGTGCAAGGCAGCGGAGAGACGAGTCCAGTCGTCGGGCAGACCGTCACCGTGCAGGGCGTCGTGGTCGCCGACTACGAGTACACCGGCAGCCTGCGCGGCTTCTACGTCCAGGACTCCGGCGACGGTGACCCGGCGACGTCCGACGGTCTCTTCGTCTTCCAGAGCAACGACAACGAGGTGGACCTCGGTGACCTCGTGCAGGTGACCGGCCGGGTCGCGGAGCAGCAGGGCCAGACCCAGCTGAACGCGGGATCGGACGTCCAGGTGTGCGCCGAGGGCGGCACGATCGCACCGACCGTCGTCAGCCTGCCCGTCCCCTCGCCCACGGAGCTCGAGCGCTACGAGGGCATGCTCGTCACGTTCAGTCAGCAGCTCTTCGTGACCGAGCACTTCCAGCTGGGCCGATTCGGCCAGGTGGTGGTCTCCTCCGGCGACCGGCTCAGCCAGCCGACCAGCATCGCGTCCCCCGGCGAGGAAGCCCTCGCCGTACAGGCCGCCAACGACCTCAACCGGCTCATCGTCGACGACGACCTGCAGACGCAGAACCCCGACCCGATCAAGCTCGCCCGCGACGGCGACCCCCTGACCGCGGCCAACACGCTGCGCGGCGGCGACTCCGTCACCGGCCTGACGGGCGTGATGACCTACACCTGGGGCGGCGCCAGCGCCAGCCCGAACTCCTACCGCCTCCGCCCGATCGGCGCGCTCGGCGGATCGGCCGAGTTCACGGCGACGAACCCGCGTCCGGCCGGGGCTCCCGACGTCGGCGGCTCGCTGCGGGTGAGTGCGTTCAACGTGCTCAACTACTTCGTCACGCTGGACTACGCCAGCTCCGACCCGCGCGACAACACCTGCGGACCGCAGAACAACGTGGAGTGCCGCGGCGCGGACTCCGCCGCCGAACTCGAGCGTCAGCGCACCAAGCTCTTGGCCGCGCTCGAAGAGCTCGACGCCGACGTCCTCGGTCTCGTCGAGATGGAGAACACCGCCGGCGTCGACCCGCTCGGCCACCCCGAGCACGGTCTGGTCACCGGCCTGAACGCAATGACCGCGCCGGGCACGTACGCCGGGCTCGACACCGGCGTGATCGGCACCGACGCGATCCGGGCCCGCCTGATCTACAAGCCCGCGGTGGTGCGACCCGTCGGTGGCTTCGAGCTGATCGACTCGAGCGACGACGCCCGGTTCCGCGATGCGTACAACCGGCCGGTCCTGGTGCAGACCTTCGAGGAGCTCGCCACCGGCGAGCGGTTCACTGTCGCGGTCAACCACCTGAAGTCGAAGGGCTCCGACTGCAACGCCGTCGGCGACCCCGACCTCGGCGACGGCCAGGGCAACTGCAACGAGACTCGGCGGCTGGCCGCAGAGGCGATCGTGGACGTCCTCGACGGACTGGCTGCGCAGGGCGCCATCGACCCCGACATCCTCGTGCTCGGCGACCTCAACGCCTACGCCAAGGAGGACCCGGTCCGGGTCTTCGAGGAGGCTGGCTACGTCAACCTGATCGCCAAGTACGGCGGCCCGGAGGCCTATTCCTACGCCTTCGACGGCCAGTGGGGCTACCTCGACCATGCGCTCGCCTCAGCTTCGCTCGCGCCTCAGGTGACCGGCGCCGCAGAGTGGCACATCAACGCCGACGAACCGTCGGTGCTCGACTACAACGTCGACTTCAAGTCACCGGCCCAGGTCGGCTCGCTGTATGCGCCCGACGAGTTCCGGACCTCCGACCACGACCCGGTCGTCGTCGGCTTGGCCCTGGGCAGCCCGCCGTACGTCGAGGTGATCGGCGACGAGGGCCGGTGCCTGAGCGACACCTCGGTGACCCTGCGCGTGCGAGTCGGCGACTCCACGACGGCTGCGGGTGGTCTCGTCGTCACCGCTACCGGCGCCGGGGCGGCGATCGCACCTCGTGGCGTACGCGTCTCCGGGTCCGGGGAGTACCGCACCATCCACGTCGATCTCGCCACCCACAAGCGGGACGCCGAGGGCCGGATCACGATCGTGGTATCCGACGGATCGGATACCACCAGCCTCGAGGTCGGCGTCAAGGCCGGCGGCAACGGGGCTGACGTGCTGACCGGGGAGGACGGCCTGGCGTGGGTCCTGGTCGGGGCCAACGGGGCGGACCGGCTCGTCGGAGCCGACCAGGGCGACCTGCTCTGCGGCGGCAACGGCGCTGACGTCCTGCGGGGCGGCGGAGGCGACGACACCCTGGAGGGCGGTCGCGGCCATGACGTCCTCGACGGTGGCACCGGGAGCAACACGCTGATCCAATGACGTCGGAGTGACGCAGCCCACGCGTCGATTGGGAAGATTGAAGGTACAACGTCAGTTGATCCTGCATGACCGACACCCTCATGCTCGCCCACGACGCCCAGGACCTGCTCTTCCGCCAGGCGCGCACTGCCAACGCCTTCACCGACGAGCCGGTGACCGAGGAGCAGATCGCCGCGATCTACGACCTGGTGAAGTTCGGACCGACAGCGATGAACACCCAGCCGCTTCGCGTGCTGCTCGTGCACCAGGGCGAGGGGCGCGAGCGCCTGCTCAAGCACATGTCCGACGGCAACCGCGACAAGACCGCCAGCGCTCCGCTGGTCGCCGTACTCGCTGCGGACACCGACTTCCACGACCACTTGCCGCGGACGTTCCCGCACTTCCCGGGCGCTCGTGACGTGTTCGTTGGCGACGACGCGGCGCGCGAGCAGGCAGCGCTTTTCAACGCGACGCTGCAGGCGGGATACTTCCTCATCGGCGTCCGCGCCGCAGGTCTCGCGGCCGGGCCGATGAACGGCTACGACGCCGAGGGCCTGGACCGCGAGTTCTTCGAGGGCTCGAGTTGGAAGTCGTTCATGATCGTCAACATCGGCAAGCCCGCCGAGAACGCGTGGTTCGACCGGCTTCCGCGACTCGACCTCGAGGACGTCGTACGAGAGGCATGACCCGGACTTCCACTGTCGGGTCGATGCGACCCGTCAGCTGGCGCGCCCGACCTTCCAGATGACGACGGCCTTCGACTTCTGACTGGTGGCATCGCCGAGGTAGCGGACCTTCACGCGATGCTTGCCGCGCGCCTGAGCGGGCAACTTCACCACGACCCGGCCGTCTGTCAGCTTCCGCGTGCGGACGCGCTCACCGTCGATGAAGATGCGGACCTTCCCGGCCGGCGCGTCGACACCGGTCACCCGGATGCGGACCTTGTTGGCCTTGCCGGGCGCGGTCTTCTTCTTGGCCAGCACCGCCTTGGTCGTGGTGGCGGCCTTGGTCACCGGCTCGCCCGGCTCCGTCGCCGGCGGCGGCGTCGGCTCGGTGGTGGGCGGCTCGGTCGTGGGCGGCGGCGTCGGGTCCGTCGTCGGCGGCACGGGCGTCGACGCCGTGACCACCGGCAGCGTCAGCTCGGACGGCCACTGGGCTGAGTTGTGGATGGTCACCGGGCTCAGCAGCGCCGACGCCCCGGTGAGCGGCACCAGCAGGTGCGGGACGTCGTAGGCCTGCACCGAGACGCGCAGCCGGTGGTTGGGCTGGATGCGCGCGGCGGTTGGGAAGACCTCGACGTCGACGGGCACGACCTTGTCGGGGTGGGCGGCCCGCTGCGCCACCTTGGTGAAGGGGTGGAACGGCTGGATCAGCTTGCCGTCGAGGTAGCGCGACTTCGACTCGTCGAGCTTGCGGTGCGAGATCACCTGCCAGCCGCTGGTGATCGGCGCCACCGTGCCGTCGGGCGCGACGGAGGAGACCGTCACGGCCAGCATGCCGTCGCCGGTCGGCGTGGACACGTGCAGGCGGGCGTTGAGCGGGCCCTGGAAAGAGAACCCGTCCTTCAGAGGGGGCGTCTGGAAGACCACGCCGGTGCTGTCGGTGATCCGGTTGTCGCTCAGGCACGGGTTGTCCGCCCAGATCTGCTTCGGCAGGCCCGCCGTCCACTGGCTCGCCGAGCGGCTGCACAGCCCCGCGACCGGCACCGGGTAGGCGGTCGACTTGCCCGGGTTGACCTCGCCCTGCGTGAGCTGGCCCGGGCTGGAAGGCGTCGCCCGGCCGGAGAGGCGGAAGCTGACCGCGTCGTGCTGGTCGGTCAGGTAGCTGTCGGCCTTGCGCCACTCGCCCGAGCCCTGCTCGTAGTACGTGAACGACGCGATGTCGCTGTCGAGGTAGGGGTCGGGGATGCCCTTGACGTAGCGGTCGAACCACCGCAGCTGCAGGTCGGCGAGCGTGCCGTAGCCGGCGTCGGCGACGTCGGCCCCGCCGGACCCCTCGAGGTGGTCCCACGGTCCCACGATGAGCTTGGTCGGCACGCCGGCCTGGCGCAGCGCGTCGTACACCATCGAAGTGCCGCGCTGGAAGAGGTCGTGGTGGCCGCCGATCAGGAACGTCGGCACCTTCACCTTGTCGATGTGGGTGAGCGGCGAGCGGTTGCGGTAGAACGGCCCGTCGTACGCCGCGTCCTGGCCGAGCGTGGCGCTGAGCAGCAGCGGCGCGGTGAACGTACCTGCCGCGGTGAGGTGGTCGACCAGCGTGCCGAAGGCGCCGGCCGGGTCGCTCATGCCGTACGCCGGCGGCACGAGCCCGGTGCCCGTGACCAGTCCGAGCCACAGCGGGATGAAGCCGACGTCGAGAGCGCCGCCGGAAGCGACCACGTCGCGGTAGACGTCGCCGGCCGGCACCTGCGGGAAAATCGCCTTGAGCGCGGCGGGTTGCTGTTGGGCGGTGAGCAGCTGGTTGATCCCCATGTACGACGGCCCGCGCATGCCGACGCGGCCGTCCGACCAGGGCCGGTCGAGGGACGCGGCCCACTCGACGATCTCGGCGCCGTCCTTGGTCTCCCGGGGGCTGAAGGCGCCCCACGTGCCGCCCGAGCTGCCGGTGCCGCGCGCGTCCACGGTGAGCTGCACGTAGCCCCGTTGGACGAGGTCGTCGGTGCCGCCGCCGGCCAGGTCGGATCCGCCGGTCGCGCTCTTGTTGTACGCCGTGATGGTGACGATGACCGGGAAGCGCCCCTCGGCCGGGGTGCCGTCGGCGTGGGCCGGAAGGACCGCGTCCCCGCGCAGGACGGTGCCGTCGGACATCCGGATCGGCAGGTCGCTCTGCGTCACGGTGGCCGGATAGTCGACGGGGCGCGGCGTCCACCCGCTCGGAAGGGCTGACGCGCTGACCGCGGCGGCCGTCGTACGGGCTGGCGTGCTGGCGGTGGCGGTCGTGCCCGGAAGAGCCGTCGCGACCAGGGCAGCGACGGCGGCAGCGGACACGGCAGTACGGCGTAGGCGCATGCCCGCTCAACGAGCAGGCCGACGCGAGGTGACGCCGCGCCTATCGGGTCGGTCTTCAGAGAAT
>JBHWSH010000306.1:0-6720 GCA_043427135.1 Marmoricola sp. | reverse complement strand
TCCTCTTGAACGGAATGGTCGTCGGTTCACGCCGCGATACCAGGGAGCTCTACTCCATCACCGTCCGCGACAATGAGGTCGAAGTCGAGCTGCTCTGGCCCGGCAACCCCGAGTGGAGCGATTATCCGCGGCTGGCCTATCAGACCGAGATCGACCGCTTTCGTGACTGGGTCGCCGATCAGAAGGGTCGCGAATAGCGGCGGTGCGATCGACGATTGGAGGCCATCACGGCTCATGTCGGAGCCGTGATGGCCTCCGACGGCATTCTCAACTCGCCACGAGCACGGTCACCTTGGCCAGCTCGGCGCCGTGGAGGTCGCGCTCCACTTCGAGGTCGTAGTCGGTCTGGATATTGATCCAGAAGCGGTCGTCGACGCCGAGTGCCTTGGACAGGCGCAGGGCGGTGTCGGTGGTGATGGCGCGCTTGCCGCGCACGATCTCGCTGATCCGGGTCTGGGGGAGTCCAGTGGCCTGAGCGAGGCGGTACTGCGTGATGCCCAGCGGCTCCAGGAACTCGGTCAGCAGGATCTCGCCGGGGGTGATCGGGTCGTGTGCCTTCGCTGATGCCGTAGCCATGATCGGTCTGCTCTCAGTGATAGTCGGTGATCTCGACATCGTCTGCTCCGTTGTCGGTCCAGACGAAGCAGATCCGGTATTGGTCGTTGATGCGAATGGAATGTTGGCCCTCGCGATCGCCGACCAACTTCTCCAGACGGTTGCCCGGCGGCGCCCGTAGGCTGTTCAGCTCTGAAGCCGCGTTGAGGAGGCGAAGCTTCTTCTGGGCGGCTCGTTGCAGCTCGGGTCCGAGGGCTCGAACGTGCTCGCGGTTCCAGACTTTCTCTGTGACGCTGTCTTTGAAGGACCGGATCACGACACCATGCTAATGCGCAACGATACTATCGACAAGCGTAAGGGACGGGTCGATTGACTGAGTCCGGTCGATGGCAGGCCCTGCGAAGTCAGATGTCGTAGTAGAGCTCGAACTCGTGCGGGTGGGGGCGCAGGGCGATCGGGAGGATCTCATTGCTGCGCTTGTAGTCGATCCAGGTCTCGATCAGGTCGGCGGTGAACACCCCGCCGTCGAGCAGGAAGTCGTGGTCGGCCTCGAGCGAGTCGAGCACGGCGCCGAGGGTCGCGGGGACCTGCTGGACCGAGGCGTGCTCGTCCGGCGGCAGCTCGTAAAGATCCTTGTCGATCGGCTGCGGCGGCTCGATCTTGTTCTTGATGCCGTCGATGCCGGCCAGCAGCATCGCGGAGAACGCCAGGTAGGGGTTGGCCGACGGGTCGGGGCAGCGGAACTCGACGCGCTTGGCCTTCGGGTTCGACCCCGTGATCGGGATGCGTACGGCGGCGGAGCGGTTGCGCTGGCTGTAGACCAGGTTGACCGGGGCCTCGAAGCCCGGGACCAGCCGGTGGTAGGAGTTCACCGTCGGGTTGGTGAACGCCAGGAGCGAGTCGGCGTGCTTGATCAGGCCACCGATGTAGTAGCGCGCGATGTCCGACAGCCCGGCGTACCCCGCCTCGTCGTAGAACAGCGGCTCGCCCTCGTTCCAGATCGAGGAGTGCACGTGCATGCCCGAGCCGTTGTCACCGAAGATCGGCTTGGGCATGAAGGTCGCGGTCTTGCCGTTGCGCCAGGCGACGTTCTTGACGATGTATTTGAACTTCATCACGTCATCGGCCGACTTCAACAGCTCGTCGAAGCGCCAGTTGATCTCGGCTTGACCGGCGGTGCCGACCTCGTGGTGGGCGCGCTCGACGATGAGCCCGGCCTTCTCCAGCTCGACGACGATCTCGTCGCGGAAGTCGCCGAAGTGGTCGTACGGCGCGACAGGGAAGTAGCCGCCCTTGTACTTGACCTTGTAGCCGCGGTTGTTCTCGACAGCACCGCTGTTCCAGGCGCCGGCCTCGGAGTCGATGTGGTAGAAGCCCTCGTTCTGGCTGGTGCTGAACCGCACCGAGTCGAAGACGTAGAACTCGGCCTCGGGGGCGAAGAACGCCGTGTCGCCGATCCCGGTCGAGGCGAGGTAGGCCTGCGCCTTGCGCGCGATGTTGCGCGGGTCGCGGCTGTAGGCCTCACCGGTCAGCGGGTCGTGGATGAAGAAGTTGACCACGAGCGTCTTGGCGACCCGGAAGGGATCGAGGTACGCCGTGGTGGGGTCGGGGAACAGCGACATGTCGGACTCGTGGATCGCCTGGAACCCTCGGATCGAGGACCCGTCGAAGTTCAGCCCGTCTTCGAACACCGACTGGTCGAAGGACGACACCGGCACCGTGAAGTGCTGCATCACGCCCGGCAGATCGCAGAACCGTACGTCGACCATCTCGACGCCCTCGTCCTTGATGTACTTCAGAAGCTCGTCGCTGTTCGCGAACATTCGTCCTCCTCGACCGTGAGACGGCCTCGTGCTGTGGCTGATCGATGCGACGCTGCACCACCTGGCCGCGACCGTAGGCCCGACCGGTTTCTCCACCGTATCCCGTGTGTTTCCGGCGTGTTACGCCACGGGCCGCGGCTCGTCCAGGTCGCTGCAGAGGTTTCCACCTCAGCAACTACCGTGTGCCCGTGACCACCTCGCAGCCACCGCAGGAGCAGCGATACCCCGGCGAGCGCCTGGGTATCCCCGAGGACGGGCCCGGCGCCGTCGCGGGCTGGGGACGACGCATCGCGGCTCTGCTGGTCGACTGGTTGGCCTCGTCCCTGGTGGCGAACCTCGTCGCGGCGTACGTCGAGGTCGGTCCGGACACCGAGCGACTCCTGCCCCTGCTGGTGTTCTTCCTCGAGGTGTCGCTGTTCACCGCCGTCGCCGGCGCGTCGTTCGGTCAGCTGGCACTGCGCGTCGTCGTCGCGCGTTTGGACGGCAGGCGGGTCAACCTCCTGCAAGCACTGATCCGCACGTTCCTCATCTGCCTGGTGGTGCCGCCCGTGGTGTTCAATCGCGACAACAGGGGACTGCACGACCTGGCCGCCGGCACCATCACGCTGCGGCGCTGAACCCGGTCCTGATGGAGCGGCTCAGCGGCCGCGCATCGCGCCGCGGTAGCCCTTCATGCTCGTCGGCACCGGCCCCTTGGGGATCGGGATGTTCGACCGGTTGGCGTCCAGAGCGCGCAGGCGCGACAGGATGTCGGTGACCTGCGCCGGCTTCACCTTGCGGCCCATCTTCGTGACGTGCCGGGTGAGCTTGCCGAGCGGGACCTCGCCCTCGCCGTACCCCACGATGACCTCATGGATCGGCGCCTCGGAGGCTACCCGCTGGTGCTTGGCCTTCTCCGACTTCAGCAGAGCGCGCAGCCGCTGCGGGTTGCCCTCGCCGATCAGCACGATCCCAGGCGGACCGACGACCCGGTGCACGACGTCCTGCTGACGGTTGAAGGCGACCGCGGGGTCCGACTTCCATCCCCGCTTGAGCATGCTGAGGACCGCGACCGCTGCACCGGGCTGACCCTCGATCTGTTTGATCTGCGACTTCGTCGCGCGCCGGCTGAAGACGATGAGCGTCACCAGCAGACCGATCATCAGGCCGAGGATGACGTCGACGAACAACCAGCCGGGCGGGATGAGCGAGAACAGCGCGAACCCGACTGCGGAGGCGAAGACGAACACAGCCAGCAAGATCCAACCCAGACGGCTGTCGCCGAGGCGGGTCATCTTGTAGACCTCGCGGATCTGCTTCAGACGGCCCTTCTTCGGAGCCTTCTCCTCGGCCTTGCCCTTCTTCGAGGTGCCCGTGGTCGTCGGGGACTTCTTGTCGGACCTGGCCATGGGGCTCCCTCTGATGTACGTCGTGCGGTCGGGCTGCGCGGGTCGCGGGCAACCGCCCGATTCTCTCACGGAGGTCGGTTAGCCTCCGAGGGCCGTCGATGACCGAGGAGCTCCATGACCGGCAGCGTGACCTATCCGCCGCACCCGCACGAGGCGCCCCGCGCAGGCAGTGCGGTGAGTGTCTCGGCGGCACTGCTCGTGGGCGTGAACCTCGTCCCGCTGGCTGGTGTGGTGACCGGCGCAATGTCGCTCGGTGACGTCTTTCTCGTCTACTGGGCCGAGAACATCGTCGTCGCCGCCTTCACCGTCGTCCGCATCCTCACCGCTCGCGGAGCCGCTGCGCCGATCACGGGCGTCCCAGCTGCGGTCGCATCGGTCGGGCTGGCGATGTTCTTCTGCGTCCACTTCGGCATCTTCACCGCCGTGCACGGGGCGTTCACGTTCACGCTCGTGAGCATGACCTCCGGCATGGAAGAGGTCTCCCGCAGCGCGATCTTCCTCGTGCTGGCGTCGCTGGTGGTCAGCCACGGCTACTCGCTCGTCGTGCACTGGTTCCGCCGCGGCGAGCGAGACCGCACGACTTCGCAGCAGGCGATGGGAGCGCCGTATCCGCGGATGGTGGTGCTGCACGTCAGCATCATCGGCAGCTTCTTCCTGCTCTTCGCCCTCGCCGACCCGTTCACGGGCTCGCCCGGCGGCCCGGTCGATCGCGCCTCGGAGCTGTTGCCGGTGCTCCTGCTCACGGTGCTGAAGACCGCGCTCGACGTGACGTTCCACCTGCGCACCCACCGTCGATGGCGGGCCGACGCCGTCAGCGCGTGACCGCGGCTTCGCGCCGGTCCATCGCCTGCTGGTAGAGCCGCCCTGCGCGGTAGGAGGAGCGCACCAGCGGCCCCGAGAGCACACCGGCGAAGCCGATCTCCTCGGCCTCCTCGCCCAGCTCGACGAACTCCTCGGGCTTCACCCACCGCTCCACTGGGTGGTGACGCACCGAGGGGCGGAGGTACTGCGTGATCGTCACCAGCTCGCAGCCCGCGTCGTACAGGTCCTGCAGGGCCTGGGAGATCTCCTCGCGGGTCTCGCCCATGCCGAGGATCAGGTTGGACTTGGTCACCAGGCCGAAGGCGCGGGCCTGAGTCAGGACGTCCAGGGAGCGCTCGTAGCGGAACGCCGGACGGATCCGCTTGAAGATCCGCGGCACGGTCTCGACGTTGTGGGCGAGCACCTCCGGGCGCGACTCGAAGACCTCGGCGAGCAGCTCGGGACGGGCGTTGAAGTCGGGGATGAGGTTCTCGACTCCGGTGTCGGGGTTGAGCTCGTGGATCGCGCGGACCGTCTCGGCGTACAGCCAGGCACCGCCGTCGGGCAGGTCGTCGCGGGCGACACCGGTGATCGTGGCGTAGCGCAGCTGCATCGTGCGCACGCTCTCGGCGACCCGGCGCGGCTCGTCGCGGTCGAGCGGCTGGGGCCGGCCGGTGTCGATCTGGCAGAAGTCGCAACGTCGGGTGCACTGGTCGCCGCCGATGAGGAAGGTCGCCTCGCGGTCCTCCCAACACTCGAAGATGTTGGGGCAGCCGGCTTCCTGGCACACGGTGTGCAGGCCCTCGGACTTCACCAGCGCCTGCAGTTGGGTGTATTCCGGACCCATCTTGGCGCGGGTCTTGATCCACTCCGGCTTGCGTTCGATCGGGGTCTCGGCGTTGCGCACCTCCAGACGGAGGAGCTTGCGTCCGGCAGGACTGATCGTCTCGGCAGTCACGTGCCTCATCGTACGTCGCGTGGAAACCCCGGTCGGTGCGCCGTGGCGTCCCTCAGGGGATGTCGCGGCGACGGAACACGAAGAACGACACGAGGAGGGTGAGAACCAACATCACCCCGAGGTACGCCGCGGCGTGGCCGGCGCCGAGGGTGTACCAGGACAGGCAGCTGAGCCGCTCGCCGCTGCAGATCGTGCGGTCGTTGATCGCCACGCCGTCCTTGACCCAGCCCATCACGTTGTGCGGGATCGTCCACTGCGTCATCCGGGTCAACGGCAGCGTGGCGGCCAGCCCCTCGACCACGAGCGTGTAGCCGAACAGGACGCCAAGTGCGACGCCGGTGCTGCGCAGCAGCATCGTGAGGGCGTAGGCGCCGAGCGTCGCGGCGGCCACCAGGGCGAGCCCGCGACCGGAGGTCGCGAGCACCGCCGACCAGGCGCCGCTCGGCACGGGGAGGTCGCGGGCGAGCGCGATGACCCGGAGCAGCCCCCAGAAGCCGGCCGTCAACACGGCAGCGACACCGGTCATGGAGACGGTGACGGCCAGCGCCTTCGCGATCCAGACCCGCCCGCGACGGGGCTCGGCAACCAGTTGGGTGCCGATCGAGCCGCTCGCCCAGTCCGACCCGGCGAAGGTCGCACCGACCAGCAGCCCGATGCCGGCCAGGAGCACCATGACGATGGCGCCGCGCTCGTCGACCTCGGCCGCCAGGTTGAGCGGGGTGCGCAGCAGGTACCAGTCCAGCCGCGGCTCCAGCTGGGCGCAGTCCTCGCGGGTCGCGCCGGCGCCGAGATACGCCTCCGGTTCCTCACGGCAGGACGTGAGCTCGTCCTCGACGGCGAGCGTGTCCTTGCGCAGCACCTCCTGCGCGGCTCCGAGCTCGGTGCTGCTGAGCGCGCGGGTGTCGTACGCCGCCGCGATCGTGAGCACGCCGGTGACGGCCACCGCGGCGAGCAGCAGCAACAGGATCGTCCTGCGTGAGAAGAAGCGAGCGATCTCCGCGGCGAGGAGCCTCATGGCGTGAGGTTCCCGCTCGGCCGGACACCCAGGTCGGGAGTGAGCTCGCGGACGTAGAGCCCCTGCTCGGCGAGGACCCGGGTGATCTGGGCAGGGTCGCGGACGTCCTCGACGTACAGCTGAGCTCCGTCGAGGGTCGCGGCCAGGCCCGCGTCGCGCAGGTGGCGCAGCGCGGACTGT
>JBHWSH010000305.1:0-7888 GCA_043427135.1 Marmoricola sp. | reverse complement strand
CCTGTTTCTCGTCCAGGTGGACGAGAATCGACCGCACGTCACGCTCAGGTGGCGGTGGTGACCAGGCCGAGCTCGGCGACCGACGCGAGGTGCTGGTTGCGAGGCACGACGCGGACGGTGTAGCCGAACGAGCCCGTGTTGCGCAGCGTCACCGACCCGGAGAACCGGTGCCGGTCGGCCTCGAGCGACTCCGCGAGCTGCAGCGACGTGACGGTCATGTCGGCCAGGTCGTCCTCCTCGCGGACGCGACCGTGGACGATCTGCACGTCGACGTCGTCGGGACCGAGACCGCCGAGGGCGACGAAGGCGTGCACCTCCAGGACGCTGCCGACCTCGGCGGAGTCGCCGACCCCGGAGGAGTCGACGTGGTCGATGCGCACGCCGTCCCAGTGGCGCACGACCTGCTGCTTCCAGCTCGCCAGCTCGGCGGCACCGGCGAAGGTGCCGTTGAGGTCACGCGACGCGCCGGCCGCCGGAAGGTAGAGCTCCTGGACATACTCACCCACCATCCGGTCGGCGATGACCTTGGGCAGCAGGGACTTGAAGGTGTGGCGCACCATCTCGATCCACCGGCTCGGCAGACCCTCGGCGTCGTGGTCGTAGAACCGCGGCGCGACATCGTTCTCGATCAGGTCGTAGAGGGCGGTGGCCTCCAGGTCGTCACGCCGATCGGGGTCCTCCACGCCGTCGGCGGACGGGATCGACCAGCCGTTGTTGCCGTCGTACCACTCGTCCCACCAGCCGTCGAGGATGGAGAGGTTGAGCCCGCCATTGAGCGCGGCCTTCATGCCGGAGGTGCCGCAGGCCTCGTAAGGGCGAAGCGGGTTGTTGAGCCAGACGTCGCAGCCGGGGTAGAGCGGCTGCGCCATCGCGATGTCGTAGTCAGGCAGGAAGACGATCCGGTGACGGACCTCGGGGTCGTCGGCGAACTTGACGATCTCCTGGATGAGCTTCTTGCCGGTGTCGTCGGCGGGGTGCGCCTTGCCGGCGATGACCAGCTGCGCCGGCCGCTCCGGGTGGAGCAGGATCCGCTTGAGCCGCTCGGGATCGCGCAGCATCAGGGTGAGCCGCTTGTACGTCGGCACGCGCCGGGCGAAGCCGATGGTCAGGACGTCGGGGTCCATGACGTCGTCGATCCAGGAGAGCTCGGCCGGCGCGGCGCCTCGCTGCTGCCAGGACTCGCGCAGCCGACGGCGTACCTCGTGCACGAGCTGGTCGCGCAGGCGCCGCTTGAGGTCCCAGATCTCCTTGGACGGGATGCGGTCAGCCGCCTCCGCGACGTGTGCGGGGCTGTCGGCCTCGGGCCCGGAGTCCGGGTGCAGGCCGTGGGAGCGACCGAGCTGGTAGACCTCGGGCGAGACCCAGGTGGGGGCGTGCACGCCGTTGGTGATCGAGCGGATCGGCCGCTCCTCGGCGTCGAACGCCGGCCAGAGCCCGCCGAACATGTCGCGGGACACATGCCCGTGCAGCTTCGAGACGCCGTTCGCGCGCTGAGCCAGGCGCAGCCCCATCACCGCCATGTTGAACACACCCGGGTCGCCGCCAGCGAAGTCCTCGGCGCCGAGCGCGAGCACGCGCTCGACGGGGACGCCGGGGCTGGCGTTCTCGCCGCCGAAGTACTGCTCGACGAGCTCACGCGGGAAGCGGTCGATGCCTGCAGGCACCGGCGTGTGGGTGGTGAAGACGGTGCCGGCGCGCGACACCTCCAGCGCCGCGTCGAAGTCGAGGCCCTGCTCCTCGGTGAGCTCGCGGATGCGCTCGAGCCCGAGGAAGCCGGCGTGGCCCTCGTTGGTGTGGAAGACCTCGGGCGCCGGGGTGCCGGTGAGCCGGGAGTAGGCACGGAGTGCGCGTACGCCGCCGACACCGAGCATCATCTCCTGGCGCAGCCGGTGCTCGGTGTTGCCGCCGTAGAGCCGGTCGGTGATGTCGCGCACGACCGGGTCGGCGTTGTCCTCGACGTCGGTGTCGAGCAGCAGCAGCGGCACCCGGCCCACGTGGGCCACCCAGATGCGGGCGTACGCCGTGCCGAGGCCGGGCAGCCCGACGCCGATCTTGGCGAGGCTGCCGTCGGCCTCACGCAGCACCGACAGCGGAAGCTCGTCGGGGTCGACGACGGGGTAGCGCTCCTGCTGCCAACCGTCGCGCGAGAGCGACTGGCGGAAGTAGCCGTGGCGGTAGAGCAGGCCGACGCCCACGATCGGCACACCGAGGTCGCTGGCGGTCTTGAGGTGGTCGCCGGCCAGGATGCCCAGACCGCCGGAGTAGAGCGGAAGCACCGCAGTGATGCCGAACTCGGGCGAGAAGTAGGCCAGCGACTCGGGCGCCTGGTCGCCGAGGGTCTGGTACCAGCGCGGCCCGGTCAGATAGGTCTCCAGGTCACCGCGGAGCTGCCGCAGGCTCTCCAGGAACGACTCGTCCGCAGCGAGCTCGCCGAGGCGGTCGGAGGAGATCAGCCCGAGCAGGCGCGAGGGGTCGTGCTTGCTGTCCTCCCACAGCTGGGGGTCCATCGACCGGAACAGCTCCTGCGTCGGGGAGTGCCACGACCAGCGGAGGTTGCCCGCCAGGTCGGTGAGCTCCTGCAGCGGCTCGGGGAGGACGGGACGGACGGTCAGTCGACGAATAGCGCGCACTCATTCACCCTATCGGTTGGAACGATCCAAGGAGAGACTACCCAGCCGTAACCAGATGGCGGCTCGACCGTTGTCCTGACATCCGCCTCACTTCTCTCGGCCGGCAAACCCAGCCGGCCCTCATCTCGGGGGAACCCAATGACGCCCACCCGCGCTCGCCTCGGACTCGCTGCGGCAGGACTCGTTCCTGCATTGATCCTGGGTATGGGCCTACCCGCGACCGCCGAGGGGGACACATCTCGCGCGCGCGTCATCTCCGGCGACCTCCTCGACGAGTTCCGCGGCCTGGGTGACACCCCGCTCGCCAAGGACGACGTCGACGTGCGCGGCACGACCGTGCCGTCCCTCCTGCAGACCCGCGCTGTGAAGTCGCTGTCCGCCACCGTGCGCTGGAACGACTTCGGCACCCCCGCGTCCCTTCTCCCGACCCGGGGCAGCCTCGGCCGGGCCACCTCTGCCGACCCGGTCAAGGCTGCCCGGAGCTGGCTGCGCGCCCACCACGACGTGTTCGGCCTCAGCGCAGCCGACATCGACGCCCTCGACGTCGTCAACGAGCAGCAGCTCGCCGGCATCGACGCCCACGCGGTGCTCTTCCGGCAGCGCTTCGGCCGCCTGATCCCGGCCATCGGGGGCATGGTCACGGTCGGCGTCGCCAACGGCGAGATCGCCTACGTCTCCTCCTCCCTGGCCAAGAACCTCAAGCCCGCGCCCGCGGCCGTGCTCTCACCGCGCGCCGGATGGCTCGAGGCTGCCGCCGACATCGGCGCCGACTGGCTCGGGCTGGACAAGATCGTCCGTCTCATCGACATCACCAGGGTCGTCGAGCGCGACGGCTGGACACGGTTGCGCGTCGCCGGCCTCGCCCAGGAACAGCAGGCCCGCCTCCGCGGCCTCGCGATGGCAGACGGCACCGTCCGTCCGGTCATCGAGGCCAACGTCGTCAACGTCGCGGCAGGCGACGCCGCGGCGTACACCGCCTTGGTCGACGCCGTGAACGGCAAGACCCTGTGGCGCCACTCCCAGGTCGAGCAGTTCGCCGACGTGCCCGCCCACGTCGCGACCGGACCGGTCAAGCCCTTCCTCGCCGACAACCCCTCCGCGCTCGCCTTCCAGGGCGAGTTCGCCGGCGAGTGCGGCGAGAAGCACGCGTTCGAGATCACCGACACCGAGACCCGCCAGATCGTCGCGGTCGCCACCGCGCTCAACCCGGCCAACGACATCGTCCTCAAGCTCTTCGGACCCGGCGGCGAGCTGCTCACCAGCGGGGACACCGGCACCAGCCCCGAGGCGGCCGTCTACAGCGGCGACCCGCTGCCCAAGGGTTCGTACGCCGTGCAGCCGTGCATGTACGACGGCGCCGCTCCCCTGCCCCCGGCCAACTACTTCGGCAACGTCAGCCTGCTCTCGACGGCGACGCCCGGCGGCGTCGACGCCGTGCCCTACCCGCCGCGCTGGCGCTACTTCACCACGAACCCCGCCCCGAACTTCGGCGCCGACCACACCCCCAAGAACACTGTCGTCGGCTGCTGGGTGACCAGCAACAACCAGACCCCGGTCCAGGGCTGCACCGAGCCACTCGGCCCGCTTCGGAACAACGGCTCCCCGAGTCCCTGGGACACCAACGCGCAGACCGGGCTGCCGACGTTCACGACCCTGGGCAACAACGCCTCCGACCGCGAGGCGTGGCTGAGCCCGCTCACCCCGGGTGGCTTCTTCCAGGCTCCGGTCTCGCTCACCCGCGAGTACACCCCTGAGTTCACCGACGCCTGGAACAACTCCAAGTGCGACCCCGCCCAGCTGGTTCCGGGTGGCAACGACATCGAGTTCTCCGCGGCGAACCTCTTCGTCGCGCACAACCGCATGCACGACTACTCCTACTTCCTCGGCTTCACCGAGAAGAACTACAACCTGCAGCTGCACAACTTCGGCAACGGCGGCCTCGGCAACGACCCCGAGATCGGCAACGTGCAGGCCGGAGCGCTCACCGGCGGCACCCTCACCGGCGGTCTCGGTCGTGACAACGCCAACCAGATCGCCCTGCAGGACGGCGTCCCCGGCATCACCAACCAGTACCTCTTCCAGCCGATCGCCGGCGCCTTCTACTCCCCCTGCACCGACGGCGGCCTCGACATGGGCATCGTGGCCCACGAATACGCCCACGCCATCACAAACCGCATGATCGGCGGGCCTGACGAGGGCATCACCTCCGCTCAGGGCGGCGCGATGGGCGAGTCGTGGGGCGACCTCATCGCCGGGGAGTACCAGTTCAGCCACAACTACACGAACGGCGGCAACGTCTGGGCGGTCGGGCTCTACGCCACCGGCAACCTCAAGACCGCGATCCGCAACTACTCGATCGACAACAACCCGCTCAACTACGCCGAGCTCGGCTACGACAGCACCGGCAACCAGGTGCATGCCGACGGTGAGATCTGGTCGGCCACGATGTGGCGAGTGCGTCAGGCGCTGGTCGACAAGTTCCAGCGCAAGGGCTTCAAGTACGGCGACAAGAACCTGCAGTGGCGCTGCTCCAAGGGCGTGCCGAACCTCGGGCCCAAGCAGTCCAACGCCTGCCCTGGCAACCGTCGCTGGGTCCAGCTGATGTTCGACTCCTTCCTGCTGCAGCAGGGCGCGACCAGCATGCTCGACGCCCGCGACGCGTTCATCGCTGCCGACAAGATGCGTTACAACGGCGCCAACCGCGACCTGTTGTGGAAGGCGTTCGCCAAGAGCGGCATGGGCACTGGCGCGAAGACCGCCGACGCCGACGCCGGCGACCCCAAGCCCAGCTTCAAGGCACGCAAGGGCAACCGCACTGTCGTCTTCAAACCGCAACTGCCCAGCGGCAAGAAGGTTGCAGGCAAGGTCTACATCGGCACCTACGAGGCCCGGGCCACTCCGGTTGCCGACACGGTGAAGAAGACCAAGCTCGGTGCGAAGACAGCGATGACCCCCGGCACCTACCGGGCGATCTTCCAGAGCCCCAAGACCGGCCTGACCCGCTTCACGGTCAAGGTCAAGCCAGGCAAGGGCAAGGTCCGCAAGACCATCACGGTGCGGCCCAACCTCGCCGGACTGGCCAACGGCGCCAAGATCACCGACGCGCCCGCCGGGAGCCTGAACCCCGACGCCCTCATCGACGGCACGGAGGCGACCAACTGGGGCGTGGTCAGCAGCGGCAACGTCGACGAGACCAAGCCTGCGATCACCGTCGACTTGGCCGGCAAGAAGGCGCAGACCATCCGCCGCATCGCGGTCAGCGCCCTGCTCCGACCCGGCGAGGTGACCGAGAGCCCGGTGCCGCTCGCACAGGCCGACGACGACCCCGACGCCGGCTCGCGCTTCACCGCGCTGCGCAAGTTCGCGATCGAGGTCTGCGTCTCGTCCTGCGGCACCGAGCAGGCGAAGTGGAAGCGGGTGTTCACCAGCAAGGACAACGCGTTCCCGTCGGTGGAGCCGCGTCCGACGTCGCCGACACTTCAGCTGCGCGACTTCAAGCTGAAGCCGGTCAAGGCGCAAGCGGTGCGACTGGTCGTCCTGGAGAACCAGTGCACCGGGTACGCCGGGTACGCCGGTGAGCAGGACAACGACCCGCTCAACGACACCGATTGCAAGACCGCGACCGACCGGGGCACCATCGCCCACGCCGCCGAGCTGCAGGTGTTCACCCGCTGAGGATCGTTGGTGGTTGAGGAGCCGAGCCCCCAAGGGCGAGGCGTCTCGAAACCACCCCCCCCGCGCCCAGGGGCGGTTTCGAGACGTCGCTAGCTAACGCTCCTCCTCAACCACCAACCCTCGCGAGCGCTCCTCCTCAACCAACAACCCTCGCTGAAGATCGTCGGTGGTTGAGGAGCCGAGCCCCCAGGGCGAGGCGTCTCGAAACCACTCCCCGACGCTGAGGCGGTTTCGAGACGTCGCTAACGCTCCTCCTCAACCACCGAGAAACGGCGGGCGTGACCAGCGGCGCAGGTGGTCGGGCCGGTCGAAGACCGTCCATGTGGTCGAGAATCGACGTCGTTCACTCATGGGCCGGGTGCATTTTCGTCCACATGGACGTTTCTTCATGAGCGGTGCCGGAGCCTGGGTCTCGACAGGCTCGACCACCGGCAGGCGGCTCGACCACCGGCGCGGCTCGACCACCCGAAAGGGGTCGGCCAGCAAGGCCGGGCGTGGTTTGACGCAGGGCACCTGGGTAGGTTCGCCGACATGGTCGGTCGCATCCCTGTCCTCGATGTCACCCCCCAGATCGAAGGCGGCGCCCACCCGGCCAAGGCCACGGTCGGCGAGCCGTTCGAGGTCACCGCTCAGGTGTTCCGTGAGGGGCACGACGCTCTCAACGCCGAGGTCGTGCTCGTGGACCCGGACGGCAAGCGCCGCCCGCCGACGTACCTCCACCGCGGCAGCGACGGCGACGTCGACCGCTGGCGGGCGACGGTCGTCGCCGACACCGAAGGCGCCTGGGGCTTCGAGATCCACGCCTGGGACGACCCGCTGGCGACGTGGCGTCACCACGCCGAGATCAAAATCCCGGCCGGCATCGACGTCGAGCTCGTCATGGAAGAGGGCGCGTTGCTCCTCGAGCGCGCTGCGAAGAACCTGCCCAAGGAGGACCGTGCGGTCCTGACCGCGGCGGTCACCGCTCTGCGCGACACGACCCGCCCCGACCAGGCGCGCGTCGCCCCGGCGCTGTCACCGGACGTCGTCGAGCTGCTCGAACGTCACCCCCTGCGTCAGCTGGTCACCGTCGAGGGGCCGTTTCCGTTCTTCGCCGACAGGCGGCTGGCGCTGGCCGGTTCCTGGTACGAGTTCTTCCCACGCTCCGAAGGTGCTCGCATCGACGAGAAGACCGGCAAGGTGATCAGCGGCAACTTCCGCACCGCCGCCGAGCGGCTGCCGGCCGTCGCGGACATGGGCTTCGACGTGATCTACCTGCCCCCGATCCATCCGATCGGCAAGGTCAACCGCAAGGGCCCCAACAACACGTTGACGCCGGGTCCCGACGACGTCGGCTCCCCGTGGGCGATCGGCTCCGACGAGGGCGGCCACGACGCGATCCACCCCGACCTCGGGACGCTCGAGGACTTTGACGCGTTCGTCGCACGGGCCCGCGAGCTGGGTCTCGAGGTGGCGCTGGACCTCGCACTCCAGGCGGCGCCCGACCATCCCTGGGCCAAGGAGCATCCCGAGTTCTTCACCACGCGGGCCGACGGCACGATCGCCTACGCCGAGAACCCACCCAAGAAGTACCAGGACATCTA
>JBHWSH010000304.1:0-4584 GCA_043427135.1 Marmoricola sp. | reverse complement strand
CACCACACCCAGCTGCTCAACCGGCTGGTCCGCGAAGGCAAGCTCACCCCGGTCGCCGCGGCCAACGGGACTCCCAAGAAGACCGTGACGTACCACGACCCCTGCTACCTGGGCCGGCACAACCAGGTCTACTCGCCGC
The DNA here is from genome assembly GCA_043427135.1 of Marmoricola sp. Lineage (GTDB taxonomy): Bacteria > Actinomycetota > Actinomycetes > Propionibacteriales > Nocardioidaceae > Marmoricola_A. The sequence goes on along the minus strand of JBHWSH010000304.1, from coordinate 4,445 downwards.
CGCGCGAGCTGCTCGACGTCATCCCCTCCACCGAGTTCAAGGAGATGGAGCGCAACAGCGAGCGGTCCTTCTGCTGCGGCGCCGGCGGCGCACGCATGTGGATGGAGGAGAAGGTCGGCGAGCGCATCAACGTCAACCGCACCGCCGAGGCGGTCGGCACCGGCGCCGAGCAGATCGCCGTCGGCTGCCCGTTCTGCCGGGTGATGCTCTCCGACGGCCTCACCGCCATGCAGTCCAAGGGCGAGGCGCGCGAGGAGGTCGAGATCATCGACGTCGCGCAGATGCTGCTCCAGGCGGTCAAGCGGAGCCCCACATCGGCCACCGAGCCGGCCGTGGGCGAGCCCGAGAGCGCAGCCGCTGAAGGCACCGGAGAGACTGCGGACCAGAAGGCCGACGACGAGCAGTACCCGCTCACCGTCGCGCACGACGGCACCGAGGACCCCGAAGCCGCCCCCGACGTGCAGGACAAGCGCGAGCCGGAACAGCCCGAGACGCCCACCCCGCACGAGCCGGACACCGACCCCGGAGACGACCGCTCGCAGCCGTAGCGGCTAGGTAGTCGCGTCCTCGGTCGCCTCCTTGCGGATGCGCAGACCCGCCAGCGCAGCACCGAGCAGGCTCAGTCCTGCCACCAGGACCGCGCCGGCCGTGCCGATCGAGTCGCCGGTCCAGTCGATGATCGCCTCGGGCACGACCAGCGTGATCCCGACGACGCCGATGACGAGGTAGGGCATCGACACGGTGCGTAGGTAGAGCGCGAACGACGCCCCGGCGACCAACGCCATCAGGGCATAGCCGACCGCGTTGTAGTCACCCTCGAAGACGACGAACTGAGCGCCGAACAGCGCCGTCGCGGCACCGATCGCGCGAGCTCCGATCGTCTCCCTCCAGAAGTGCCGTTCGGCCAGCAGCACCCACGCTGCGCCGATCGCCACCAGCGTCAGACCCGGCCAGAGCGTCCCGCTGCCGTCGGACCGGAGGAGGTCCCAGCCCGTCATCGTGACGACGTAGAGAGCGCCGACGATGGCCAACTGCCCGAGCGCCGAAGCCACGTAGCGGTACGCGCCGAACGCCAGCACCGCCATCGTGAGGCCGGCTGCGAACGCGGGCCAGGCACTCCAGGGGTCCGCGATCTCCGTCCTCGCAACCGCCATCTCGACGACCTTCCCGACGGCGAACGCTGCCGCCAACCCCGCTGCGGTGAGCAACGCCGAGCTCAGCCGGCGGCGTACCTCGTCCCGGCCGGTGGCCAGCTCCTCGTAGCCCCCCATGAGCATCGACACGACCGTGCCGGTGATCGTGAGCAGCACGGCGATGCCACCGAGGATCGCTACCTGCGCGCCGTCGGAGAAGTCCTCCCACTGCTGGGCCACGAACAAGAACACCGCGGCGACGACCAAGCCGCCGCCGACGTAGCCGGCGATCTCCGCCAGCTTCGAGCGCAGCCCACCGGAGCGTGTCGCCGGCTCACCGAGGGCGCGGGTGACCACGTCGCGGGCTTCCGCCGCGCGGTCGGAGTGGACCAGGCCCGCGCTCACCAAGGCGGTGACCACGTCGGGGACGCGTGCATTCGTGTTCGTCATGCCCTCACCCTGGCAGCCCGAGACGGGGTTCTGCATGAGCGCTCGTACTCAATCCAGCCGGCCGAGCCTGCGCAGCCCTTGGACCGTGTCGGCCAGCGTCTCGAACGGGTCGCGAAAAGACACGCCCAGCTCGCGGGCCAGCGGCTCGTTGTCGGACTCGGGCATGCGGGTGTAGTACTCCATCGCCGGCCCGGTGATGCGGGTGCGGATGCGGGCGGCGTCCAGCGACCTTCCGAGCAGCCGCATCGCCGAGTCGGGCACGGGCAGCGGCACGACCCGGCGACCCGCCGCGGCCTGGAGCGCCTGCGCGATCTGCGGCACCGTGAGCCGGATCCCTCCCGCTGCCCAGCGCCCCGGTGGCCGCCCAGGTTGGACCAGTGCGGCGTGCACCCGACCGAGGTCGCGGACGTCGCAGATGGTCCAGTCGGCGGCGGTGCCGGGGATCGTCCGCATGCGGACCGCGGCACGTACGCCGTCCACCGCCTCCCCGGTCATCTCGCCGGCGGGCGGCCCGACCACCATGCCGGGGTAGGTGATCTGCACGGGCGCGCCGGCCTCCTGCAGCCCGCGGGCGTAGCGCTCGACCGCCGCCTTCGAGCGGCCGTAGTCGTCCAGCCCTTCGGCGACCGGGAGGTCGGCGGTCAACAACTCGAGGTCCGGGGCGAAGACAGCGGCGATGCTCGAGACGTGCACGATGGGGTCGAGACCGAGCTCGGCCGCCTGTCCCAGCACGGCTCGAGCGCCGCCTTCGTTGGTGTGCGCCATGCGCTCGGCGGCGCCTGGCCCGATTGCGACGACCGCGGCGCAGTGCACGACGGCGTCGCAGCCCTGCAGCGCGCGGCGTACGGCCTCGGGGTCGGCGACGTCGCCGAGGACGTGATCGGTCGTGTCCACGCCCAGTACCCCGGCGCTGCGAGGAAGGCGACCCGGGTCCCGCACGAGGAACCGCACCGCATGGCCTTCCTCTGCGAGCGCGTACGCAGTCCACGCCCCGACGAACCCGGTCCCACCCGTCAGCAGCACGCGCATCGGCCGTCCTCCCATCCGGGCACACCCTAGAACCCGCCGAACCCGGCGACCGCCACCTACAGTGAGCCGATGCTCCGCTCACGGCTCCTGCTCGCGATCCTGTGCGCGCTGTCGGCCGCGACGCTGCTCGCGTTCGAGCTGAGGAACGCGACGCCGGCCGAGGCGAAGCCCGGCATCGAGCGGGCCCGCACCGTGCTGAGCACGCGCACGATCGGCACCAGCGTCCAGGGCCGTGCCATCCAAGCCTTCCGGCTCGGCGAGCCCGGAGCTGGCATCCGCGCGGTTGTCCTGGGCTCGATGCACGGCGACGAGAAGGCAGGTCTGGCCGTCGTCGACTCGCTGCGCAAGGGGCGCCCGGTCCACGACATCGACCTCTGGCTGGTGCCGACGATCAACCCCGACGGGATTGCGGCGACCCGCCGGCAGAACGCACGGGGCGTCGACCTCAACCGCAACTTCCCGCACAAGTGGGCGCCGTTGAGCGGCAAGTACTACTCCGGCAAGGGCCCGCTGAGTGAGCCCGAGTCCCGCGCGTTCGCGCGGTTCCTGGATCAGGTGAAGCCGCACTTCGTCGTCTCCTTCCATCAGCCGTTGTACGGCGTCGGCGCGAGCAGCAAAGGCAAGCCACTGCAGCGCCGGCTGGCCCGACGCCTCGGCCTGCCGATCCGCGAGTTCAACTGCACGGGCGTGTGCCACGGCTCGATGACGTCGTGGTTCAACACCAAGCACCGGGGTGCGGCGATCACCGTCGAGTTCGGGTACGGCCCCAGCCAGGCCTACCTACGGGGCCGAGCAGCCCGCGGCACCCTCGCCGCCGTATTCGGCACCCGCTTCTGACGCTCGCCGATCGAGCCTGTCGACCCGGGCATGCCGTTGTTGTCGAGGAGGAGCGTCAGCGACGTCTTAACCACGAAAGGGATCTTGTTGGTTGAGGAGGAGCGTTAGCGACGTCTCGAAACCCACGTGCGCGGGAATCTTGGTGGTTGAGGAGGAGCGCTAGCGACGTCTCGAAACCCCGTGCGCGGTGGGGTGGTTTCGAGACGCCTCGCCCTGGGGGGCTCGGCTCCTCAACCACCAAAGGGATCTCCTCAACCACCAAGGGGATCTTGGTGGTTGAGGAACGCCCGGAGCGCTAGCGGAGGGCGTGTCTCGAAACCACCCCGCCCCTATTGGCGTCTATGGGTTTTCTTGGTGATCCGGACCCGGTTGTTCGCCACGATCGTGGTTTCGTAGCCGGGATGGTGCACCAGCGTGTGGTGTCGAGCGCAGAGCAGGCGCCCGGTGCCGAGGTCGGTGGGCCCGCCGTCACCCCAGGGGATGTCGTGGTGGGCGTGACACCAGCCGGCGGGGCGGTCGCAGCCTTCGGCGGTGCAGCCGTTGCCGTCCGCGTAGTGCCATCGCGATCCGCTGGGTCGGGGTGTGCAGCCTGCGTTTGCGGCCCAGGTCAAGAGGTTGGGACTTCCCGCCCAGGACGGCGGGGATGATCCCGGCTTGGCAGGCGAGTCGGCGGGCTTGGGCGGCGGTGATCGCCTGCCCGGTGTCCAACCCAGCCGCCTTCAGCCCCTCGGTGAGGACGTCGAGGTCCATCGTGACCACCACAGTCGCCGAGACACCACCTGCGGTGGGGATCTTCTCAAGGGGGAAGCGTTCGATGTAGTCGCAGAACGCCTCCCCCAACAACTCCGCACTCACCTTGGTGCGGATGATCGGTTGGCCGTCCTCGTCGACCTCGATCTCATCGACGGTCTCACGGTCGTAGGCATCTGTGCCGCGGGCCGGTGAGGCCAGGGCGTGCAGGGCTGCGAGGAGCATCGCGCCGTGCAGGTTGGAGAT
>JBHWSH010000303.1:0-18625 GCA_043427135.1 Marmoricola sp. | reverse complement strand
ATGTGCCCAGGGTCCGGCTCCGTCTCCGACGGCAGCAGCGCCAGCGCGCCTGCTCCCAAAGTCACCGCCACCGTGCCGGTCACCAGGGCAGCGCCGACGAGCTGCCGGCGCCGGCGGCCCTGGCGCAGCACCAGCGAGGTGCGCGGCAGCACCACCGGGTCAGTGAGCTCCCGAGCCTGCATCAGGACCCGCCCCAGCTCGGCCACCGGCACCTCGAGGTCCGCGGCGACGGCCGACGCGGCTGAGTCGAGCCGTCGGGCGGCGGCCTCCCGGGTCAGGGACAGCTCGCGGGCGGCTGCCTCCAGGGGCACCGCCCCGACGTGGACCAGCACGACGAGGCGCCGGTCGGTCACCGACACAGTGGACAGGGCGGTGACCTGGCTGCGACTGGGTTCGGGAAGGCTCGAGGTGCGGTGCCACACGCGGCCCGCACTGCGGCGCTGGGCCAGGCGATGCGCGATCGGTCGCACCCACCCCGCGGGGTCGGCGAGCGCGCCCACCTTGCGCCACTGCCGCGCGGCGGCGACGTAGGCCTCCCGAGTGCCGTAGGTCGCGGCGGTCAGGTCACCCGTCACGAGGAACGTCTGCAGCACCAGGTCGCGGCGGGTAGCTCGGTAGAAGTCGTCGAAGGCGGCGTCGTGCATGCCGTTCCGCCTCCTCCGCAGCCGCGTTTGCCGCCTCGACGTTACCGAACCGTCCAGGTCCTCCGGCGTGGGACCGCGCAGGTCTGGCGCCCGGTGGGCGAGACTGGGACGCGATGATCGACCTGCTCCGCCCCTCCAGATCCGCGGACTCCCGCGCCGGCGACGGCACCGGGCGACCGCTCGCATTGGGGGCTCTCGCCGCCGGCCTCGGTGCGCCTCTCCTTGGGCTCGTCCTGACGTGGGTCGTGGGCTTGGCCGGGTGGTACGCCGCCGATGGCGGCACCCACGGGACTCCTCGTGACGTGCTCCGCATCGGGACCGACGCCTGGCTCCTCGCCCACGGATCCACGATGACCACCGGCGACGCACGCATCACCGCCGTACCGCTCGGGTTGACCCTGCTTGTGGCGTACGTCGCTTTCCGTGCGGCCCGCGCGGCCGCTGCCTCCTCCGACGCCGACGACCTGGCCACGGTGGGGCTCGGCACCGTGGTGCTGGCCGGCACCTACGGCATCGTGGCCCTCGCCGCGGCGATCATGGCCACCGCACCTGGGGCGCAGCCGTCGCTCGCACATGCGTTCGTGGGGGGCACGGTCATCGGCGCGATCGCCGGCGGAGCCGGTCTCCTCGTCGGTTCGAGGCTGGCGACCACGATGTGGTGGTCGCGCGGGGAGGACGTGCGCGCCGTACTGCTCGGGGCAGTCGGCACCGTCCTGCTCCTCGTCGTGCTCAGCGCCCTGGCGGTGGCCACGTCCCTGATCTGGAACGCCAGCGCCGCGGCCAACGTGCTCACGGGCCTGCGCCCCGACGCGGCCGACGGAGTGATGTCGGTCTTGCTGCTCGCCGCGATCGCACCCAACCTGCTCCTGCTCGGATGCTCCTATCTGCTCGGCCCCGGATTCGCGATGGGAGTCGGCACCACCGTCGCGCCCGCCGAGGTCGTGCTCGGCCCTGTCCCGGCGGTGCCCGTTCTCGCTGCGCTGCCCGCTGAGGGCGCCGGGTCCGGCTGGGCCACGGCGCTGCTCGCCGTGCCCGTGATCGTGGCGGCGGTCGCGGCCGTGCTGACCTTCCGACTGCACCCGACCCGATCCTGGACCTCCGCGACTCTGCGGGCAGTCCTGGCAGCCGTCCTTGCCGCGGTCACGTTGGCGACTCTCGTGCGGACGGCCGGAGGCAGCATCGGGCCGGGCCGGATGACGCAGATCGGGGCTCCCACCCTCGAGCTGCTGGCAGTGGCGACCCCCACGTTCGCGACCGGGGCTGTCCTCGGCGCGATCGCGGCGACCTGGCGGCACCGTCGACGTGTGTCCGCCGACGACGAGGCCGATCGTGCAGCAGGTGAGGAGCCCACCGCGCTGCTCGACCTCGGGTCCGAGCGCACCGTACGGATCCCCCGGGGGCCCGCTCGACTACCCTGAGGCCCGTGCCAGCAAGCCCTCCGACCACCGCGTCGCGGCTCGTCGTCCTCGTCTCGGGCTCCGGCACCAATCTGCAGGCCCTGCTGGACGCCTGCGCCGACCCGGCGTACGGCGCGTCGGTCGTCGCGGTCGGAGCGGACCGCGACGGCATCGAAGGTCTCGAGCGTGCTCGTCGAGCCGGCATCCCGACGTTCGTGCATCGGGTCGAGGACTTCGCCTCACGCCCCGACTGGGACGCTGCGCTGGCCCAGTCGTGCAGGTCTTTCGACCCCGACCTGGTCGTGCTCGCCGGGTTCATGAAGCTGGTCGGACAGAAGTTCCTCGAGGTGTACGCCGGCCGCTGCCTCAACACGCATCCGGCGCTCTCGCCTGCCTTCCCCGGCATGCGGGGGCCCGCCGACGCCCTCGCCTACGGCGTGAAAGTCACCGGGGCGACGCTGTTCGTGGTCGACCCCGGCGTCGACACCGGACCGATCGTCGCGCAGACCGCAGTGGCGGTGCACGACGGCGACGACGTCGAGACGCTGCACGAGCGCATCAAGGTCGCCGAGCGCCGGATGCTCGTCGACAGCATCGGCCGCATGGCACGCGAAGGTTTCCGCATCGACGACAGGAAGGTCCGGATCGGACAGTGAGCAACCTGGACAGCTCCCACGAGGAACGCACCCGGCCGACCCGACGGGCACTGGTCTCGGTCTACGACAAGACCGGGCTCGAGGAGCTCGCGCGCGGCCTTCACGACGCCGGCGTCACGCTGGTGTCGACCGGGTCGACGGCGGCGCGCATCGCGGACACGGGCGTCCCGGTCACCCGCGTCGAGGAGCTGACCGGCTTCCCCGAGTGCCTCGACGGCCGGGTCAAGACCCTGCATCCGCGCGTGCACGCCGGCATCCTCGCCGACCTCCGGCTCGAGTCGCACCGCGAGCAGCTCGCCGAGCTCGACGTGGAGCCGTTCGACCTCGTCGTCGTGAACCTCTACCCCTTCTCCGAGACGGTCGCCTCCGGCGCGGACGCCGACGAGTGCGTCGAGCAGATCGACATCGGCGGCCCGTCGATGGTCCGCGCCGCTGCGAAGAACCACCCCTCGGTCGCGGTCGTCACCTCGCCGTCTCGCTACGACGACGTCCTCGCGGCGGTCCGCGACGGTGGCTTCACGCTGGCTCAGCGGCAGCGACTGGCCGCCGAAGCCTTTGCCCACACCGCGGCGTACGACGTGGCGGTGGCCTCGTGGATGGGCAGCGTCCTGACCGACACCAGCGACGGCGGCGGCTTCCCGCAGTTCCTCGCCGGCACCTGGGACAAGGCGGCCGTGCTGCGCTACGGCGAGAACCCGCATCAGCCTGCGGCCCTCTACCGCGGCGGCTCCGGGGGTGGGCTCGCCTCCGCCGAGCAGTTGCACGGCAAAGAGATGTCCTACAACAACTACGTCGATGCCGACGCGGCCCGCCGCGCGGCGTACGACTTCACCGAGCCGGCGGTCGCGATCATCAAGCACGCCAACCCCTGCGGCATCGCCGTGGGGGCCGATGTCGGCGAGGCACACCGCAAAGCGCACGCCTGCGACCCGGTGTCGGCCTTCGGCGGCGTCATCGCCGCCAACGTGCCGGTCTCGGTGGCCATGGCCGAGCAGGTCAGCGAGGTGTTCACCGAGGTGATCGTCGCTCCGGCGTACGACGAGGGCGCCCTGGAGGTGCTGGCGCGGAAGAAGAACGTCCGAGTCCTCGTCGTGCCTGCCGACGATCGTCGCACGGGCATCGAGATGCGTCCGGTGAGCGGCGGGCTGCTCCTACAGCACCGCGACAATGTCGACGCGTCGGTGGAGAACGGCGGGGACGACCCGGGGGCATGGACCCTGGTCTCGGGTGATCCCGCCGACGAGGCGACCCTCGCCGACCTTGCGTTCGCCTGGCGCGCATGCCGGTCGGTGAAGTCCAACGCGATCCTGCTGGCCGTCGACGGAGCGTCGGTCGGCGTGGGCATGGGCCAGGTCAACCGCGTCGACTCCTGCCGGTTGGCGGTGACGCGGGCCGGTGACCGAGCGCGCGGGTCGGTCGCGGCGAGCGACGCGTTCTTCCCCTTCGCCGACGGGCTGCAGATCCTGGTCGACGCCGGGGTGCGGGCCGTCGTCCAGCCGGGCGGGTCGGTGCGCGACGAGGAGGTCGTTGCCGCTGCCACCGCGGCCGGCGTGACGATGTACTTCACCGGCACCCGCCACTTCTTCCACTGACCACCCGAGGAGACCCGTGAGCGCACGCATCCTGGACGGCAAGGCCACCGCCTCGGCCATCAAGGCCGAGCTGACCCAGCGGGTCGCCCAGCTCGCCGAGCGAGGCGTCACGCCGGGGCTGGCCACCGTGCTGGTCGGGGACGACCCCGGCAGCCGTTGGTACGTCGCAGGCAAGCACCGCGACTGCGCCGAGGTCGGCATCCGCTCGATCCGCGTCGACCTGCCCGCCGACGCGACCCAGACAGAGGTCGAAGAGGCGATCGCGCGGCTCAACGCCGACCCGGAGTGCACCGGCTACATCGTGCAGCTCCCGCTGCCCAAGCACATGGACGAGAACGAGATCCTCGGGCAGATCGACCCCGCCAAGGACGCCGACGGCCTCCACCCCACCAACCTCGGCTGGCTGGTGCTCGGTCGCGACGCGCCGCTGCCGTGCACTCCGCGGGGCATCGTGGAGCTGCTGCGGCGACACGACGTGGACGTCGCGGGAGCCGAGGTGTGCGTGGTCGGTCGCGGCGTGACCGTGGGCCGGCCACTGGGGCTGCTCCTCACGCGCCGCAGCGAGAACGCCACGGTCACGTTGTGCCACACGGGCACGCGTGACCTGGCCGCTCACGTCCGCGGGGCTGACATCGTCGTGGCCGCTGCAGGGGTCCCGGGCATCGTCACCGGTGACATGGTGAAGCCGGGCGCCGCACTCCTCGACGTCGGCGTCTCCCGTGACGCGGAAGGCAAGATCGCCGGCGACCTCGCCCCCGAGGTGTACGACGTCGCCGGCTGGGTCTCGCCCAACCCGGGCGGAGTGGGACCGATGACGCGGGCAATGCTGCTGCTCAACATCGTGGAAGCGGCCGAGAAGTCGCTGACATGAGCGAGGAGCCCGACGAGCTCGACGAGGCGCGCCCCCTGCCGGTCGAAGAGATCTTCCGGCCGCGCAAGCCCCGCACCCTCGGAGGCGCGATCTACCTCGGCGTGCTCGCGGTGACCGGCCTCGCTCTCGGTCTTGTGGGCTTCGGCCGCTGGCGCGAAGGGCTGCTGCTCATGGGTGTGGCGATGCTGTTCGCCGCGATGGCGCGCGCCGTCGTACGGGAGGAGGAGTCGGGGATGCTCGGGTTGCGCACCAAGCCCGCCGACCTGGTCACGATGCTGCTCCTGGGCGGCGGGCTGGTGGCGCTGTCGGTGCTCATCCCCGGACGAGCCGGGGCCTGAGCAGCCGGTTCAGATGAGGCCGAGCTCCGTGACCGCCTCGCGCTCCTCCACGAGCTCAGCTGCGGTGGCGTCCATGCGCTCGCGGGAGAAGTCGTCGATCTCCAGGCCCTGCACGATCTCCCAGTCGCCACCGCGGGTGGTCACCGGGTAGGAGTAGATGAGGCCCTCGGGCACACCGTAGGACCCGTCGGAGACGACGGCCATCGAGACCCAGTCGTCCTCGGGCGTGCCGCGCAGCCAGTCGCGCGCGGCGTCGATCGTGGCGGAGGCGGCGGACGCCGCAGAGGAGGAGCCGCGCGCCTCGATGATCGCCGCACCGCGCTTGGCGACGGTGGGGATGAAGTCGTCGGCGATCCACGTCTGGTCGTCGACGACCTCGGCGGCGTTCCGGCCGGCGATCTCCGCGTGGAAGATGTCCGGGTACTGGGTGGCGGAGTGGTTGCCCCAGATCGTCATCTTCTTGATGTCGGTGACCTTCGCGCCGGTCTTGGCCGCCAGTTGCGAGATCGCGCGGTTGTGGTCCAAGCGCGTCAGCGCCGAGAACCGGTCGCGGGGGATGTCGGGGGCGTTGTGCATAGCGATCAGCGCGTTGGTGTTGGCGGGGTTGCCGGTGACGCCGATGCGGACGTCGGAGGCCGCGACCTCGTTGAGGGCCTTGCCCTGGGCGGTGAAGATGGCGCCGTTCGCCGACAGCAGGTCACCGCGCTCCATCCCCTTCGTGCGGGGGCGGGCTCCGACGAGCAGCGCGAGGTTGGCGCCGTCGAAGATCCGGGTGGGCTCGTGGCCGATCTCTATACCGGCGAGCAGCGGGAACGCGCAGTCGTCCAGCTCCATGACAACGCCCTCGAGCGTCTTCAGCGCGGGCTCGATCTCGAGCAGCTGCAGCTGGACCGGGGTGTCCCGGCCCAGGAGGTCGCCGGAGGCGATGCGGAAGAGCAGGCTGTAGCCGATCTGGCCGGCAGCGCCGGTCACGGCCACCTTGACGGGCTGGGTCACGCGGACTCCTCAGAAGACGTCGGTGGGACTGCGCGCTGGACGCGCGCGCTGGGGCCCGACGCTAACAGTCCGAAGGCGCCAGGCTCGCCGGCGGTCGCACTCCCGCCGGTGCGGTATCTTGACGTCGAGAGACATTGAATCAGGCATAGGGACGCAGCCGCGGAAACGGAGCCGGACGTGACGGACTCGAAGATCATCTACACCTACACCGACGAGGCGCCGCTGCTCGCGACGTACTCGTTCCTCCCGATCGTGCAGGCGTACGCCGCGCAGGCCGGAGTCGAGGTCGACACCCGCGACATCTCCCTGGCGGGCCGCATCATCGCGGCGTTCCCCGAGCGGCTCACCGAGGAGCAGCGCATCGGCGACGCGCTCGCCGAGCTCGGCGAGCTGGCCAAGCGCCCCGAGGCGAACATCATCAAGCTGCCCAACATCTCTGCCTCCGTGCCGCAGCTGAAGGCTGCCATCGCCGAGCTGCAGGGCCAGGGCTTCGACCTGCCCGACTATCCCGAGGACCCGCAGAGCGACGACGAGCGCGAGGCTCGCGCACGCTACGACAAGATCAAGGGCAGCGCGGTCAACCCCGTGCTCCGCGAAGGCAACTCGGACCGTCGTGCGCCAGCCCCGGTCAAGAATTACGCCCGCTCGCACCCGCACTCCATGGGCGCGTGGTCACCTGACTCGAAGACCGCCGTGGCGACGATGGGCGCCGACGACTTCCGCTCCAACGAGAAGTCCGTGGTCATGGAGAGCGACGACACCCTCACCATCCGGCATCGCGGCGCGGACGGGTCCACGACCGTGCTCAAGGACGGCATCGGGGTCCTCGAGGGCGAGGTCGTCGACGGCACCGTCATGCGCGTGGCTGCGCTGCAGGAGTTCCTCGCTGCCCAGGTGCAGCGCGCCAAGGACGAGGACGTGCTGTTCTCCGCCCACCTCAAGGCCACGATGATGAAGGTCTCCGACCCGATCATCTTCGGCCACGTCGTCCGCGCCTTCCTGCCGCAGGTCTTTGCAGAGCACGGCGAGACCCTGCGGACCGCAGGGCTCGACGCGGACAACGGTCTGGGCGGGATTCTCTCCGGGCTCGACAAGCTCCCCAGCGAGCAGCGCGACGCGATCAAGACCGCGATCGACGAGGGCCTGGCAGCAGGGCCGCGTCTGGCCATGGTCGACTCCGACCGCGGCATCACCAACCTGCACGTGCCCAGCGACGTCATCATCGACGCCTCGATGCCCGCAATGATCCGCACCTCGGGCCACATGTGGGGTCCGGACGGCGAGGAGCACGACACGCTCGCGGTCATCCCGGACAGTTCGTACGCCGGCGTCTATCAGGCCGTGATCGAGGACTGCAAGGCCAATGGCGCCTACGACCCCACGACCATGGGCTCGGTGCCCAACGTCGGGCTCATGGCTCAGGCCGCGGAAGAGTACGGCAGCCACGACAAGACCTTCGAGATCGCCGCGGCCGGCACCGTCGAGGTGGTCGACTCCGCGGGGACCGTCCTCATCGAGCACGAGGTCGCGGAGGGCGACATCTGGCGCGCCTGCCAGACCAAGGACGTCGCGATCCGCGACTGGGTGAAGCTCGCCGTCACCCGGGCGCGCGCCACCGGAGCGCCGGCGGTGTTCTGGCTCGACGAGTCCCGCGCCCACGACGCCAACCTCATCGAGAAGGTGCGCACCTACCTCGGCGACCACGACGTCCAGGGCCTGCAGATCGAGATCATGAGCCCGGTCGAGGCGACGAAGTTCTCCGTCGAGCGCATCCGTCGCGGCGAGGACACCATCTCGGTGACCGGCAACGTGCTGCGCGACTACCTCACCGACCTCTTCCCGATCCTCGAGCTGGGCACCAGCGCCAAGATGCTCTCGGTCGTGCCGCTGATCAACGGCGGCGGACTCTTCGAGACCGGCGCCGGCGGGTCGGCCCCCAAACACGTCCAGCAGCTGGTCAAGGAGAACTACCTGCGCTGGGACAGCCTGGGCGAGTTCCTGGCGCTCGCGGTCAGCTTCGAGCACCTCGCGCAGGTGACCGACAACCCCCGCGCCCAGGTCCTGGCAGACACCTTGGACCGGGCCACCGAGACGCTGCTCAACGAGAACAAGTCGCCCGCGAGGCGGGTGGGGTCTATCGACAACCGAGGCAGCCACTTCTACGTCGCGCTGTTCTGGGCCGAGGAGCTGGCCGCGCAGACGGACGACGCCGACCTCGCGCAGGCGTTCGGCGACCTCGCGGTGAAGCTCCGCGAAAACGAGACGCCGATCAGCGAGGAGCTCATCGCCGTCCAGGGGAGCCCGGCCGACATCGGAGGCTACTTCCGGCCCGACGCGGAGAAGGCGACGTCGGTGATGCGGCCGTCCGCGACGTTCAACGCTCTGCTCGACGCGATCTGAGCATGCGGAGACGTGGCGGAGGTCACGTCGGCTCGACTGTCTGGCATCGTGACGTTTGCGAGGTCTGTCCGTTATCTGAGGTGACCCGCCGTCCGACCACCTCTGGAGCGTTCGACCATGTCCGCACGCCTGCGTCCCCTCACTCGCCGTCCCGCCATGCGGCGTACCCTCGCCCTCTCCGCGGCCGTCGCCTTGACCAGCGTCTCCACGATGGGGATCGTCGGCTCGGCAGCGGCCGCCGAGCCCGGGAAGCCCGATCATGCCGGGAAGCCCGCCCAGACCGGGAAGCCCGACCACGCGGGGAAGCCCGACCACGCAGGGAAGCCCGACCACGCGGAGAAGTCCGACCCCACCGGGAAGCCTGACCACGCGGGCAAAGGCACGCCCGGCAAGCCGACCAAGCCCAGCAAGCCGGCCAAGCCCGGCAAGCCGGCCAAGCCCGCGGACAAGCCCGGCAAGCCCGGCGGCGGCAGTCAGGGCAACCCGTCCGGCAACAACGGGACCGTCAAGATCGCGGGACCTGACGACACCGCCGGCCATCCGTCCAACAACCCGCACCCGGGCTGCACCTTCGTGGTGGAGTGGTTCGGTTTCGACAAGGGCGCTGACGTCATGTCGACCGTCACGTTCACGCCGCACGCCCCTACGGCCGACGTCGTGCTCGGCAACACGGCGCCGCAGCAGGTCTTCGTCGGCGGCGACCCGGCCGGCGGCGGCACCGACCTCGACGGCCGCCAGGCCTACACGTTGAGCTTCGACGGTGAGCCGCACCCCAAGCAGGGCTACCACGTGAAGTTGACCGTCAGCACCCCGCACTCCCTTGGCAACGACACCAAGTCCAAGGTCTTCTGGGTCAAGCCGTGCGAGACCGAGACGCCGCCCACCGGCACCACCTACCCAGGTGCCGACACGCCCGCCGAGGACGAGCTGGCAGTGGGCGCGCCCGTCGACGCCACGGCGAAGCCCGGCGACGAGAGCCTCCCCGGAGACGATGCCGGCGTCGGGTCGGTCGAGGAGGTCCTGGGAGTTCAGCAGTTCGCCGGTGGAGCCGATGAAACCGACGACGACATGGATGTCGCCCCGGCGACGGCGGCCCGCGCCGCGGTCGCTGCCGACGACGCGGCGCCGGTGCCGACCTCGGTCGACGCGGGTCTCGCGAGCTTGGTTCGCTCGCCTTTGCCGTTGGCCCTCGTCGGCCTGGGAATGGCCGTTACGCTGGGTGGTCTCATCATCCGACGGAGGTCGGCGACCGCGTGACCGATCGCATCCCCGAGAACGCTCCCACCCGCAGAGGGCCGGTGGTGGCGATCGTCGGGGTGCTCATGATCGGAGTCGGCGCATGGTGGTGGGCGGGCGCGGAACCATCTGGCGACCCACCTCCCGCCGCCGCGCAGCAGTCGGCGCCGCCGGCGCCCGCCACGACGCCGCTGTCACCGAGACCGGTCGCCGAACCGGTGGTGGTCAGGGCCGTGCCCGGTGCCCCGAACCGCGTGGTGCTGCCCAAGCTCGGTGTGAAGGTGCCCGTGGTCCCGATCAAGACCGAAGGCGCCAGCCTGGTGCCGCCCTCCGACCCGATGCAGCTGGGTTGGTGGTCTGACGGCGCGAAGCCGGGCGCAGAGCAGGGGTCCGCGCTCATCACCGGGCACACCTACCAGGCGGGGGCGGCGGCTCTCAACGACCTCGAGCGGCTCAAGCCCGGAGACCGTGTCCGCGTCGACACCAACAAGGGCACCATCCGCTACGAGGTCAAGTCCACCAAGATCTTCACCAAGGGCGACCTCGCGCGACAGGCACAGCGGCTCTTCGACCAGACCTCCGAGGGTCGGCTCGTGCTGATCACCTGTGAGGACTGGGACGGCACGCGCTATCTGTCCAACGTCGTCGTGACCGCCTACCCGGTCTGATCCGGGACGAACTCCTCGGCGAGAAGGTCGTAGATCGCGGCGTCCGCCCGCGTGCCGTCGCCGAGCGCCAGGAGTCGCCGTTCGCGTCCCTGGTGCACCATGCCGAGGCTCTCCACCACGCGGCGGGACGTCGCGTGTTGCTCGGCCACGATCGCGCGCACTCGGCCCAGCCCCAGCCCGCCGTCGTCCGCGGGGACGAAGGCGTGACGCAGTGCCATGCGGCAAGCCCCGCGGGCGATCCCGCGCCGGCGCTCCGCCGGGTGCACCCAGTAGCCGATCTCGGCGTCCACACCGTGCCGCAGCTCGAAGAGCGTGACCACGCCGAGCAGCCGGTCGTCGACGGGGTCCGCGACCGCCCAGGAGAGGCGCGTGCCCTCGGCCAGGTCGGCCATCCGGGTCTCGACGTACGCCGCGGCGTCCTCGTCGCTGTAGGGGTCGGGAAGTCCGTTGAACCAGCGGCGCGTCTCGGCATCGCTCATCGCCTCCCGCACGCGGGCCCCGTCGGTGTGCCCGAGAGGCCTCAGGACCAGGTGCTCTGAAGCGACCCGCGCCGCGTCCAGCCAGGGACCGCGCGGTTCGCGAGGGTCGTCCCGCCGCAGCGTGCCGACCCAGCCGTCCCGCAGTACGCCGCGCTGCGGCAGCCAAGCGCGGACGGTGCCGTCGACAGTGAAGCCCAGCCGCCAGGCCAGGCGGCGCGACGCCCAGTTGCCGGTGTTCGCCCACCAGATCACCGTGCGCAGGCCTTGCTGCTCGAAGCCCCAGTCGAGCAGGAGCCGGACCGCTCGCTCCATCGCTCCGGTGCCGCGGGCCCGCGGGTGCGCGCCGTACGCGACCTCGGCCCGGTCGTGACCCGCGGGCCGCAGCGCGATCGTCCCGCCGAAGGCCGGTCCGTCCTCGGTGGGCACCTCCACGACGAAGCACCACTCGCTGCCGTCGTGCCAGCCGGAGGGGATGATCTGCTCGAGGAACTCGAGGGCGTCGCGGTAGGTGTAGTCCAGCGGCACCGTCGTCCACCGACGCGACAGCGGGTCCACGCACTGCTCGTGGACGCCCGGCGCGTCCTGGCGCCGGGGCTCGCGCAAGGTCACGACGCCGTCGGTGAGGGTCGGGATCGGGGGCATCTCGGCGACCGGTGGCGGGGGCACGGGTGCACCCTGCCCCATCGCGAGGACTGCGCGCATCTCTATTCTCGACCCATGTCATCCGCGCGAGCCTGCGACTGGGACAGCCGATGAACGACGTCGCCTGGTCGATCGCGTTGGTGGTGTTCTTCGTCCTGCTCGGTGGAGTCTTCGCCGCGGCCGAGATCGCGCTGGTCTCCCTGCGCGACAGCCAGGCACGCGGACTGGCGAGCCGGGGGCGGCGGGGCCGGATCGTGGCTGAGCTCAACCAGGACCCCAACCGCTTCCTGGCCTCCGTGCAGGTGGGCGTGACCCTGGCGGGCTTCCTGTCCGCTGCGTTCGGCGGCGCGACGCTGTCCGACGACCTGGCGCCGGTGCTGGCCCGTGCAGGACTGCCCAGCGGGGTCGCGCAGCCGGTCGCGCTGATCGCGGTCACCATCGCGATCTCCTACCTGTCGCTGGTCTTCGGCGAGCTGGCGCCCAAGCGGCTCGCCCTGCAGCGCGCCGAGACCTTCGCGCTGGCGTTGGGCAGCTTCGTGGACCGGATCTCACGGCTGTCCCGGCCGGTCATCTGGTTGCTGTCCCGCTCCACCGACCTGGTCGTACGTCTGCTGGGCGGGGACCCGCACGCGCAGCGCGAGGAGATCACCGACGAGGAGCTGCGTGAGCTCGTCGGCTCCCACAACGCACTCGGCGAGGACGAGCGGCGGATCCTCGAGGAAGTCTTCGAGGCCGGCGACCGCCAGATCCGGGAGGTGATGGTGCCCCGCACCGAGGTCACCTTCCTCGAGAGCGACACCCCCGTCTACCGGGCGGCGCGCGAGGCACTGCAGCTGCCGCACTCCCGTTATCCCGTCATCGACGGCTCGGCCGACGACGTGGTCGGGTTCGTGCACGTGCGCGACCTGCTCGACCCGGACATGGTCGACCGGTCCGTGCGGGTCGGCGACCTGGCCCGCGCGGCGCTCACGCTGCCGTGGACCCGGCCCATCCTGGCCGCGCTGGGCGACCTGAGGCGCGAGGGCATGCACCTGGCCGTCGTCGCCGACGAGTACGGCGGCACCGCCGGCATCGTGACCCTCGAAGACCTGGTCGAGGAGCTCGTCGGGGAGATCCGCGACGAGTACGACGTCGCGGAGCCGGAGCCGACGCGACACCTCACCGGCGAGGTCGAGGTCGACGGTCTGCTGAACCTCGACGACTTCGAGGACGCCTGCGGGGTCGAGCTCCCCGAGGGCCCCTACGAGACGGTGGCCGGCTTCCTGATGGCGCGCCTCGGCAGGATCGCGGAGCCGGGCGACGAGGTGGAGCACGACGGCCACCGGCTGGAGGTCCTGGGGGTGGAGGGCCGTCGGGTCGCCCGCGTCCGCGTCACCCGTGCCTGAGATGATCGGCCCCATGTCCGACGCACCTGTTGCCCGACCGCGCGTCCTCTCCGGCATCCAGCCGACGGCCGACTCCTTCCACTTCGGCAACTATCTCGGCGCGCTCCGGCAGTGGGTCGACCTGCAGGACGAGCACGACGCGTTCTTCTTCATCGCCGACCTGCACGCGATCACCGTCGAGCACGACCCCAAGCAGCTGCGAGAGCGCAGCCGGCGCGCGGTCGCGCAGCTGGTCGCGATGGGCGTCGACCCCGAGCGGTCCACGATCTTCCTGCAGTCCCAGGTGCCTGCCCATGCCCAGCTCGGCTGGGTGCTGCAGTGCATCACCGGCTTCGGCGAGGCCCGCAGGATGACGCAGTTCAAGGACAAGTCCGCCAAGGGTGGGGAGGGCGCCGCCAGCGTCGGGTTGTTCACCTATCCGATCCTCCAGGCCGCCGACATCCTGCTCTACCGCCCGGCGTACGTCCCGGTGGGGGAGGACCAGCGCCAGCACCTTGAGCTGACGCGCGATCTCGCGCAGCGGTTCAACCACCGCTTCAAGAAGGTGTTCCGGCTGCCGGAGCCCTACATCCTCAAGGAGACGGCGAAGATCACCGACCTCCAGGAGCCGACCGCGAAGATGTCGAAGTCGGGGTCGGGGCCGGGCGGCATCGTCAACCTGCTGGACGACCCGGCGGTCTCGGCGAGGAAGATCCGCAGCGCCGTGACCGACTCCGAGGCCGAGGTCCGCTTCGACCGCGACGCCAAGCCCGGGGTCTCCAACCTGCTCACCATCTACTCAGCACTCACCGGGGAAGGCGTCGAGGCGCTGCAGGAGAAGTACGCCGGACGCGGCTACGGCGACCTGAAGAAGGACCTCGCCGAGGTCGTCGTCGAGTTCGTCACCCCCTTCCGGGACCGCACCCTGGAGCTGCTGGCCGACACCGAGCGCCTCGACGCCGTCATCCGGGCCGGTGCAGAGCGGGCCAACGCCGTCGCGGAGCGCACGCTGGCCGACGTCTACGAGCGGGTCGGCTTCGCGCCCGTGGCTCGCTAGGCTGGCCGGCGTGGCGACGATCGGCGTGGCAGTAGCCGTTCCCGAACCGTGGGGCAGCGAGCTGCAGGACTACCGGGTCGCGTTGGGCGACGACACGGCCACCTCGATCCCGACGCACATCACGCTGCTGCCGCCCATCGACGTCGAGGACCACCTGGTCCCCGGCATCCACGACCATCTGCGGGCGGTGGCCGCCGGGGCGACGCCGTTCCGCGTGCATCTGCGCGGCACGGGCACGTTCCGGCCGGTGTCGCCGGTGGTGTTCGTCAACGTCGTGGAGGGGATCTCCTCCTGCGAGCAGCTGGCGAAGAAGGTCCGTCAGGGACCGTTGGCGGTCGACCAGCAGTTCCCCTACCACCCGCACGTCACCGTCGCCCATCGCCTGCCCGAGGAGAAGCTGGACCAGGCGTTCGACGAGCTGTCCGGCTTCGACTGCCGGTTCATCGTGCGCCACGTCCGGCTCTACGAGCACGACGACACCAACGGGTGGCGTCCGGCGTACGACTTCGCGCTGGAGAGCTGACCGCTTCGCGGACGTGATCAGCGGCGGAAGATCAGGGCCCGCTTGACCTCTTGGATCGCCTTGGTGACCTCGATGCCCCGGGGGCAGGCCTCGGTGCAGTTGAAGGTCGTGCGGCACCGCCACACGCCCTCCTTGTCGTTGAGGATCTCCAGGCGCTGGTCGGTGCCCTCGTCCCGGCTGTCGAAGATGAACCGGTGCGCGCCGACGATCGCCTGCGGGCCGAAGTACTGGCCGTCGGCCCAGTAGACCGGGCACGACGTGGTGCACGCGGCGCACAGGATGCACTTGGTGGTGTCGTCGAAGCGGTCGCGGTCCGCCTGCGACTGCAGCCGCTCGCGGGTCGGCTCGTTGCCCGTAGTCACCAAGAACGGCATCACCGAGCGGTAGGCGTCGAAGAACGGCTCCATGTCGACGACGAGGTCCTTGAGCACCGGCAAGCCCTTGATCGGCTCAACGGTGATCGGCTTGTCGGGGTTGACGTCCTTGAGCAGCGTCTTGCAGGCCAGGCGGTTCTTGCCGTTGATGCGCATGGCGTCGGAGCCGCAGATGCCGTGCGCGCAGGAGCGCCGGAACGTCAGCGAGCCGTCGATGTCCCACTTCACCTTGTGGAGCGCGTCGAGGACGCGGTCGGTGGGCTCGGCGGAGACGGTGTACTCCGCCCAGCTCGCGTCCTCGGAGACCTCCGGGTTGTAGCGGAGGACCTTGATCGTGACGTCCATCAGTACTTGCGCTCCATCGGCTTGTAGCGGGTCTCCACGACGGGCTTGTAGTCGAGCCTCACCGACCCGTCCTCGTTGCGGTAGGCCATCGTGTGACGCAGGAAGTTGACGTCGTCGCGGGTCTGGTAGTCCTCGCGGTAGTGACCGCCTCGTGACTCCTGACGCGCCAGCGCCGAGACGACCAGCACCTCGGCGAGGTCGATGAGGAAGCCCAGCTCGATGCCTTCGAGCAGGTCGGTGTTGAACCGCCGGCCCTTGTCCTGCACCGCGACGTTGCGGTAGCGCTCCTTGAGCCCCTCGATGTCGCTGAGTGCCTGCTTCAAGGAGGCCTCGGTGCGGAACACCTGGGCGTTGATGTCCATGGTGGCCTGCAGCTCCGCGCGGATCGCGGCGACCTTCTCGGTGCCGGTCGCGTCGCGCAGCGACTCGATCATCGACACCACCTGGGTCTCGGGCTCCTCGGGCAGGTCGGTGTAGCCGACAGTCGCTGCGTACTCCGCGGCGTAGATGCCGGCCCGGCGCCCGAAGACGTTGATGTCGAGCAGCGAGTTGGTCCCCAGCCGGTTGGCGCCGTGCACGGACACGCACGCGACCTCGCCGGCGGCGTACAAGCCCGGGATGACGGTGTCGTTGTCGGCCAGCGCCTCGCCCTTGATGTTGGTCGGCACCCCGCCCATCGCGTAGTGGGCGGTGGGGAAGACCGGGATCATCTCGGTGTAGGGCTCGACACCGAGGTAGGTGCGCGCGAACTCGGTGATGTCGGGCAGCTTGGCGTCGATCTGCTCACGGGGCAGGTGCGTGAGGTCGAGGTAGACGTAGGCCTTGTCGGGGCCGGCGCCGCGTCCCTCGCGCACCTCGTTGGCCATCGCCCGGGCGACCATGTCGCGCGGCGCGAGGTCCTTGATGGTGGGGGCGTAGCGCTCCATGAAGCGCTCGTTCTCGCTGTTGCGCAGGATGCCGCCCTCACCACGTGCGGCTTCGGAGAGGAGTACGCCGAGGCCGGCGAGGCCGGTCGGGTGGAACTGGAAGAACTCCATGTCCTCCAACGGCAGACCCTTGCGCCACACGATGCCCATGGCGTCGCCGGTGAGGGTGTGGGCGTTGGAGGTGGTGCGGAAGACCTTGCCGAACCCGCCGGTGGCGAGGATGACGGACTTCGCCTGGAAGACGTGGATCTCACCGGTGGCCAGCTCGTAGGCCACCACGCCCGCGGCCTTGCCGTCGTTGATCAGCAGGTCGAGCACGTAGAACTCGTTGTAGAACTCCACGTTGTGCTTGATGCACTGCTGGTAGAGCGTCTGCAGGATCATGTGGCCGGTGCGGTCCGCGGCGAAGCAGGATCGGCGTACGGCGGCCTCGCCGTGGTTGCGCGTGTGGCCGCCGAAGCGGCGCTGGTCGATCTTGCCCTCGTCGGTGCGGTTGAAGGGCAGGCCCATCTTCTCGAGGTCGAGCACCGCGTCGATGGCCTCCTTGGCCATCACCTCGGCAGCGTCCTGGTCGACGAGGTAGTCACCGCCCTTGACGGTGTCGAAGGTGTGCCACTCCCAGTTGTCCTCCTCGACGTTGGCCAAGGCGGCGCACATGCCGCCCTGGGCCGCGCCGGTGTGGGAGCGGGTCGGATAGAGCTTGGTCAGCACTGCGGTGCGGGTGCGCTGGCCGGACTCGAGAGCTGCGCGCATGCCGGCGCCGCCGGCGCCGACGATGACCACGTCGTACTTGTGTGTCTGAACCATCAGCGAAGTCACCTGTTCACGCAGACGTCGAGGGTGGAGTTGGGGTCCATGCACGGGTCGAAGGTGAAGATCACCAGAGTGCCGAGCACGATCACCGCGAAGGTCGAGAAGTAGAGCAGCGTCTTGAGCCAGAACCGGGTGCCGCTCTTGCGGGCGTAGTCGTTGATGATCGTGCGGAGACCGTTCATGCCGTGCAGCATCGCCAGCCACAACATGGCGAGGTCCCAGACCTGCCAGAACGGGCTGGCCCACTTGCCGGCGACGAAGGCGAAGTCGATCTGGTTGATGCCGTCTCCGGTCATCAGGTTGACGAAGAGGTGGCCCAGGACGAGCGCCACCAGCAGTACGCCGGAGGCCCGCATGAAGATCCAGCTGTTGAGCTCGAAGTTGCCGCCCCGGCCCGCCTTGCTGCGCGGCGTAGCGATCTCCGGGACGTGCACCCGGCTGAGCTCACTGTGATGACTGCTGTGCGTCTCGGTGCTCATCGATCAGCCTCCGTGGTTCACGACGTTGTCGACGTGCCGGATCACGAACGGCACGAAGAGGACGAGGAAGACGACGATGACGCCGTAGAACATCTGGCGCTGGTAGCGAGGGCCCTGCCACCAGAAGTCGACGAGGACGAGACGCAGGCCGTTGAGCGCGTGGAAGAGCACCGCGGCGACCAGGCCGATCTCCATGAATCCGACGATCGGGTTCTTGTAGACCTCGACCGCGTGGTTGTAGGCCTCGGGGGAGACCCGCACCATCGACGTGTCGATCACGTGGGCGAAGAGGAAGAAGAAGATCGTCACACCGGTGATGCGGTGTGCGACCCACGACCACATCCCTTCGCGACCGCGGTACAGGGTGCCTACCGGTGCGGCCAAGACGTTCCTCCGAATTCGAGCGCGGCAGATGAGGGCTTCGGTGCACTCTACCGGCGTGGCCTGCCCGGCCTCGCGTTGCACTGGTCACACCCCCTGGCCTGCCCGGAGGCATGCTCTTAGAGTTCGCACCCATGGAGCACCTGTCTCTCCTGGCCGGCGGGCAGGAGCACTCGCGAGAGCAGTGGGAGAAGGCTGCGGCCGACGTCCTGCGCAAGTCCGGTCGACTCGGTGCCGAGGACCCCGACTCCCTGGTCTGGGACAAGCTGACCCGGACGACCCTCGACGGCATCGGCATCACCCCGCTCGGCACCCCAGGCGACGTCGCAGAGGTCGACCTCGACGCGGTCCCGGGTGCGGCGCCCTTCACGCGCGGCAGCCTCCCGGCGTCCTCGACGGACGCGAGCGCGGGCTGGGACGTCCGCGCGCACCTCGGCGACACCT
>JBHWSH010000302.1:0-3833 GCA_043427135.1 Marmoricola sp. | reverse complement strand
CCTTGCCGATTCTTCGGCTACGTCATGCCGCCCGCTCCAACGCTCCGACCACCGCAGCGTCCAAGCCCTCGAAGCCGACATCCGTAAGTGGGTGAAAGCCTGGAACGAAGACCCCAAGGTCTTCGTCTGGACCAAAACCGCTGACCAGATCACCGGAAGCCTCGGACGACTTACCCAAAGGATTGGAAGTTCGGGACACGAGGTCGCGGTGGAATCAATATCGCAGACGACTGATCACACATGATGTCCGCGCCCACGGTTACAAAGACGCGCATCAGGGGCTCCGTGCACCTCGCCGCTGGATCCGCGATCCCTGTCCAGCGTGTTCAGCCTGGTCGTAACCGGCGGCGAGTGCAGTCACTCGTGGAGCTCCTCAAGACACCGTGTGAGGCCAAGCAGGCTCGCGTGTGGCTCGCCCCGAAGCAAAACGTCTGTCCGCCAGCCGTGATGCTTGGCGAGCCAACGCCGCGCACCTTTCGGCACGACCCCGTCCCCTGCGACATTAGCGATGCAGGCTGGCCGTTCTACTGGTGCGCCTGGGGACGCACGGTTGGGAGCTTCACCACAAGCGCCTAGAACTTCACCGAGTACGCCGTAAGACCGGAGGTCTACTGCCCCCCACCTGGGGATTTGGACGCACATCTCCTCCCATCCGGCCAGCAGCGCGCCGGAGATGGAATCGACGGCATAGCGCGAGAGCATCTGATCAGAGAGGCTTCCGACGGTTGAGGCGTTGGCGTCGGAGAGTCGCGTGCGAACACGCGGGGGGAGGTACTGCACTTGCAGTCGAGCGGCCTCCAGGTCAAAGGCTGTGATGTCTACCGAACGACCGCCCACTCGCCCCGTGGGGAGGGAATCTGGTAGGGCAGGAAGGGGGACCGCAGCCCGTGCGCGGACGTAACGCGGAGCCGGCATCCCTAGGGGAAACGGACTAACGAGCACGGCGCGATCCACCTGGTCGGACACGTAGGACCAACGCACCGAGCCGAACGAGAAGCCGTAAAAGTCGATGGCGTCGAGCGCTTCGAGTTTAATGATCTCCTTCAGAATCGCCCGGTAGAGCCGGGCATCGAAACCCCAGTCCCCTTGGCCGTCGAACAAGCTGCAAGAGTCCACAACCGCGTGCACGACCGGGATGCCCGACTCGGCCGGCCACCCGTCGTGAACTCGGCGATACCACTGGGTCAGGCTTGCGTCGCAACTGCTCGGCTTCTCCCGACCGGTCCAGGGCTCATCCACGAACAGGAGGTTGACGTCAGTCACGTCATTTTCGAGTTGGCGGGGGAACCCCGCACCCAACACCGCGACGCCCGGCCCACCCATGTCGACAACGGCGGTGCGGTCGGCAGTCTTGCGGCGGAGGAGCACATAGCGGAAACGTCGACCCTCTAGTTCGATCTCGTGACAGCTATCGCGGTGCACTCGAAGTTCTTCGCAGGAGCCGGCGGCGCCCAGCTCGGCCGTGACGTCATGCTGGCCCGCCGCCGGTGGGCTCGGGGCGCTGGTGCAACCTGCCACCAACGCCCCGAGAAGAACAGATGCGGTTGCGACCGCTCGAGCGGTACCAGACCTCGGTCCTGTCACCAGCCCGGGTCAGCGTAGATGGCGCGGACGTCGTTGCTGGCGTCCATGTCGCATACTGCACTCGACGTACTGAAGCGGGCGTAGGCGTAGTCACTGAGGACGGCGAGCTTGTCGGGCTTCACGTCCACTACCATGCCAAGGTCTGCTCCCTCGCTGGTCTGGTCCTTGCAGCTCCCGGCGTCCCACGCGACGCCCATCTTGAAGGTATTGGCGTTCGGGTCGGGCGAGAGGTGAGCGCAGTTCTGCATCGGCAGTGACCCGCCGAATCCGAGGGCCGTGATACCGATGCTTCCGGAGCTACACGAGGGTTCCGAAACCTTCGGCCAGTAGTTCCTGAGGTTGAGGAACCTCGCCTCGTAACCCGACGTGGGTCGGGAGCGAACGTCGACGCGGTAGGGGGCGTGGTCGTAGCCCGTGACGGACTTGCCGTAGGCGGTGCCCCAGTGTCCGTAGTAGTAGACCTCGCGGTCGGTCTTTGACTCCCGGATCCGCCACCGCTCCCAGCCAGAGACGAGCTTGAAGCCGTCGACGGTCACCTGGACTGTGCCGCCAGTGACGTCACCCCACTGGCCGTAGACGGCGGTGAGTCCTTGGCTGCCCATGCGCGTAGGTCGGGTTGTGGCCCTCTGCGGAGGTGTCGCCGATGGCACCGAGGCCGGCCACGTTCACGTCGCCGTCGGTCTCGGTCTCCTCCGTCACGATGACTCGGTCCAGGTCTGTGCCTTCCGACCACGCGACAGCAACGTCGTCGACGGCCGACGCCGCTACCTCTGATTGGTCGTAGAGTGTCCCTGAGCGGGCGGACTGCTCGATAAGCGAGGACCGGGCTTCATTCCGCTTAGCCCGACTATCAGGATCGGCACGGTGGGCCTCGATCGTCGAACGGGCGATCTCCTTGTGTCGATAGGACAGCTCCTGTCCCGGCGTTGCTTCGGTGTGCGCCAAGGCGGCTTCCGCCCAGCCCGCGCTGACGGCCACAACGGCCGCAAGACAACAGGCGCCCAGCCTCCCCCCGATCTTGATAACTCTCATCATTCCCCCTCTTTCCGTTCCTAGTTTTCGTCCGAGTAGGCAGGTAGCCACGCGGGCCGATTCGTCAGTGGCGCAGATTCGAAGAATCCCACGATGTCGTCCTGCTCGCTCGTGGGCGTTTGGTCCCCATGCTTCGTGCTCACCGTGATCGTCGTCCGGACATTTCTTTCTGTCACGGTGCGAATGGTGGTGGCGGTCTGCTGCGGCTTGCAGGCGTCGCGGCGCTCCGCGGTCGAGGTCAGTGCACATGCCTGGATGGTGAAGCCTGGGTACTGGAAGAGAATGTGCTGGCCGTCGTTGGCCGGGTCGGACATCGTGACCACGCGTACAATGGCGCCTTCAGGAGGAGCGATTCGAGGTAGAAGGATCTGCGCGTAATCCTGCACTGCCGGGGTGCTTACCGCTGATTCCGGATGATCCTCATCCGCTGAGCAGGCAACGAGCATTGAAGCCGGCAGCGACAGCACGACGACTGCCGAGAAAGACGTGAAGGGTCGCGCGATCAAAGTATCCCCCGGTTTTCCTGACGGCTCAGAATGGCTCTCGCCGTCCCGAGGAGTTGGTCCGGCGCGATGCTCCGTACCGGTTACCCGGCCGAAGGCGTGAGCCCCGACCGGTAGGTTCATTATTCGATTCTGCGGCTCGGTGTCAAGCACCACCTCATCGCCGAATGCCCACCGACTACACTTGGATCGGTTCGTGGGTGCCGTCGATTGCTCACCAAGCAAGATGGCACACGTGACCCGGCACTGGCCGCGGGCGCCGGCAGCACGGCCTGGCTGGTGTGCCCCACCTGGACGCCGCCCGTTTCAGAGAACGAGGGGGTGCAGTGTCCGGGCCGACGCCCGCATCGGTTCCCAAGCACACCCGGTCTCAATGCGAACCCGTGCTACAGCTCTTCTGCTGGACTCCATGTCCTTCTGGCGGACTGACGCGGCCGATCGCGCCGCTTCTGCCGCAGCAGCCGCCATCCAGAGCGCGCGGACTGTCCTTGATCGGATCACCAGATCGCCCACTCGTGTCCCGAACTTCCAATCCTTTGGGTAAGTCGTCCGAGGCTTCCGGTGATCTGGTCGGCGGTTTTGGTCCAGACGAAGACCTTGGGGTCTTCGTTCCAGGCTTTCACCCACTTACGGATGTCGGCTTCGAGGGCTTGGACGCTGCGGTGGTCGGAGCGTTGGAGCGGGCGGCATGACGTAGCCGAAGAATCGGCAAGG
>JBHWSH010000301.1:0-16111 GCA_043427135.1 Marmoricola sp. | reverse complement strand
CAACCTATCTAAGAGCTCGTGCAGCTCCTTCTCAGAATAGGTATAGACCATCTCATTAGCCTTACCCCGGTTGACCACCTCAACCCGGTGCAGGGGCGGCACGGCGGCGTAGACGTGGCCGGCTTCTACCAGCGGACGCATGTAGCGGTAGAAGAGGGTCAGCAACAGGGTGCGGATGTGGGCGCCGTCCACGTCCGCGTCCGTCATCAGCACCACCTTGCCGTAGCGGGCGGCGTCCAGGTCGAAGCTGCGCCCGGCGCCGCCGCCGACCACCTGGATCAGGGCCGCGCACTCGGCGTTGGCCAGGATGTCCGAGACGGAGGCCTTCTGGACGTTGAGGATCTTGCCGCGGATGGGCAGCAGCGCCTGGAACTCCGAGTTGCGCGCCAGCTTGGCCGTGCCGAGAGCGGAGTCGCCCTCCACGATGAACAGCTCGGTGCGCTCGGTGTCGGAGGAGCGGCAGTCCGCGAGCTTGGCGGGTAACGCCGAGGACTCCAGGGCGTTCTTGCGACGCTGGTTGTCTCGTTGCTGCCGCGCCGCGAGCCGCGTCCGGGAGGCGTTGGCGACCTTCTCCAGGGTCAGCTTGGCCTGCGCCTTCTCGGCCCGCCTGCTCGAAGTCAGGAACTTGCGCAGCTCCGCCGACACCACCTTGCGCACGATGCTGCGCGCAGCAGGGGTGCCGAGCACCTCCTTGGTCTGCCCCTCGAACTGAGGCTCCGCGAGACGCACGGTGACCACGGCAGTCAGACCCTCGAGAACGTCGTCCTTGATGACGTCGGGCTCGGCTACCTTGAGTGTCTTGGTCTCGCGCAGGACGTCGTTGAGTGTCTTGGTCAGGGCGTTCTCGAAACCCCCGACGTGGGTGCCCCCTTTGGGCGTGGCGATCACATTGACGTAGGAGCGGATCTCGGTGTCGTAGCCGGTCCCCCACCGCAGCGCGACGTCGACGTGCAGGTCACGCTCGACGTCTTGAGGCACCATGTGGCCCTTGTCATCGAGCAGCGGAACGGTCTCGGTGAAGCGTCCCTGCCCTTCTAGGCGGAGTACGTCGGTCACCGGCTCGTCGTGGGCCAGGAACTCGCAGTACTCGGTGATCCCGCCGTCGTGCTTGAAGCGCTCCTCGACCTCCTCCTCGCCCCGGGCGTCGCGGATGACCAGCTCGAGGCCAGGCACGATGAACGAGGTCTGCCGCGCTCGGGTGACGAGCTCGGCGTACACGAAGTCGGCGTCCTTGGTGAAGATCTGCCGGTCGGGCCAGAAGCGCACCCGCGTGCCGGTGACGCCCTTCTTGACCCGGCCGCCCTTGTGGAGTCCCGACTGAGGCGTGAACGCCGCCTCCGGACCGTCGCCGGAGAAGACACCGGGAGCGCCGCGTTGAAAGGACATGTGCTGGGTCGCCGGTGAGCGGTCCACCTCGACGTCGAGGCGCGCTGAGAGAGCGTTGACGACCGAGGATCCCACGCCGTGCAGACCGCCGGTGGCGTTGTAGGACCCGCCGCCGAACTTCCCGCCCGCGTGGAGCTTGGTGAAGACCACCTCGACGCCTGACAGGCCGGTCTTGGGCTCCTTGTCGACCGGGATGCCGCGTCCGTCGTCGCGGACCTCGGCGGAGCCGTCTGGATGCAGCACCACGTCGATGCGGCTGCAGTGGCCGGCCAGCGCCTCGTCGACGGAGTTGTCGATGATTTCCCACAGGCAGTGCATGAGTCCGCGCGCATCGGTCGAGCCGATGTACATCCCCGGCCGTTTGCGGACCGCCTCCAGCCCCTCGAGGACGAGCAGGTGCTGGGCGTTGTAGGTGTTGTCGATGATGTCCTCCGAGCAGTGGCGAGTCCTGTTCGAATCTACCGTCGCGGGCCCGCCGGCCCGGCCACCGCCACACCCCGAACGTGCTGCCGAGGACCGAGGACTGGTCCGCCGGCGGGTGGGGATAGTCAGGATGCGATCAGGCGGTTTTCCGACACGATCGGAGCGTCCTGGCTCGAAGTTTGCTCCGGACGGGCAGACTGCAGGCGAGGAACAACTTCACAGCACGAATATCCGACGTCCGGAGGTGGCCATCCACTGTGGGACGTCTCACGGGCCGTCGGCCCGAGGGGCTGCTCGCGGCGGGAACAGATCACCGTGATGGGATTGTTGCGTCGAGGACGACGTCGGCGGGAAGCCCCGGGACCACCGGGTCGACCACCGTCTCGAGAACGACAGGAAGGAAGGCCACCGATGATGACCACTGCCGTTGCCCCCAACCCCCTGACCGCGAACGACCGCTGCGACCGTTGCGGGGCTCAGGCCTACCTTCGCGTCGAGCTTGCCGGCGGCGGTGAGCTGCTCTTCTGCGCCCACCACGGACGCGCGCACGGCGACAAGCTGCGCGCCATCGCCGTCAACGTGCACGACGAGACCGGCAAGCTCCTCGACCCGACCCCCGCGCCGGTCATCGAGGACTTCTGAGTCTCGCCGTCCGCAGACCATCGAGGCCCCGGCTCCGTGCCGGGGCCTCGTGCTGTCCGGAGTGGTAGAACGCCCCCATGCAGACCGTCGACGTCGTCATCGGCATCCTCATGCTCATCGGCCTGGCCGGCATCGTGGTCCCGATCCTCCCTGGCTCGCTCCTCATCGCAGGAGCGTTGATCGCGTGGGCGGTGGTCGTCGGCGGCGCCGAGGCATGGGCGTACGCCGCTGGCGGGCTTCTGCTGCTGGGAGCAGGGCAGGTCGTCAAGTACGCCGTGCCCGGTCGCCGGCTCACCGCGGCCGGCGTGCCGCTGAGCACGTTGTTCGCCGGTGGCGCCCTCGGTGTGGTCGGACTGTTCGTGGTGCCGGGCGTGGGTCTGCTCCTCGGCTTCGTGCTGGGGGTCTACCTCGCCGAGCTCCGGCGCCTCGGCAGCGCGGCCGCATGGCCCTCGACCAAGGCAGCCGTGCTCGCCGCCGGGCTGTCCGTGCTGATCGAAGCGGCCGCCGCGCTCGCCGCTGTCGGCGTCTGGTTCGTCGGCACATGGACCACCTGAGGGCGAAACAACCCGAGTTGGGAGAGTTCGTCCCGCGGCCGGACTCGCGCACCTATGGTGGACCTGACGTCGACTGCTGCGAGGAGGGAGCGTGGACCTGTCCGGCGACTTCTTCCAGCAGATGATCGAGTCCTCGCGTGACGGCATCTGGGTGTTCGACGCCTCCGGCAAGACGCTCTACACCAACGACCGATGCGCGGAGTTCCTCGGGCGATCGCCGGAGGTCATGCGCACGACCGACATCGCCGACGTGCTGGACGAGGTGGGTCGCGAGCAGCTGGCGGCGCACCTCGCGGACCTGCGGATCCACACACCGAACCCCAGCGATGTCGAGGTCACCTACCGACGTCCGGACGGCTCCCCGGTGCCGCTGCTGTGCGGCGAGAGTGTCCTGTGTGACGCCGACGGCGAACCTGTCGCCTACGTGCATCGGCTCAGCGACGACGCCGAGCGCAGGGAGCTGCTGAGCAGGCTCTCCACGCGGGAAGAGCAGTTGGGCGAGGCCCAGTCCATCGCTCGGCTGGGCAGCTACGAGATGGACTACACCATCGGCGTCCTGACCTGGACCCAGCAGCTGTACTCGATTTTCGATCTCGACCCGGCCACGTTCGTGCCCACCCCCGAAGAGTTCTTGGCCAGGGTGGCGACCGCCGACCGCGAACGCGTACGCGACGCCGTCCTCTCTGCCGAAGCGATCGGCGGCGAGTTCGCCGTGGACTGCCGGATCATCCGGCGCGACGGCAGCGAGGTCTGGACCCGCCTCCTCGGGCGGTCGGTCCGCAAGGACGGCACACTTCTGCGCACCAGCGGCACCCTGCAGGACATCTCGTCCGTCAAGGAGGCCGAGCTCAAGCTCCTCGACGCCGTCGTGCTGAACATGTTGATGCAGGTGATGGCCACCGCCGCCAACAGCGCGACTACCCTTCGCGAGGCCATGCAGATGGTGCGCGGCCAGCTGCTCGCGCACGACGACTGGGTGCGCGCTGTGGCGCTGGAGGTACGCCGCGAGGGCGGCAAGCAGGAGCTGGTCCCCTTCCTGGTCACCGCCGACGACCCCGAGCAGATCCCCAACGCCTACGAGAGGCATGTCGCCGAGGAGGTCCTGCGCCGCGACGGCATGCTGTTCGAGGAGGAGCTGCAGCCGGACAACCCGTCGATCGGATGCATGGTCTCGCTCGACGGCGAGCCGTCGGTGGTCTTCGTGCTCACCAACATCGGCCCCTTCGAGCGGCACGCCATGCTCACCTCGATGGTGGAGCAGGTCACTGGCCAGCTGGCTCAGGTGGCAGCCCGGGAGCGCTCGGCCCTGGACCTCGCCGAGGCTCGCGACGCGGCGATGGAGGCTTCCCGGTTGAAGTCGGAGTTCCTGGCCACGATGTCGCACGAGATCCGCACGCCGCTCAACGGCGTGATCGGGCTCAACGAGCTGCTCCTGCGCACCGAGCTCGATGCCCACCAGCGCCGCCTGGCGAGCGGCATGCAAGTAGCAGGCCAGTCGCTCCTGAGCCTGATCAACGACATCCTGGACTTCTCGAAGATCGAGGCCGGCGAGGTCGAGCTCGAACGAGTCGACTTTCCGGTACGTCCCGTCGTGGAGCAGGTCGCTGCGATCGTGCAGAGCGGCGCCAGCGACAAAGGTCTGGAGTTCACCGTCTCGGTGGACCCTGATGTGCCGGCGCGCGTGCTGGGAGACTCCACCCGATTCGGGCAGGTCCTGTCCAACCTGGTCTCCAACGCGATCAAGTTCACCCACGAGGGCGGCGTCGCGATCCACGTGGGACTCGAAGAGTCGGATGCATCCGGCTCGACACTCCGCACGAGCGTCACCGACACCGGTATCGGGATCAACGCCGAGCAGATGAGCAGGCTCTTCGAGCCCTTCCGGCAGGCTGACGCCTCCACGACCCGCACCTACGGGGGCACCGGTCTGGGTCTGGCGATCTCACGCCAGCTGGTGCAGCTCCTCGACGGCGAGATCGGCGCCGACAGCACGCCCGGCAAGGGCAGCACCTTCTGGTTCACCGCGCGATTCGGTGCAGCGGGGACCGCCACCGAAGCAACGGTGGTGGAGCCCCTCTCCGGCAGCGGACCGGGCGCGCGGACGGGGCGAGTGCTGCTCGTGGAGGACAACGACATCAACCAGCTCGTCGCTCTGGGCCTGCTCGAAGCTCTCGGCTACAGCGCGGACGTGGCCGACAATGGGGCCCGCGCAGTCGAGATGGCGGCGTCGAACGACTACGCGCTGATCCTGATGGATGTGCACATGCCGGGCATGGACGGATACACCGCCTCGCGCGCGATTCGCGCAGCCGAAGGCTCCACCCGCGTGCCGATCGTCGCGCTCACCGCCTCCGCTGTCATCGGCGAGCGCGAGCGCTGTCAGGCCGCCGGCATGGACGACCTTCTCACCAAACCCGTCAGCGCCGATCGGCTCGCCTCCGTGCTCCGGACGTACGCCGACAGTCCGCGGGAGGAAGTCGCAGGGGCGAAGCACGAGCCCTCTCGCCGCACGGGCGACGTCCTCGATCCGACCCGGATCGAGGAGCTGAGCACCATGGGCGAGCGCGCCAAGGCTCTCGTCCTGCGCGCCATGGACAACTTCGCCTCTCGCGCCGACGACGTGGTCGCCGATCTGAAAGCCGCCGTGCGGGACCAGGACTCCGTGGCGGCGCGCGATCTTGCCCACCAGTTCCGCGGGAGCGCGTTGAACCTCGGAGCCAACCGGGTGGCCGAGATCGCCCTGGAGCTCGAACTCGCCGCCGAGACAGGCACCGTCACCGGCTGCGAGGCGACGGTCGCCGAGCTCGCCGTCACCCTCGAGCGCACGATCGACGCGCTCGCGGCGTACCGCGAGGTCCACCTCGTCGGCTGAGGAAGCCCTCAGTCGAGGTAGTCGCGCAGCACCTGCGAGCGGCTCGGGTGGCGCAGCTTGGACATCGTCTTGGACTCGATCTGGCGGATCCGCTCGCGGGTGACGCCGTAGACCTTGCCGATCTCATCAAGGGTCTTGGGCTGCCCGTCGGTGAGACCGAAGCGCATCGACACCACCCCGGCCTCGCGCTCCGACAGCGTGTCGAGCACGGCGTGCAGCTGCTCCTGAAGCAGCGTGAAGCTGACCGCGTCGGCGGGGACGATCGCCTCGGAGTCCTCGATCAGGTCGCCGAACTCGCTGTCGCCGTCCTCGCCCAGCGGAGTGTGCAGCGAGATCGGCTCGCGGCCGTACTTCTGCACCTCGATGACCTTCTCCGGAGTCATGTCGAGCTCCTTGGCGAGCTCCTCCGGAGTGGGCTCCCGGCCGAGGTCCTGCAGCATCTGCCGCTGGACGCGGGCGAGCTTGTTGATGACCTCGACCATGTGCACCGGGATGCGGATGGTGCGGGCCTGGTCGGCCATGGCGCGAGTGATCGCCTGCCGGATCCACCAGGTGGCGTAGGTGGAGAACTTGTAGCCCTTGGTGTAGTCGAACTTCTCGACCGCACGGATCAGACCGAGGTTGCCCTCCTGGATGAGGTCGAGGAAGAGCATGCCGCGACCGGTGTAGCGCTTGGCCAGCGAGACCACGAGCCGCAGGTTGGCCTCGAGCAGATGGTTCTTCGCGCGGCGGCCGTCCTCGGCGATCCACTCGAGCTCCTCGAGGACCTTGGCCGTGATCTTGCCGCCCTGGGCGAGCTTCTCATCGGCGAAGAGGCCGGCCTCGATGCGCTTGGCCAGCTCGACCTCCATCTCGGCGTTGAGGAGGGGAACCTTGCCGATCTGCTTGAGGTAGTCCTTAACCGGGTCGGCGGTCGCACCGGCGACCATGACCTGCTGAACAGGCTCGTCGGTGTCGTCGGCGGCGGAGATGACGAAGCCGCGGCTCTCGTCCTCCTCCTCCTTGAGCGTCGGGTCCTGCGCGAGGTCCTTCTCGAACTCGGCGTCCGGGATGTCGGGCAGGATCTTCTTGCCGTCGGGCCCGATCGCGGGCGCTGGCGCCGCGGTGTCGGCCTCCGGTGCGTCCTTTGCTGCGGCCTTGGCGGGCGCCTTCTTGGCGGCGGTCTTCTTCGTGGTCGTCGCAGCGCTCTTCGCGGCGGACTTCTTCGCCGCAGCCTTGGGCGCGACGGCGTCGTCGACCGGAGCCGCGGTCTTTTTCGCAGTCGCGGCGGTCGCCTTCTTCGCGGCCTTCTTGGCGGGAGCCTTGGTGGCGCCGGCCTTGGCCGTGGCGACCTTCTTCGTCGCGGAGGAGGCCGCCGCGGCCCGCTTGCGGTCGGCGCCGGTCACCGGAACGGACACGGCGATCCCCTCCTCGCTCAGGATCGCCAACAGTCCGCGCAGTTGCTTGGGCGGAATGCCCGCGGACTCGGCGGTCTGGCGTACCGCCTCTGCCGAGACCTCGCCGACGGCTCTTCCGAGCTTCATCAAGGCGACGACATCGGGGTGGGCGAGGCCCTCCTCGGACAGCTTGCGGGACGTGCTCGCAGACACGAACTACCTCTCGTCCAAACGGGTGTGAGCGCGGCGAAGCCCGTAGTCGTCAAGTGCCGCGAGGACCATTGTGGCACGACCACAAAGGGGATTCGGCGCCCGGGGAGCCTTGCTCGCCCACACTCACCGATCGGAGCGCGTCGCCTTGGCCTTGGCCTTCTGCTCCTTCTTGAAGGCACGCACTCGTTCGAGGGACTCCTCGTCCACGACGTCCGCGACGGAACGGAACGAGCCTTCCTCGGCGTAGTCCCCTGCTGCCTTCGCCCAACCCTCGGGGCGTACGCCGAGGCGTTTGCCGAGCAGGGCGACGAAGATCTGCGCCTTCTGCCGTCCGAAACCCGGCAGGGCCGTGAGTCGCTTCATCAGGTCGGTGCCGCTGACGGCTTCCTGCCACAGTCTCTCCGTGCGTCCGTCGTACTGCTCGACGACATGTCGCGCCAGCTCCTGCAAGCGCGCGGCCATCGAGCCCGGAAACCGATGGATGGCGGGAGGCTCGGCACACAGCGCCGCGAACTCCTCGGGATCGGCACCGGCGATGGCCGACGGGTCGAGGGTGCCGAAGCGTTCGAGCACCTTGGCGGGCCCGGCGAACGCGCGCTCCATGGGGAACTGCTGGTCGAGCATCATCCCCGCCAGCAGGGCGAACGGGTCGTCCGAGAGCAATCGGTCGGCGTCGGCATCGCCGGTGATGGTGAGCGGCAAGGGAACTCCTCTGCTGCGGTGGACGGATGGGATGCTTGGATCTCACGACGGAGGTGGCAGATGCAGCAGACACCGACCCGATGGCCCGTGCCGCTGCTGCTGCTCGCCGACGTGGGTGTGGCGGGGCTGCTCGCACTCCTAGTCTTCCGGATGGTGGGCGCGGTCTCCCAGGCCGACACCAATCCTCCCGTCTGCACCAACGACGCCGGCAACGTGGTGTCGTGCGCGATGACTCCTGGAGCGGTGATGCTGCCGACCTTCTTGGTCGTCCTCCTGCTGCTGGTCGGCTACCAACTTCTCGGGCGTCGCCGCCGCCGGTAGACAATGGCGTGTGCCCACCGACAACCCGCTGCTGCTGGCGTTGGACCTGCTCGGCACCTTCGCCTTCGCCCTCAACGGGGCCCTCACGGCGCTGCGGGCTACGCGGCTCGACATCGTCGGCGTCGTCACGCTCGGGGTCATCACCGCGGTGGGTGGCGGGATCATCCGCGACGTCCTCATCGGCGACATCCCGCCGGTCGCCTTCGACGACTGGCGCTATCTGGCATCCGCCGTCGCCGGAAGCCTGCTGGCCTTCTTCTTCAACAGCGGTCTGGTGCGCATCGCCCGGGCGATCCTCGTCCTCGACGCAGTCGGGCTCAGCCTCTTCGCGGTAGTCGGTGCGACCAAGGCCCTGGACTACGGGTTGGGCCCGGTGCCCGCGGTCATCCTCGGCGCGATCACGGCGGTCGGAGGGGGCACGCTGCGGGACTCCTTGACCCAGCAGGTGCCCTCGGTGCTGCGCAGCGAGCTCTACGCAATTCCTGCGTTCCTCGGGGCGGGGCTGGCCGTGGTCAGCTTGGAGACGGGAATCTATGAGGCATACACCGCCGTCGGCGCCGCTGCTGCCTGCTTCGCGCTCCGCCTCGTCGGCGTCAGGTTCGACCTGCACGCTCCCGGCCCGCCGTCGTGGCCCCGCGGCTGATCCGGTTCTCGGCCGCGGCCGAGCCTGTGGAGGGCAGGTCACTCCTGTCGGCGGACTGGGGCAGACTGCGGCACCGTGCCCGATGAACGTCTGTCCGATGCGACCCTCGCAGCACTGCGCCGCGAGGTCGGTCTGCTGCGTCGGGCGGAGCAGCGGCGGCGGTTCCCCATGGGCGTGCACGTCGGGGTGCCTGCAGCGCGGCGCAACAGCACCGTCGTCCCGTGGCCCGTCCCCGAGCTGTACGACGCGGGGTTGCGTCTCGATGTCCTCGACGCGCTGTGCGCGGGCTACGCCGCGCTGCCCAGAGTCATGGAGGACAGCGCCCTGCACGTGTGGGTGACCCGAGCGGGCGACCCCCAGCCCTACGACCAGGACATGCAGTGGTGGGGGTCGGCGCGTCAGGCCGTCGAGTCCCGCGGCGCGGTGATGGAGGGGTTCTACGTCGTCACCCGCTACGGCTGGCTCCATCCCGGCAGCGGCGCGAGCCGATCGTGGAAGCGGCTACGGCTCTGATCAGTCCCAGGTGTGCACGGGCTGGTTGGCGTGCATTCGCTCCCGGTAGTCGCGCAGCACACGACGCAGCACCTCGTGCCGCGTGCCCTCCCTCGCCCGGGCGTGGACCTGATCGACGAACCAGGAGGCGCCGTTGCGGCCGGTGAGGCACCGCTGCTCGATGATGTGCAGCGACTCGGCAGCCTCGGCGTCGTCGACACCCCACGACCGGAGCCCTGTCGCCGCCATCGGCAGGAGCCGCCGCAGCACCAGCTCGGTGGCGGGCACCTGCCCCGAGCCGGGCCAGTACAACTGCGACTCGGCGCCGGCCTGGGCGGCGGCGTGGAAGTTGTCCTCGGCCGCGGTGAACGACATCTGTGACCACACCGGCCGCTCCTGCTCGGCCAACGCGCGCACCAGTCCGAAGTAGAACGCGGCGTTGGCCATCGTGTCCACGACCGTGGGGCCGGCCGGCAGCACGCGATTCTCCACGCGGACGTGCGGGACGTCGTCGACGACGGCATAGACCGGGCGGTTCCATCGATAGACGGTGCCGTTGTGCAGGCGCAGCTCGTCGAGGACAGGCGTGCCGCCGGAGTCGAGGACCGCGACGGGGTCCTCGTCCGAGATCACCGGCAGCAGCGCCGGGAAGTAGCGGACGTTCTCCTCGAACAGGTCGAAGATCGAGGTGATCCATCGCTCGCCGAACCAGACCCGGGGACGCACCCCCTGAGCTTTGAGCTCCTCGGCGCGAGTGTCGGTGGCCTGCTCGAACAGCGCGATGCGCGTCTCACGCCAAAGCTCGCGGCCCATCAGGTACGGCGAGTTCGCACCCACCGCCAACTGCGCGCCGGCGATGGCCTGAGAGGCGTTCCAGTACGCCGGGAAGTCCTCCGGGCTCACCTGCACGTGCAGCTGGGTGCTCGTGCAGGCCGCCTCGGGGGCGATGGAGTCTGCGGTCGCGCGGAGCCGTTCGGGACCGTCGATCTCCAGGACCAGGTCCTCCCCGCGGGCCGCGAGGATCTCGTCGCTGAGCAGGTGGTAGCGCGGGTTGCTGCTCAGCACCGACCGGTCCAGGTGCTGCTCGGTCAGCGTCGGGAGGATCCCGACCATCACCAGGTGGGCGCCCACCTGGGTGGCGACCTCCTCGGCGGTGTTGAGACTCGCGCGCACTGCTTCGGTGAACGAGCTGATGCCGTGGTCCGGCAGGCGCTGCGGGGCGACGTTGATCTCGAGGTTGAAGAGTCCCAGCTCGGTCTGGAAATCGGGGTCGTCGAGCGCGGCGAGCACTTCGGCGTTGAGCATCGCCGGTTCTTCGCGGTCGTCGACGAGGTTCAGCTCGATCTCCAGGCCGGTCGCAGGGGCGTCCGCGTCGAAGCGCGCCTCCTGGAGCATGCGGTCGAACACGTCGAGACAGGTGCGGACCTTCTTGCGGTAGTTGGTCCGGTCTTCGCGTGTGAAGGACTGCTGCTCGACGTCCTCGCCCATGGCGCCACAGTAGAGGCACGCGCCAGGCCGCGGGAGATCTTCTCGAGCCGGGCGGCGACAGGGGATGCCACGCTGTGCCCATGCGCATCCCCCTGAGCCCTGCCGACACCCGCACCTCCGCCCGTCGATCCGCCGGTGAGTCCGACCCGCTGCGAGGGAAGGTCGCGCTCATCACCGGCGCGGCCAACGGCATCGGCGCCGCGACCGCCCGAGCGCTCGCGGGACGCGGGGGCCGGTTGCTGCTCACCGACATCGACGACGAGCTCCTGCAGGAGCTGGCGGCGGAGCTGAACGACCGCCATGGCGGAGCGACGGCACTGGGCGTGGCCGCCGACGTACGCGACCTGACGGCGATGACGGACGCGGTCGCTCGCGCGGTCGAGACTTTCGGAGCGGTGGACCTCGTCGTGGCGAACGCCGGCATCGCCAGCTACGGATCGGTAGCGGCAGTGGACCCCGCGACGTTCCGAGCAGTGCTGGACGTCAACGTCACCGGGGTCTTCCACACCGTGCGCGCCGCGCTGCCCGAGCTGATCCGACGACGTGGCTATGTGCTGGTGGTGTCTTCGCTGGCGGCGTTCGCGCCCTCTCCCGGACTGGCGGCGTACAACGCGAGCAAGGCCGGTGTCGAGCACTTCGCCAACGCTTTGCGGCTCGAGGTCGCGCACCAGGGGGTCGAGGTCGGGACAGCGCACATGTCGTGGATCGACACCCCGCTGGTGCGCGACGCGAGCGAGGACCTCTCCGCCTTCGCAGACCTCATCCGTTCACTGCCTGCCCCGCTGAACCGCACCGCCGACGTCGACGTGTGCGTGGCGGCGTTCGTCGACGGGCTGGCGCACCGTCGCCGACGGGTGTACGCGCCCGGCTGGGTCCGCGGGCTGTCGGCGGCCCGAGGGCTGGTGACCTCGCGGTTCGGCGACCGGGCCACACGCGACCTGGTGCCGCGCATCCTGCCTCGGATGGACGCCGAGGTCGCGCAGTTGCATCGCTCGACCTCGGCCCGCAACGTCGACCACGGGGTGTGCCGCTGAGTACGGCGCCCCGCTCAGCCGGCGTACAGCGGCAGCGACTCCGCCGGCACGGGACGCCAACGCCACGGCGGCATCGCGGCGGTCAGCACGTCGCCCACCAGCCGCGCCAAGGACTGGTCGGGATCCGCCTCCAACGCCCGGTCCACCGCACACCATCCGAGCGCACCGTTGCCGGACAGCCAGGCGCAGAAGCCCAGCAGGGCGGCCGCGGGCGCCACTGCGGAGTGCGGGCTGCGTCGTACGACCTCGCGCCACAGCGCGACGTGGGCAGGAGCGGTCTCGCGCGACATGTCGCACCACACCTGGTCGCGGATGTCGGGGTGGGCGAGAGCACGGAGGAGACGCGCCAGGTCATCGGCCGCGCAGAGACCGACGGCGTCGGCCCCACCGTGCAGCAGCACGTCGACCCACTCGCGCAGCCAGACCACCTCGGCCAGCAGCACAGCACGGTCGGGGGGCAGCGCGGGTAGGCCGGCCATGGCCTTGTCGACCTCCTCGGCGAGGTCGGGGTCGACGACGCCGAGCGAGTCGCGCAGTTCGTCGCGGCTGCCGTAGGTGACCTGGCCCTCCAGGACGCCGCGCGAGGTCAGCGGGTGGGTGGTGATGTCGTACGGCACTCCCTCGCTGCCCATGATGTCGTCGGCATCGAGCGGATACCACCTGTTCCCGTCGGCGCGCAGGCTGGAGAGCACGCGCACCTCGGCGCGTGCCAACCGGTCGGAGAGCACCGAGGCGGCGATCTGCGCCAGGCACTCGTCGTGGGTGTAGACCACGACGAAGGCCACCGCCGCGCTGCTGCGCACCGCGGCCGCGGCCAGGTGGTCGCCGACCTCGTCGAGCACGCCCGGGTCGTCGGGCAGGTCCACCCTGGCGTGGAACGGCCGGGCATGGGAGGGCCGGGCGCCGTCGCCGAAGGCGACCAGCACCAGCGAGTCCTCGGGGACGAACCCCAACGTGTAGGGGATCAGTGCCAGCAAGTCGGTCTCGTCGCGAAGTGCGACCGGTGATGGAGGGTTCATGGCGACACCGTCCTCGCCACCGCCCACTCCTGTCGGGCCCGCGCGCGGGGCCTGTGCACCACGAGACGGACCGCGAGCCTGGGGAGAGATACCGGCCAGCGCGGGAGATGATGAGGCGTGCGCGCGGAGCCGACGATCCTCCATGTCGACCTGGACGCGTTCTACGCCGCGGTCGAACAGCGCGACAAGCCGTCACTGCGGGGGCGTCCCGTCGTGGTGGGCGGGGTCGGAGGTCGCGGGGTCGTGGCCACCGCGTCGTACGAAGCGCGCGCCTTCGGAGTGCGGTCGGCGATGTCCACCCGCGAGGCGCGGGCGCGATGCCCGCATGCGGCGTACCTCTCCGGGCGTCACCACGTCTATCGCGAGACGAGCCGCGCAGTGATGGCCGAGCTGCGCCGCCTCTCCCCCCTCGTCGAGCCGCTCTCCCTCGACGAGGCGTACGTCGACCTGGCCGCCGCCGACCTGCCCGACCACTCCGTGGAGACCGTGACCGCTCTCGCGCGCGAGCTGAAGGACCGGGTGCACGAGGTCACCGGCGGCCTGACCGGCTCGGTCGGCATCGGCACCTCGAAGCTGATCGCGAAGATCGCCAGCGACCTGCGCAAGCCGGACGGGCTGGTCGTGGTCCCTCCCGGAGACGAACGCGACCTGCTCGGGCCGCTGCCGGTGACGGCCATCCCCGGCGTCGGGCCCGCCACCGCGGAACGGTTGCGCCGCGTCGGAGTGCACACGGTCACCGACCTCGCCGCGCTGTCCCGCGACGAGCTCGTCCGCCTCGTCGGCAACGCCCACGGGCACGGGCTCTACGCGATGGCACGCGCCGAGGACGACCGCGCCGTCGTGGCCGAGCGCGAAGCCAAGTCGATCAGCGTCGAGGACACCTACGACACCGACCTGGTCGAGCGGCGCCTGCTGGAAGGCCTGCTCGAGCGGCAGGCTGCGAAGGTGGTCGCCCGCCTCCGGGCAGCCCGGCTCTCCGGACGCACGATCACCGTCAAGGTCCGGCTGCACGACTTCACCACCCACACGCGGTCGACGACGCTGGCGGCCCCCACCGACTCGGTCGCCACCGTCGTGCGGCTCGCTCGCACGCTCCTCGGCGAGGTCGACACCAGCGACGGAGTCCGGTTGCTCGGGGTCGGCGTGTCCGGTCTGGCCGACTGGATCCAGGAGGACCTCTTCGGCGACGACGAGCCCGACGAGGAGGTGGAGACCACCGTGGTGGAGGACAGCCTGCTGGACCAGGTGCGCCGCCACGTCTGGGCGCCGGGGATGGACGTGCGGCACGACGAGCACGGTCAGGGTTGGGTGTGGGGTTCAGGGGTCGGCCGGGTGACGGTGCGGTTCGAGACCGCCGAGACGGGCCCGGGGCCGGTGCGCACCTTCACGACGGACGACCCGGCCCTCCGACCGCTGCCCCCGGTCACACCCGAGCAGGACGGAAGCTGACCTCCTGGCCGGGCCGCAGCTGGGCGCACGCGCTCACATCGTCGGGGTCCAGCACCGCGACGACCGGATAACCGCCGGTGGTGGGGTGGTCGGCCAGGAAGACGATCGGCTGCCCGTCTGGAGGGACCTGCACGGCACCGAGCACGAGGCCCTCGCTGGGCAGTTCATCGGGCAGCCTGTCGTGACGGGTCCGGCGCAGCGCCGTCCCCGACAGGCGGAGTGCGACCCGGTCGGAGTCCGGCTGGACGGCGTACGGCGCCGCACACAGCGACCGGAGGGCATCCGGTTCGAACCAGTCGGCGCGCGGTCCTGGATGAACGTGCAGCACGTTCGGCGGAAGGACCTCGCGCACGACTTCGCCGGACCCGGGTACGCCGGACACGACGCCGAGCGGGAGCACGGTCCCGTCGCGGACCACGGGAGGGCCCAGCCCCGACAGAGTGTCGGTGGCCCGCGATCCCAGCTCCGACGGCACGCCCACCCCGCCGGACAGAGCCACCCAGCAGC
This sequence comes from Marmoricola sp., assembly GCA_043427135.1. Classification (GTDB taxonomy): domain Bacteria; phylum Actinomycetota; class Actinomycetes; order Propionibacteriales; family Nocardioidaceae; genus Marmoricola_A. The sequence goes on along the minus strand of JBHWSH010000301.1, from coordinate 990 downwards.
GCAGGCCGACGGGCGCCACGCCGAGCTCGACGACGTCCCCTGCACGCAGCGTGACCGCGACGCCGAACCCAGCCGGACGACCGGCGGCGCGCACCGTGCACCGGGCGCCAGTGATGGCCACCGTCACCGCCGAATCCGCGCGCAGCCGCAGGGCCCCCAGGAGGCACTCGAGCACGGCGCTGTCCTCGGGGTTGCCGACCAGCCGGTTCGCCAACCGCGCGGACTCCCCGTCGAGCCATCCCGAGCGTGGCACGCCGAGATGGGCATTGCCCCGGCGTCCGCCGTCCTGCACGGTCGTCGCCGGTCCGGCGCCCAGCACCGTGACGGTCCGGATCACCGGAAGACCTCCGGGAAACGGACGCGCACGCCGGGCGTGAGAAGAGCCGGTTGGTCCGCCGAGGCGTCCCAGAGCGGGCGGTCGGTGCGCCCGATCAGCTGCCAGCCGCCCGGTGAGCTGGTCGGGTAGACCGCGCTATAGCTGCCGCCGAGGGCCACCGAGCCAGCCGGCACCCGAGGGCGGGGCGAGGACCGCCTGGCGACGCGGAGGTCCTCGGGAAGTCCTGTGCAGTACGCGAAGCCGGGAGCGAACCCGCAGAAGGCGACGGTGAACTCTGTCTGTGCATGGAGACGCACCACCTCGGCGGCGTCCACATCCCACTGGCGAGCGACCTCCTCGAGGTCCGCACCGTCGTAGACCGTGGGCAGCTCGACGACGGTCGTGGCCCGACCGGTGGCTACCGGCGCGGCATCCATGCTGGCCAACTGGACCTGGAGTGCCCCGAGGTCGGCCACACCGTCGAAGAGCACGGTGGTCGCTCCAGGGACGATGTCGTCCGCGCGTGCGCCGGCCGCGCGCGCTGCGGCGTACAAAACGAGCGCCTCGTCGGTCGATCCGACCTCGACCAGCAGGGCCCGCGGTCCCGCGGGAAGGAACCTCATACGAAGGCTCGCACGGTGAACCCCGCTCCCTCCAACGAGGCACGGAAGTGC
>JBHWSH010000300.1:0-3525 GCA_043427135.1 Marmoricola sp. | reverse complement strand
GCCTGTCAGCGTCTCCGGCGGAGCCTCCACCGCCACCTCCAGGCCCGAGTCGGCACGCGCGAGCGCGGCGAGACCGAGCAGCTCGGGGAGCGTGAAGGCGGCTTGCGCGGGGCCGCGCCGGCCGAGCACCACGACCTCGCGCACCTTGCTCGAGCGCAGCGCCCGGAGCGCCGGGGCCGCGATGTCGGTGGTGCTCAACCGGTCGGGGTCGAGGGTGAGGATCCGCGCGACGTCGAGGGCGACGTTGCCGTTGCCGACGACCACCGCGCGTTCGTGGTCCAGTTGTACGTCGAGGTGCTGCTTGTCGGGATGGCCGTTGTACCAGCCGACCAGGTCGGTGGCCGACAGCGAGCCGGGCAGCTCCTCGCCGGGTACGCCGAGTGGCCGGTCGGACGCGGCGCCGACGGCATAGACGACGGCGTGGTAGGCCGCAGCCAGCTCGTCGGGCATGACGTCGCGCCCCACCTCGACGCCGAGGACGTAGCGGAACCCCGGCTGGGACTCGATCGCGGCGAAGAGCTGCTCGACGCGCTTGGTCGCGACGTGGTCGGGGGCCACCCCTGCCCGCACCAGGCCGTAGGGGGTGGGCAGCCGGTCGAGCACGTCGACCGAGACCTCGGGATGGCGCAGCAACTCGTCGGCCACGAAGAGGCCCGCCGGTCCGGCGCCGACCACCGCGACCCGCACCGGTGACGGGTCGGCCAGCCGGCGCTGGGCCGGCACGAGCGCGAGCGGAGTGCGGTCGGCGTGCGGGTGCTCGCGGTAGTAGGCGGCGTTGAGCTCGAGGAACGGGAGCTCGGCGTCGGAGAGCTTGGTGTGCGGCACGATCGCACCCACCGGGCACGCGGTCGCGCACGCCCCGCAGTCGACACAGGCCGCCGGGTCGACGTGCAGCATCTCCGCCTCGGCGAACCCGGGCTCGCCCGGAGCGGGGTGGATGCAGTTGACCGGGCACGCGACCACGCACGAGGCGTCGTTGCAGCACGACTGCGTGACGACGTACGGCATCGGCAGGTGCCGCTCAGGCCGCGGCGGAGGCAGGCTCGCTGCGGAAGCGGGAGGGGCGACCGTCGATCCGGCACAGCCGCCAGACGCGACGGGAGACCGGGTTCATCAGCCCCAGCGACTCCGCCAGCATGCGGACGTCGGCGAAGAGGTCGCGCAGGGTCTTGCGGGACTCCGGGCTGCGCCAGTAGATCTCGCGCATCACCGACCGTGGCACGCCCATGTCGCGGCGGGCCTGACCGCTCGGCACCAGGATCACGTCGCACAGCCAGCGCATCGTGATCGGGAAGGTCACCGAGAGCACCGCCCGCTGCAGCCGGCTCAGCCGAGGGACGTGGTGCTCGAGGTACTGGTGGGCGAAACCGATGTGCCGGGCCTCCTCGGCCACGTGGATCTGCATGATCCGCTGGAGGAGCGGATGCATGGGGCGTCCGGAGCGCAGGATCGCCTTCTGCATGTGGTCGATCGGCTCCTCGCCGGCGAGCACGCCGACGAAGAACGATGCAGGGATCCACGAAGCGGCGAGCGGCAGGAACGGCGCCGCCCACCGGAACGCGCGCGAGGCGCCGGGGACGTCGACCCCGGTGCGGTTCACGAACTCCTGGAACATCTGGGTGTGGTGGCACTCCTCGGTCGCCTCGTGGGTGGAGTAGCGGAACTCGGGATTGCCGTTGCGCAGCCGCAGGGCGTACTGCATCAGCCCGGCGATCAGCACCTGCTCGAACTGCAGCCCGACCTTGGTCACGTTGGCCTGGCGGTAGAGGCCGATCTCGATCTGCCGCTCGCGGGGGAGGGAGCGGTACCACGGGTGCCTGCCGAGCACGTCCTCCTCGGGCAGGATCCAGCGCTCGTCGTCGGGACGCACGGCGTACGCCGGGTCGTCCCATGCGATGTCGAGGAAGGCGTCGAAGTGCTGGTGCACCGACGCCTCGGAGAGGGTCCGCAAGGTCTGGTGGTAGCCCTCGCGGGTGGTCCGGGGGGTGTCGACAGAGGTGCTCATCGGGATCTCCTCGACCTCGGCGGGATGGGCAGCTCCCACGTTAGTGCGACACCACGTCACAGTAAAGGGGTGTCTGCGACGTCGTGTCGCGCGCACTCGGGGAGAGCCGGGGCTACAGTCGCTCGATGAGCGCAGACGACGGCAGCGCCCGAACTCCCAATCGGCCGGACTACCGCAGGCTGCCCGACCAGGTGGACCTCGACGACACCGTCGCCGGCATCCCGCCCGCGCCGCCGCCGGATCCTGAGGCCGGCCGCAACGCCGACCAACACCGCGCACTGCGCGACGACTGAGCACCGGGAGATCCGATGTCGTTGATGCCCGCCGCCTTCTTCGGTCACGGCAACCCGATGAACGCCCTGGAGGAGAACCGCTACACCTCGGCCTGGCGGGCGTTCGGCGAGGCCGTGCCGCGGCCTCGCGCCATCCTGGTCGTGAGCGCGCACTGGTACATCAACGCCACTGCGGTGACCGCGATGCCGCGGCCCCGCACGATCCACGACTTCTACGGCTTCCCGCAGGAGCTCTTCGAGGTCCAGTACCCAGCACCCGGGATGCCCGAGCTGGCCGCCGAGATCAGCGACGTCGTCCACCCCACGTGGGTGGGCGCCGACGTGGACAGCTGGGGGATCGACCACGGCACCTGGTCGGTGCTCGTGCATGCGTTCCCCGACGCCTCCATCCCCGTCGTGCAGCTGAGCATCAACGCCGACAAGCCGCTGGACTACCACCTCGAGCTCGGGGCGAAGCTGCACGACCTGCGCTCGCGCGGTGTACTCGTCGTGACCAGCGGCAACGTGGTGCACAACCTGCGGGGCATGGACTGGAACCTCGTCGACGACGGCTACGACTGGGCGCAGCGCTTCGACGAGGCCGCCAAGGAACGGATGCTGACCGCGCCCACCGACTTCGCCGCACTCGACGCACATGCCGACTACGGGCGGGCGGTGCCGACGCCGGACCACTTCATCCCGGCTCTCTATCTCGCCGGGCTCGCGGACGCGGCGGGGCAGGCCGCGCAGACGGAGGTGCTGATCGACGGCTACGCCTACGGCTCGCTGTCGATGACGGCCTACACACTGGGCATGGCCGAGGTGCATGGCGAGGGTGGCGACGGCTCACCGCAGCCGCCTGCCGATGTGCCGCCCGACGGCTCCAACATCTGAGCGACGGAATAGCCCAGCCGTCGAGGGCGTTCTGGCCGGTATGAGTGCAGAGGTGCTGAAGGTCGACGTCTGGTCCGACATCGCCTGCCCGTGGTGCTACGTGGGCAAGCGTCGGTTCGAGGAGGGTGTACGCCGCTACGCCGAGGCCGGCGGTGACCGCAGGGTCGAGCTGGAGTACCACTCCTTCGAGCTCGCCCCGGACACACCCGTGGACTTCGACGGCACCGAGGTCGACTTCCTGGCCGGGCACAAGGGCATGCCGGTGGCGCAGGTGGAGCAGATGCTCACCCAGATGACCGAGGTCGCCAAGAGCGAGGGCCTCGACTTCGACTACGACCGCGTGCAGCACACTCG
>JBHWSH010000299.1:0-3062 GCA_043427135.1 Marmoricola sp. | reverse complement strand
GATGACGCGCTGGGTCTCGTCCTCGCGCCACTTGGGGCCGTTGACCGCGTCCACGCCTCCGCGGGTCGCCATCGCCATCCGGATCGCCGAACACGCCAGCTCGGCATCGGGGTGCAGCCCAGTGGCAGCGCCGAGCAAGCGCCTCGAATACAGGTCGATCACGGTCGCCAGGTACAGCTTCGGACCCGGCCGGCCGTGCTCATCGACGGTCGGGATCTCGGTCATATCGCCCACCCATCGAGCGTTGGGACGCTCGGCGGTGAAGTCCCGGCGGAGCAGGTCAGGGAACTTCGGCACGGTCTTGTCCTGGCGCGTGAGACCGTTCCTACGCTTGATCCGACGCGCGACCAGGCCCTGGCGGCGCATCGAGTCCGCGACCGTCTTCTCGCTCACCCGCCACCCCTCGTCGAGGAGGTCGGCATACAGCCGAGGCGAGCCATGCAGACCGCGCTTGGCGACGAACATCGCCCGCACCGCCCGGTCGACGGTGTCGCGGCGACGGTCCCGAGACGTGTGCAGACCGCTGGTCGCCGACGGCCCGCTGGCACGGCCGAGCCACTTGTAGAACCACGCCAGAGACACCCCCAGCAGCAGGCAGGTCACGGTGTGTGGCACTCGGTACTTGGTCCTCTGGTCGGCGATGAAGCGTGCCACGCTCACTTCGTCGCCTCCTTGACCCACAGGACCACGGATCGCTTGAGGACATCACGCTCCATCCGGAGCTCAGCGACCTCAGCACGCAACCGCCTGAGCTCGTCGTAGTCGTCCTTGGACAGGCTCGACGACCCGTCCCGCTCGGCCCGTGCCCGGTTCACCCAGTTGCCCAAGGTGCCCTCGTTCACGCCGAGGTCGCGCGCGATCTGCGCGATCGGCTTCCCGGTCTCTTCGACGATCCGAACAGCTCCTTCACGGAACTCCCGGTCGTACTTCTTCCGCTTCTCTGGCATCTCGATCCTCATTGTCGATGCCTCTACGGTCCGGGGGGAACCTCAGTTGGCGTAGATGCGGCTGCGCGTCTTGGCGCCCTTTCCCGCAACGCAGCGAACCTCCCCACTAGCTGTTGGCGTGGAGTCATTGGGCACGCCGCTGCGCCGATTGAGTGTGCTGTCGCAGACTTCCCCCTCAACAACTGGAGGGGTCCCGGGGCCAGTTGCAGGATCAGCGCCCAGCGGCGGGTCGCACAGCGGATCATCGTCAGGGTCAGCCGGGCCGTCGGAGTCGACGTCTCCTTCGCCGTACATCTCATCGACCGGTGGCAGGGGAGCGCCGTCAGGAAGACCCGTCAGGGGGTCGATCATCACGCAATCAGGGTCGTACGGCAGTTCGTCGGCGCGGACGGATGGAGCGACCGTGAGAGTGGCTCCGAGCAGGGCGAGCATTGACAAGATGAGAGTCGATCGCGCAGCCAAGGCGTTGAGCGACGATACTGACGAGGCGTTGCTGCCGCGAGGAACGAGGTAGGTCATGGCTGCTCCGCAACGTCGAGAGTTGGAGAAGAGTAGTAAGCCTTCAGCGTATGCCCGTATTGTCTCGATTGTCCGAACTTAGAGCGACGAGTATGAGCACCTAGATCAGGAAAAGGCGTTTCATGACCGTGGTGGTGGGCCCGGAGGTTGCTGAGTGGTGGGTGGCTCAGTGGGGTCCTGGAGGTGGTGAGACCGAAGAGGGCTATGTCGTGCTGAGGCTCGATCGTCCTGCGACTGACACCGATGCCGCGGAGTTGCAGGCGGTGGTAGATCGGGTCAACGTTCTTGCGGAGACTCGCTGGCTGGACCTGGACGGGGTGGCCACGGTGGGTCGGGGGGTGGTGCGGGTAGGGCGGGAGCTGGTCTGGGAGATCTCTTCGCAGCATCCGGATGGCCCGGCGGGATGGTTGGAGGCGCTCGCGGCGGATCTGTCCGAGGCTGGGTGGGAGGGTCGGGTCGGGATCTGGTCGTTGCCGGAAGCCGGGCCGCTGAGTCAGCTAGGCGACGGTGAGAGGGTGCCCTCGGCGATGGTGGTCATCGCTTGGGCGGGTGCGGGGCGGTACGGGCCGCACCCGAGTGCAGCGGCGAAGGCGTCGTGGCGGGTGAACGAGTCGGTGATCCCTGTCGTGGTCGACTTGGCGTTGGACGTGGTGACCCGCTACGGTCCTGGCGCCAATCTCGTGGAGGCCGGGGTGCAGAGCGAGGTCTCTGACGCCGATCTAGGCGATCTCCTCAGGACGGCGCTGCGTGAGGACCAACGGGGTGTGAGTCCACTGCCGTGGATGGCGCGGTACACCCCAGACCTCAATCTGGCAGTTTCCTTCGCCCCGCGGGGCCATGTGTTGATCGACCTGCATGCCCCCGTTGATCGGCTGCCCTCCTTGGTCCGGGACCTGACCGGATCCCTGGCGACCGACAGCAGAGTCGACGCCGACTGGATGGTATTGCTCGAGAATGGCCGCGGCAGCGACTTCGCGCGGGCCTACGAGCTCGCCCGCGAAACGAAACTGCCGGACTACTATCTCGATCATCGCCACCAGGATCCTCGCTATCTGCCGGATGCGTTTGCCTGGCAGGTGGTGACTGACGAGCACTTGTCCCGTGCCCGTGATCTCAGTGCTTGGCGGCTGACGGATTTGGGCGACGGTCGCCATGTGCTGGCTGCTCCGCGGTTGGAGGAGTGGATGCTGCCCGACCCTGACTCTCAGCACTTGCGGATCGCGCCGGGCGTCCTGGAGGGCGCGCGCCGCGACTTCGGTGCCATGATCCATCCCGACACCGTCAGGTGAGTGAGGGAAACGCAATCGGGGCCGGACGTGTATGTCGTGCGCCTTTGCGTCGGGTGACCGATGAACGGCAATCGAAGAGAAACTAGAAGGAGCGACGGATGGCGGTGGTGGTGGGGCCGGAGGTTGCTGCGTGGTGGGTGGCTCAGTGGGGTCCTGGGGGTGGTGAGACCGAAGAGGGCTATGTCGTGCTGAGGCTCGATCGTCCTGCGACTGACGCCGATGCGGTGGCGTTGCAGGCGGCGGTGGATCGGGTCAACGTCCTTGCGGAGACTCGCTGGTTGGATCTGGACGGGGTGGCCACGAGACT
>JBHWSH010000298.1:0-3544 GCA_043427135.1 Marmoricola sp. | reverse complement strand
AATGTCGGCTCCGGCGCGGTCCCGTCGGCCGACCTGCCTCCGCGGGTGCGACTGCGGTTGCGATCGCGCCGCGGCCGGTCGCCGCCGGCCTCGCGGGACCTCTCGCGTCCGCCTGACCGCTGGTCGTCCTTCTTGCGCGGCCACTCCGCGGGGGCGACGCCGGGCATCTGGCCCTTGGTGCCCTCGGGGATGCGCATGTCGGCGTGGAAGTGCGGCGAGGTCGAGTAGGTCTCGACCGGGTCGCTGTGCGGGAGCCCGAGGGTCTTGTTGATGACGTTCCACCGCGTGACGTCGGCCCAGTCGACGAACGTGACCGCGATGCCGGTCGCGCCGGCGCGTCCCGTGCGTCCGATGCGGTGCACGTAGGTGGCGTCGTCCTCCGGGCAGCTGTAGTTGATGACGTGGGTGACGTCTTGGACGTCGATGCCGCGCGCGGCCACGTCGGTGGCGACCAGGACCCGGACCTTGCCTTCGCGGAACTTCGCCATCGCCTTCTCGCGCGCCACCTGCGCCATGTCGCCATGCAGCGGCATCGCCGGGAACCCGCGCTCCGCCAAGTCGTCGGCGACGCGCTGTGCGGCGCGCTTGGTGCGGGTGAAGACGATCGTCTTGCCGGCGTCGTCGGCTTGCAGGATGCGGCTGAGCATCTCGATCTTGTCCAGGTCGTGCACCTGGTAGACGAACTGCTGCGTCGCGGGCACCATCTGGCTCGACGCCGCCGACTCGGCGCGGATGTTGACCGCCTGACGCATGTGCGTGCGGGCCAGCGACATGATCGCGCCGGGCATCGTCGCCGAGAACAGCATCGTCTGGCGGTAGGTGGGCGTCTTGGCGAGGATGCGCTCGACGTCGGGGAGGAATCCCAGGTCGAGCATCTCGTCGGCCTCGTCGAGCACCAGCACCTGCACCTGGCGCAGATCGAGCGCACCTCGGTCGGCGATGTCGAGCAGTCGGCCAGGGGTGCCGACCACGACCTCGACGCCGTCGGCGAGGGCCTCGAGCTGCGGCTCGTAGGCGGTGCCGCCGTAGATGGTCAGGATCCGGACGCCGAGGTCGGCGGCCGCGAGGGTCAGGTCGTTGGACACCTGGCCGGCGAGCTCGCGGGTGGGCGCCACGACCAGGGCCTGCGGGGCGCCGGGCTTCGGCAGGTCGGCGTACGCCGGGTCGTCGCGTCGGACGACGCGCTGGAGCAGCGGAATGCCGAAGGCCAGGGTCTTGCCGGTGCCGGTGCGTGCCTGGCCGATGAGGTCGGTGCCGAGGAGCGCGACCGAGAGGGTCATCTCCTGGATCGGGAACGGTTTGATGATGCCGCCGCGCTCGAGGGCGTCGGCGATCTCGGGGAGCACCCCGAGGTCTCGGAACGTCGTCAGGGTCTTGCCTTCGTCTGTGGAATGTGAGTCCCCATGCTATCGCCTACCCTGCGAGCATGAACCAACGCGCGTTCGAGGACCCGGTGTACAAGGCGGCGGTCGCCGACCTCCTGGGCGTCATCGCCTACGGCGAGATCTCCGCCTTCGAACGGCTGGCGCAGGATGCGCAGATGGCGCCGCGCCTGGCCGACAAGACCGCGCTGGCCAAGATGGCCGCTGGTGAGTACGCCCACCACGAGCGACTGTGCGCCTACCTCGTCGACCTCGGCGTCGACCCGATGGCGGCGATGGAGCCGTTCGTGGAGGCGTTCGACGCTTTCCATGCCCGCACCGCGTCGTCGGACTGGCTGGAGGGGCTCGTGACGGCGTACGTCGGGGATCGCCTCGCCGCGGACTTCTACACCGAGATCGCGGCGTTCCTCGACCCCGACACCCGCACGGTGATCACCGAGAGCCTCCTGGACACCGGCAACTCCGAGTTCGTCGTCGACCGGGTGCGCGCCGCGATCGCGGAGGACCCGCGGGTCGGCGGCCGGCTGGCGCTGTGGGGGCGCCGGCTCATGGGCGAAGCGCTCACGCAAGCCCAGCGCGTGGCTGCCGAACGCGACGCGCTCACGGCGCTGCTCACCGGCGGGGTCGACCGACCCGGGCTCGACTTGGCAGCGATGGGCCGGATGTTCACCCGGCTCACCGAGAACCACACCCAGCGCATGGAGGCGCTAGGACTGGACGCCTGAGCTCTCAGGCGGCGGCGACTCAGAAGCGGAAGCCCACCTGTCCGGCGGCCGGCGCGCCGACCTCGACGTAGGCCAGCTTGGAGGCGGGGACGACGATCCGTCGGCCACGGTTGTCGACCAGGCTGAGCACGCCGGCCTCGTCCGACATCGCGGTGGTGACGGCTGCCTCGACCTCCTCGCTGCTCATGTCGGTGTCGAGCACCAGCTCGCGGTTGGCGAACTGGACGCCGATCTTGACCTCCACGGTGACTCCTCTTCGTCGGTGGTGCGGGGGGTGGCTGGGCCTGCTCGCTCGAAGCGGTCAGGGGTGCTCGTCGGTGCGGGGGAACCCGCCGATGCCGCGCCAGGCGAGCCCGGCGACCAGCGTGGCGGCCTCCTCCTGGTCGATCTCACCACCACCGTCCAACCAGAACCGTGCGCTGACCTGAGCCATTCCCACCAGCGAGACCGCCAGCAGCCGGGCCTGGGCGTCGCTGAGGCCGGTGTCCTCGTGGATGACCTTGGTGATCTCGTCGGCGCAGGTCGCCAGGACCCGGTCGACCTGGGCCCGCACGGCGGGGTCGTTGGTGAGGTCGGACTCGAAGACCAGGCGGAAGGCGCCGTGCGCGTTGGCGACGTAGTCGTAGAAGACGTGCATCGTCGCCAGCACTCGCAGCTTGTTGTCCTGCGTGGAGGCGAGTGCCTCGCGGGTGGCGTCGATGATGCGGTCCGAGGACTGCTCGAGCAGGGCGAGGTAGAGCTCGAGCTTGCCAGGGAAGTGCTGGTAGAGCACCGGCTTGCTGACCCCGGCGCGATCGGCGATGTCGTCCATCGCTGCCGAGTGGTAGCCCTGAGCCACGAAGACCTCCAGGGCGGCGTCGAGGAGCTGGGCACGACGGGCCACCCGCGGCATGCGCGCGCCGCGAGTCCGCACCTCGTCCATCAGCTGTCCTCCTTCCCGTTCCGGCCGTGCGGCAGCCTACTCCCGGTCCCGGCCGGGGAAGCACCACCTTTCGCCCTGCGTGATCGATCTTGGATCGTGAGACGGCTGTCCAAGCCTCGGACGCCTTGACCGGTCGCGCGTCGAGGGGCGGACGATGGGGAGACCCAGCGCCGCAGAGGACCCGCGGCGCCCACCCCGGACCGAGGAGTCCCCGTGTCCCTGCCACCCCTGGTCGAGCCGGCTGCCGAGCTGACCGTCGACGAGGTACGCCGCTACAGCCGCCACCTGATCATCCCGGACGTCGGGATGGTGGGGCAGAAACGGCTGAAGAACGCCAAGGTGCTGGTCATCGGTGCCGGCGGGCTGGGGTCTCCTGCGCTGCTCTACCTCGCCGCAGCCGGAGTCGGCACGCTCGGGATCGCGGAGTTCGACGAGGTCGACGAGTCAAACCTGCAGCGCCAGATCATCCACGGGCAGAGCGACGTCGGCCGGCCCAAGGCGGAGTCGGCCAGATG
>JBHWSH010000297.1:0-14610 GCA_043427135.1 Marmoricola sp. | reverse complement strand
CATCTCCGCGCGCGTCGTACGTCACCGGCACGTCCGTCGATGTCGCCGGGGGCCTCAGCGCCCGTCCGTGAGAGCTACTCCACCGGCAGGCCGAGACCCCGGGCGATGAGCATGCGCTGCACCTCGGAGGTGCCCTCGCCGATCTCGAGGATCTTGGCGTCGCGGTAGAACCGGGCGACCGGGTACTCCTCCATGAAGCCGTAGCCGCCGAACACTTGCGTGGCGATCCGGGTCGCGGTGACCGCCGACTCGGTGGCGTAGAGCTTGGCGACCGAGGCCGCCTGCTTGTACGCCGACATGCCGGCTCCGCGATCGAGGCCGCGGTCCTTCATCGCCGCGGCACGGTAGGTCAACATCCGGGAGGCCTGGAGCATGACCTCAAGGTCGGCGATCTGGAAGGCCACGCCCTGCTTGCGGCCGATCGGCCCGCCGAAGGTGGTGCGCTCCTTGGCGTACTGCACGCTCATGTCCAGGCAGGCCTGGATCGCGCCCACCGCGAGCGCGGCGATCGCGACTCGGCCGTCGTCGAGGGTGGCGAGGAACTGCGCGTAGCCGCGGCCCCGCTCGCCCAGCAGATGGTCTTCGGGCACCCGCACGCCGTCGAAGGTGAGCGGGTGGGTGTCGGAGATGTGCCAGCCGAGCTTGTCGTAGCCGGGCTCGACGATGAAGCCGGGTGTCCTGGAAGGGAGCATGATCGCGCTGATCTCGGGCTTGCCGTCGGCACGAGTCCCGGTGCGTGCGGTCACCGTCACCAGGGAGGTGATGTCGGTGCCGGAGTTGGTGATGAACTGCTTGGCGCCGTCGACGACCCACTCGCCGCCGTCGAGCTCCGCGCGGGTCCTGGTGGCGCCCGCGTCGGAGCCGGCACCGGGCTCGGTCAACCCGAAGCCCGCCAACGCGCGGCCGGCGACCAGGTCGGGCAGCCAGCGCTGCTTCTGCTCCGGCGTCCCGTACGTCAGGATCGGCGCGATGCCGAGCCCCACGCCGGCCTCCAAGGTGATGCCGATCGACTGGTCGACCCGGCCGAGCTCCTCGATCGCGACGCAGAGGCTGGTGAAGTCGCCGTCCTCGCCGGCGCCGCCGTACTCCTCGGGTGCGATCAGGCCGAAGAGCCCCAGGTCGCCCATCTTGTGGACCAGGTCGACGGGGAAGTGGTGGTCCTTGTCCCACTGCGCCACATGGGGCGCGACCTCGGCCTCCGCGAACTCGCGGACGCTGCGCCGAAAGGCTTCGTGCTCGGGGGTCAGCTCGTAGCTCGTCACGGCCACAGTGTCCCAGTCCCACGCGAGCGACCTCCGCAGGGGCGTTCCGAAACCGACCCCTACACTCCGTGATGGACGAACACGAGCACTCGAGGAGCGGCGTTGCCCGAGAACAAGCCCCAGGTCAAGAAGCTGCAGAAGGTACTCATCGCCAACCGGGGCGAGATCGCCGTGCGCGTCATCCGCGCCTGCAAGGACGCGGGGATCGCCAGCGTCGCGGTGTACGCCGACCCCGACCGGGACGCGCTGTTCGTCCGCCTGGCCGACGAGGCGCACAGCCTCGGAGGTGCCACGCCCGCCGAGTCCTACCTCTCGATCGAGAAGATCATCGACGTCGCCCGCCGAACTGGCGCCGACTCGGTCCACCCGGGCTACGGCTTCCTCGCCGAGAACGCCGAGTTCGCCCAGGCGGTCCTCGACGCCGGGCTGATCTGGATCGGCCCCTCGCCTGCCGCCATCGACGCCCTCGGAGACAAGGCCAAGGCCAAGCACATCGCGCAGAAGGCCAACGCCCCGCTGGCCCCGGGCACCAAGGACCCGGTCAAGGACGCCGACGAGGTCGTCGCCCTGGCCAAGGAGTACGGCCTGCCGATCGCGATCAAGGCGGTGTACGGCGGCGGCGGTCGCGGTCTGAAGGTCGCGCGCACGCTGGAGGAGATTCCCGAGCTGTTCGAGTCCGCCACCCGCGAGGCGATCGGGGCGTTCGGTCGCGGCGAGTGCCTGGTGGAGAAGTTCCTCGACCGTCCGCGGCACGTCGAGACCCAGTGCCTGGCCGATCAGCACGGCAACGTCGTGGTCGTCTCCACCCGCGACTGCTCGCTGCAACGCCGCCACCAGAAGCTGGTCGAGGAGGCGCCTGCACCGTTCCTCACCGAGGAGCAGGTCAGCCGACTCTACGAGTCGTCCAAGGCGATCCTCCGCGAGGCCGGCTACGTCGGTGCCGGCACGTGTGAGTTCCTCGTCGCCGCCGACGGCACCATCTCCTTCCTCGAGGTCAACACCCGCCTGCAGGTCGAGCACTGCGTGTCCGAGGAGGTCACCGGCATCGACCTGGTCCGCGAGATGTTCCGCATCGCTGCCGGCGAAGAGCTGGGCTACGACGACCCGGAGATCCGTGGTCACTCCATCGAGTACCGCATCAACGCCGAGGACGGCGGCCGCAACTTCATGCCCGCCCCCGGCACCCTCACGCGCTGGCACCCGCCGGCCGGACCCGGCGTACGCCTCGACGGCGGCTACGACCAGGGCGAGACCGTCCCCGGAGCCTTCGACTCCCTCGTCGCCAAGCTCATCGTCACCGGCCGCGACCGCACCCAGGCGCTGGAGCGCTCCCGTCGAGCACTCGACGAGTTCGTCGTCGACGGCATGCCGACGGTGATCCCGTTCCACCAGGCGGTCGTGCGCGACCCGGCGTACGTCGGTGCCTCGAACCCGTCGGGCGAGGGCTCCTTCGACGTCTACACGACCTGGATCGAGACCGAGTTCGACAACCGGATCGAGCCGTACGCCGGCGACACCGCCGAGAGCGAGGAGGCCGGAGAGCGGCAGTCCGTCACCGTCGAGGTCGGCGGCAAGCGGCTCGAGGTGGTCCTGCCCGCCGGTTTCTCGATGGGCACAGCCGGTGCGTCTTCTGCCGGCGGCGCTGCGAAGAAGCCCAAGCGCGGCGGAGGCAAGAAGGCCGGCGCAGCCGTGTCCGGCGACGCCGTCGCGTCCCCGATGCAGGGCACGATCGTCAAGATCGCCGTCGAAGAGGGCCAGCAGGTCGCCGAGGGCGATGTGATCGTGGTCCTCGAGGCGATGAAGATGGAGCAGCCGCTCAAGGCGCACAAGGCCGGCACCGTGACCGGGCTCTCTGCCGAGGTCGGTGCGACCGTCACCAACGGCGCGGTGATCTGCGAGCTCAAGGACTGACTAGAACCGGAACCAGGCTGATCTCAGCCCGAACGCGAAGCGGAAGTCGGGTCCGGTGAGGGTTCGGTTGCCCTTGCTGCCCTCGAGCACCATCCGAGTGACCCGCCCCTTCCACTGGCCGTAGCCCTCCCGCTCGACGACTCGGATCCGGCGCAGCTTTCCGATGGCCGGAAAGGCTTGCTGGATGCGGGTCGCGGTCAGTGTCGTGGTCCAGGCGTGGTTGGCGTTGCCCGACCAACCGTCGTACGGGTCCTTCTTGGCGGTGAGGTACGCCGTGCTGCCGCGCGCGGTCCAGCCGCCCGAGCTGGCCGAGAACTGCGTGAAGGCGGGCTTGCCGTCGACGGTGACGATCTGCTTCTTGGTCGCCTTGACCGCCGCGTTGCCCAGTGGGTGCTCGCCGTCCTTTCCGCCGTAGACCTGGCAGGAGACGGTGTCGCAGGTGTCGTAGTGCCGACCGCGGTTGCGCAGGCGGTCGTTGACGGCGTACGTGCGGGCCGCGACCGCCTGGCTCTGCACGGCTTCGGGCTCCCATGACACCGGCATCTCCCGCGGCACGACTCCCTTGACCAGTGCTTCGAGCGTGATGACGTTGACGGTGTCGCGGTCCGATGAGCCGGCCGCGGGTCGAGCCGAGCGCAGGGCGCCGCGGTAGGTGGTGACTCCTGCGGGGGTCACCAGGCGCAGCGCGCCGCGCGCCGTGAACTGCCCGTCGCCGGCGAGAGTGCCGACGCCCTTGGGCTTCCACGCCTTCCAGCGGCCGTCTCGCAGGAACTCCACAGCGGTGCGGTTCTGCGCCCCCGGCACGAGACGCCAGGTGGAGGCGCCGTTGTCGGGCAGCCGATGGGTCGTCTTGGTGCCGAGGTCGCGCACGGAGAGGCCCGGCGCGGTCTGCACGACGACGTCGGGGGTGGTGTCGGCGGAGACCAGGACGCGCATCTTGCCGCCGGCTGAGCCGAGTGTGGTGCCCGGGTAGTAGAAGGCGAGGATCTGCTCGTGGGTCAGACCCTGCTGCGCCGCGCCCTGGGCGCCGTTCTGCGACATCCCGATGCCGTGCCCGTAGCCACGGCCGCGCACGGTGTAGGTGCCTGACGAAGGCACCGGGTACTTCTGGTCCACCGATACCGCTGCGGCAGGACTGAGCGCGCCCGGCACGACGGCGAGGACAGGTACGACGAGCGCGAGCAGGGCGGCACGAAGGGCGTGGAGGGTCACCGGTCCATCATGCGACGGATGGCGGCGCGCGTCAGCCGTACGTCGAAGAGTCAGCTGGTGCGCAGCGGGATGTTGTGCAGTCGACGGGCGGCCTCGGCGACTGAGCCGCTCATCGACGGATAGACGGTGAACGCGTGCGCCAGCTGGTCGGCGGTGAGGTTCTGCGCAACGGCGATGGCGATGGCGTGGATGAGCTCACTGGCCTTGGGAGCGACGACGACGCCGCCGACGACGATCCGGGTGCCAGGTCGCACGAAGAGCTTGACGAAGCCCTCCTGGATGCTCTGCATCTTGGCGCGGGCGTTGGTGGCCAGCGGCAACAGGATGGTCTTGGCGTCGATCTCGCCCGCGTCGACGGCGCGCTGGGTCCAGCCCACGGTCGCGATCTCGGGAGCGGTGAAGACGTTGGAGGAGACGGTCTTGAGGTCCAGGGGCGCGACGGCGTCGCCGAGGAAGTGCCACATCGCGATGCGGCCTTGCATGGCGGCGACCGAGGCCAGCATGAGTACGCCGGTGCAGTCGCCGGCGGCGTACACCCCGCGGGCGGAGGTGCGCGAGACGCGGTCGACCTTCACGAAGCCACCGTCGTCGGCGATGACCCCGGCTTCCTCGAGACCGATGCCGGCGGTCCGCGGCACGGAGCCGAGGGCGAGCAGGCAGTGCGAGCCCTCGACGATGCGGCCGTCCTCGAGGGTGACGCGGACGGTGTGGCCGGTGCGCTCGACGGCGGCCATCCGCGACTTCGACAGCACGTTCATGCCACGCCGGCGGAAGACGTCCTCCAGCACCTCGGCGGCGTCGGCGTCTTCGCCGGGCAGCACGCGGTCGCGGCTGCTCACCAGCGTGACGTCGATGCCGAGCGCGTTGTAGGCACCCGCGAACTCGGCGCCCGTCACACCCGAACCGACGACGATCAGGTGCTCGGGGCACTCGGTGAGGGCGTAGACCTGCTCCCAGGTCAGGATGCGCTCGCCGTCGGGCTGGGCGGTGGGAAGCGTGCGTGGGGCTGCACCGGTCGCGACCAGGACGGCGTCGGCCTCGAGGGTCTCCTCGCCACCGTCGGGAAGGGAGGCCACCACCCGGTTGGGGCCGTCGAGCCGACCGGTCCCCCGCAGCACGCGTACGCCGTCGCGCACGAGCCGGCGCTCGATGTCGGTGGACTGCGCCGCGGCCAGCTTCAGCACGCGGCTGTTGACCTGGGCGAGATCGACCCGGACGTCACGACGAGTCGTCCCCGGGGGCAGCTCGATGCCGAGCTCGGGCAGGACCTCGAAGGAGGTCATCACCTCTGCTGTGGCGATGAGGGTCTTGCTGGGAACGCAGTCGGTGAGCACGGCCGAGCCGCCGATCCCGTCGCTGTCGACGACGGTGACGTCGGCGCCCAGCTGCGCCGCCACGAGCGCGGCCTCATAACCGCCGGGTCCGCCGCCGAGGATCGCCACATGAGTCACGCGCCTCATTGTTGCAGCACCACGGCAACACCTAGTCTGGGCGCTCGTGACCCTCTACGCGGCGTACGGGCCCAACATGGACCCCCGGCTGATGAGCGAGCGCTGCCCGCACTCGCCGTTGGACAGCACCGGCTGGCTGCAGGGCTGGCGACTCACCTTCGGCGGGGAGGAGTTCGGCTGGGACGGCGCTCTGGCGACCCTGGTCGAGGATCCCGCCAGTCAGGTCTTCGTCGCGATCTACGACGTCACCGACGAGGACGCCACCGTCCTCGACGACTGGGAGAGCGTCGGCACCGGGCTCTACCGCAAGACCCGGGTGCGGGTGGCGACGATGAGCGGCGAGAAGGTCGCTTGGACCTATGTGCTCGACGCCTACGAGGGCGGGATGCCCTCGGCGCCCTACCTGGGCATGCTCGCCGACGCCGCGGAAGCGGCCGACGCTCCGGCCGACTATGTCGCCGAGCTGCGCCGCCGTCCCTGCCGCTCGCACGGTCTGTAGTCCGCACGGGGCGCACTACGCTGCCGGGGTGACCGAGAACCCCACCCCCGCCCAGCTCGCCCAGTCAGCCGCCCGACGGCTCGCCGAGATCACTGGCGTCGAGCGCCACGACGTCGCGCTGGTGATCGGATCCGGCTGGGGACCGGCCGTGGACGCACTCGGCGAGGCGACTGCCGAGGTTCCGACCATCGAGGTGCCCGGCTTCGCGCCCCCGGCCGTGCAGGGCCACGCGGGCACGATCCGCTCGGTCCGCTCCGGCGATCGCAACCTGCTGGTCTTCCTCGGCCGCACCCACTTCTACGAGAACCTCGGCGTCCGGGCTGTCGTGCACGGCGTGCGCACCGCGGCCGCGGCCGGCTGCCGCACCGTCGTGCTCACCAATGGCTGCGGCGGACTCAACCCGTCCTGGCAGCCCGGCACGCCGGTGCTGATCCGCGACCACATCAACCTCACGGCGACCAGCCCGATCGAGGGCGCGAACTTCGTCGACCTGACCGACCTGTACTCCCCGCGGCTGCGCGCGTTGTGCCAGGAGATCGAGCCCAGCCTCGACGAGGGCGTCTACGTGCAGTTCCCCGGGCCGCACTATGAGACCCCCGCCGAGATCAGCATGGTGCGTGCCATTGGCGGCGACCTGGTCGGCATGTCCACCACGCTGGAGGCGATCGCCGCCCGCGAGGCAGGCATGGAGGTCCTCGGCATCTCGCTGGTCACCAACCTGGCCGCCGGCATCAGCGGCGAGCCGCTGGACCACGCGGAGGTCCTCGAGGCCGGGCGCGCCGCGGCCACCCGTATGGGTGGCCTGCTCAGCGCGATCGTCCCGCGCGTCTGAGACGATCGGGGCATGGCCACCAGCTCAGCGCACAACATCACCTGCACCGTCGACGAGGGCATCGCCCGCGTCTGGCTCGACCGCCCGGACAAGCTCAACGGACTCACGCTGGAGATGCTCGCCGAGCTGGTCGCCGTCGGACGCCGCCTGCGCAGCGACCGCACGCTGCGCGCGGTGGTGATCACCGGCGCGGGCGAGTCGTTCTCCGCGGGGCTCGACTTCGCCACCGCGCTCAAGGACCCACGCAAGATCGCGCGCACCTTCGTGCCCAACCCGCTACGGGGCACCAACACCTTCCAGGAGGCCAGCTGGGTGTGGCGCCGGCTGCCCGTGCCCGTCATCGCCGCGGTCCAGGGGCACTGCTTCGGCGGCGGCGTGCAGCTCGCGCTCGGCTGCGACTTCCGCATCACCACACCCGACGCGCAGTGGTCGGTGCTGGAAGCCAAATGGGGTCTGATCCCGGACATGTCCGGGATGCGCAGCCTCACGGAGCTGGTCGGCATGGACACCGCGAAGCTTCTGACGATGACCGGCGACACGTTCTCCGGCGCGGAGGCCAAGGAGCTCGGCCTAGCCACTCTGGTCGCGGATGACCCGATGACCGCGGCCGACGAGCTCATCGCCAGGCTGTCGACCCGTTCCCCCGACGCCATCGCAGCGGCGAAGCGGATCTTCGAGTCCACCTGGGCGACCTCGGCCCGCAAGGTGTTCTCGCGCGAACGGATCGAACAGCTCGCCCTGCTGGCCAACGCCAACACCAAGGTGGCCCGCGAGGCGGCGTTCAAGCGGGAGGCTCCCGTGTTCAGCGCCCGCAAGCGCTGACAGTTCAGGACCGGGCAGCCAGTACCCGCTCCAGGTCCACTCGCTCGGCAGGCTGCTGCGGCACATCACCACCGCGGCGTCGTCGGCTACCCGTACCGCGGCCAGGACCGATCGCCACCAGTGCGGATAGGAGTGCACGTCCTGGAGCAGGTCGTAGACCGTGCCTGGGTCCGCCGCGACGCGGGCCGGAATCGTCCAGGCCGAGTCGAACCGGTAGTCGTAGATGCGAGATGTCGGACTCGGCCGGTGCATACGTGTGTGTCTCCCTCGAGAGAAGGCGTCCGGGGCAGTACAGCAGGAGTCACCTGGTGATCCGTCGCGTCGTGCCGTCGGCGAGGGTCACGGTGTAGGTCCACGCTTCCATCACTTCGAGATTCTCAGAATCGGGTTGGTCCGATGGCCACCAGGCGGCGAATCGCCCGTTGGCGACGGAAGCCTCGACATCGGGGCCGATGGGTGGGTGAACGGTGACACCGGAGACGTCGCCGCCCACATGGCCCGCGACCCAGCTGAACCAACCGTCGTCGGTGGTGAAAGGCAGTGCGCCCGGGGCCCGAACGCTGCCCTGCATGCTCCCTGTTTCGACGATGCGGTCCCGAGCAACGGGCGGTGCCTCGACAGGTTCGGTCTCGTAGGTCCCGAAGAATCCCTTCTCTGTGCGGTCCGCAGGGTCCTGGCTCCCGACGAGATCGTCGAGCATCAAGCAAGTCCCTTCCGCCGTGGGGCCAGCGATGAGCACGTAGGTCCATCCACCACGTCGCTCTGCGATCACCACCCGTTCTCCTTCGTCGGGCATCTGAAGGGCCGCACGGCACGTGGTGGCTGCCTCGGTCGCGTCCGTGAGCGGCTCGGGCTTCGGCGTCCAGGACGCGAAAGCGGAGCCGCCACCCAGCACCAGTGCGGGGACGGCGGCAGCTGCGGCGCCCACCAGACCGACCCACACGAGACTTCGGCGCCGACGCGGGCGATCGGACTCTTCAGCGGCTTGGCCCTGGGTGGGCGCGGCCAGGATGCGGGTGAACATCGCGTCCGCACGATCGCGCTCCTCATCGGTCAAGGCAGTCATGTGTGCGGGGTCGAGGTCGCGCAGAGCAGCGGTGATGCCGTCGAGGGTGTGCTTGTTCATCGCGGGCTCCTGTCGGAGGTGAGGATGCCGGGGAGGCGGTCACCGGCGGTGGCGGAGTCAGCGAGTCGCCGAAGCGTCCGCCGGGCACGGGACAACCGCAGCCGAAAGGCCGTGGGCGAGATGCCCAGCACGGAGGCCGCCTCGGGCGCGGTCAACCCGTCGAGGACGGAGAGTGCGATCGCCTCCTGGTGCAACGCGCTCAGGAACGGCCAGGCTGCGGCGATGTCGACCCGGTGCGCGACCAGGTCAGGGTGCTGCCCGACGTCGGCGGCGGCACCGCGCTGGACTTCCGCGAGATAGACCGCGACCGCATCGTGCCGGTCGTCACGGCGCCGGGTGTTCTGGAGAGTCTTGCGGGCCACTCCGAAGAGCCAGGCGCGCGCCGCCGAAAGGTCCGTGGGGACATCGTCGAGTCGACGCCACGCGACGAGCATGACCTCACCGACGACGTCCTCCGCGTGGGAGGGATGAACGCGCCTGCGGACGAAACGAAGCAGGTCGAGGTACGCCGCGTCGTAGATCTCCCGGAAGCGCTGTTCGCGCTCCTGCGGCGACCGAGTGCTGGAGTCCATACCTGTTCCTGTCCGAGTCCGCCCAAGTGTGTCGCAGTGAGTCGGTTTCGTAGGCCGGTCGCGAACAACGAGGGAGACCGACCGGGCTCGATCTCGGCGAAGAGCGGCCATGTCGGCGTCGGTACTAGATTCACCACCATGAGCGACTCCCCCGCGATCTCCCTGCTCGAACGCGCACGCGCCTGGGCCGAGGAGGACCCCGATCCGGTGACCCAGCAGGAGTTGCGCGATCTGGTCCACCGCGTCGAGAACGACCCTGCCGGAAGCCATGCAGCCGACCTCGCCGAGCGTTTCTCCGGCACGTTGGAGTTCGGTACGGCGGGGCTGCGGGGCCCGCTGGGCGCCGGCCCCATGCGGATGAACCGCGTCGTCGTGCTGCGCGCGGCCGCCGGCCTCGCGGCGTACCTCAGGGACCACGGCGCAGCAGACGGGGACGCGGTGGTGATCGGCTACGACGCCCGACACAACTCCGACGTCTTCGCCCGCGACACCGCCGAGGTCATGACCGGCGCCGGACTGCGCGCTCTGCTGCTGCCCGAGCCACTGCCTACGCCGCTGCTTGCGTTCGCGATCCGCCACCTGGGATGCGTGGCCGGGGTCATGGTGACTGCGAGTCACAACCCACCCGAGGACAACGGTTACAAGGTCTACCTTGGTGACGGCAGCCAGATCGTTCCCCCCGCCGACACCGAGATCGCGTCCCGCATCGACCGGGTGGGGCGGCTCGCCGACGTGCCACGGGGCGACGCGGGCGAGGTGTTGAACGAGGACGTCGTCGAGGCCTACCTGTCCTCTGTCGCCGCGCTCGCGCCCGCCGGACCCCGCGACCTGAAGATGGTCTACACGCCGATGCACGGGGTCGGCGGCACCAGCGTGATCGAGGTCCTGCGCCGCGCCGGCTTCCCCGAGGCCCATGTCGTGCCCGCGCAGGCGGACCCGGACCCCGAGTTCCCGACCGTGGCCTTCCCCAACCCCGAGGAGCCGGGCGCCATGGACCTGGCGATGGCGCTCGCCGCCGAGGTCGGAGCCGACCTGATCGTCGCCAACGACCCCGACGCGGACCGGTGCGCGGTCGGCGTACCAGGGCCGGATGGTTGGCGGATGCTGCGCGGCGACGAGGTCGGCGCGCTGCTCGGCGACTTCCTCCTGCGCACCGGCAAGGACGGGACGTACGCCGCCTCGATCGTCTCCTCGTCTCTGCTCGGCCGGATGGCGCAGGCGCACGGTCGCCCCTACGAGGACACGCTCACCGGCTTCAAGTGGATCGGCCGGATCCCCGGTCTGGCGTTCGGCTACGAAGAGGCGCTGGGCTACTGCGTCGACCCCGACCAGGTCAAGGACAAGGACGGCGTCTCGGCGCTGCTGCTGGTCGCGGTCCTGGCTGCGCAACTCGAGGCCGAGGGTCGGACGCTGCTCGACCGGCTGGACGAGATCGCCACCGAGTACGGCGTGCACGCCACCGACCAGCTCAGCGTGCGCGTCACCGACCTGTCGCTCATCGGCGCCGCGATGGAGCGCCTGCGCACCACGCCGCCGACGGCACTGGGTGGCCTGGTTGTCGAGCAGTCGGAGGACCTCAGCGAGGGCACGCCCACGCTGCCTCCGACCGACGGCCTGCGCTACCGGCTCGAGGGCGGAGCGCGTGTGATCGTGCGGCCCTCGGGCACCGAGCCCAAGATCAAGTGCTACCTCGAGGCCGTCGTGCCGGTCACCGACGGTGATGTCGGTGCGGCCCGCGACCAAGCGGCACGACAGCTGCAGGCCATCCGATCCGACCTCGCCGAGGCGGCGGGTCTTTGACGGATCTTCCCGGCCGGAGCGAAGACCTCTCCCCGGTCCGCTTCCAGCCGACCGGAGGCACGGCGTCCGGGTACGCCGGCATCGCGCTGGTGCTCGTGCCGGCGGCGTACCTGCTGCTCACCGAGCCTGGACTGCGCTCCACTCGGATCGCGCTGGTCTTCGCCCTGCTGGCGGTGGTCTTCTGGATCGGTCTCGTGCGTCCGAGGGCCAGTGCCACCACCAGAACGCTCACGTTGCGCAACATGCTGCGCGACACGCACATCCCGCTCGCAGCCGTCGACACGGTCGCCGTGCGCCAGATGCTCATGGTCTGGGTCGGCGACGACCGTTACACCTGTGTCGGCATCGGCCATCCCCTGCGGCAGAGCAAGAAGCAGGCGCGGTCGCGTGGCGCGACCGGGGTCCAGGGACACGGCGGCGGCGCAGCAGGTCTCGTCGCCCAGCGGATCGAGCAGCTCGCGACCGCCGCCCGCTACGACGCTCGCGGCGAACTCGAGGCAACCACGGGGCTACGCCACACCTGGGCGTGGCCGGAGCTCACGCTCCTGGCCCTGCTCACGACCGGACTGCTCCTGACCTTCGTCGTGGGATGAGGCCGGCCACCGCGTTCCACCTAGACTGGCCCGGTGAGCACCGACCTGGCCGAGGCCACCACCTCAGACGCCGCGCTACGGCGCTTCCTGCACGGGCTGCCCGGTGTCGACCAGGTGGGCGCCGAGGCGCGCGCCGCCACGCTGGCCACGCGGTCGATCAAGACGGAGTCGAAGGCCTTCGCGCTCGACCTGGCGATCCGGATGGTCGACCTGACCACGTTGGAGGGCGCCGACACGCCGGGCAAGGTCAGGGCACTGGCCACCAAGGCGATGCGGCCCGATCCGGAGGACCCGACCTGCCCACCCGTCGCCGCCGTGTGCGTCTATCCCGACATGGTGCCTTTCGTGAAGGACGTCGTCGGTGACAGCGGCGTGCAGATCGCTGCCGTCGCGACCGCCTTCCCGTCCGGGCGCGCTGCCCTCGACATCAAGCTCGCCGACACCCGCGACGCGGTCGAGGCCGGCGCCGACGAGATCGACATGGTCATCGACCGGGGCGCGTTCCTCTCGGGGCGCTACCTGCAGGTCTTCGAGGAGATCGCCGCGGTCCGGGAGGCGTGCCGGCGACCCGACGGCACCACCGCGCACCTCAAGGTCATCTTCGAGACCGGCGAGCTGCAGACCTACGACAACGTACGCCGCGCGTCGTGGCTCGCGATGATGGCCGGCGCGCACTTCATCAAGACCTCCACCGGCAAGGTCCAACCGGCTGCGACGCCGCCGGTCACCTTGGTGATGCTGGAGGCAGTGCGTGACTATCGAGCGGCCACCGGCCAGATGATCGGCGTCAAGCCGGCAGGCGGCATCCGCACCGCCAAGGACGCGATCAAGTTCCTCGTCATGGTCAACGAGGTGGCCGGTGAGGACTGGCTGGACCCCGACTGGTTCCGGTTCGGCGCCTCCACGCTGCTCAACGACCTGCTCATGCAGCGCACCAAGATGCGCACCGGTCGCTACTCCGGCCCCGACTACTTCACCCTGGACTGAGGTCATGCCCATCTTCGACTACTCCCCGGCCCCCGAGTCCCGCGCGGTGCTCGACCTGCGACCGTCGTACGGCCTCTTCATCGGCGGCGAGTTCGTCGAGGCCTCCGGCGACCCGTTCAAGTCGATCTCCCCGGCCACCGAGGAGGTCCTCGCCGAGATCGGTGAGGCCGACTCGGCCGACGTGGACCGAGCCGTGGCCGCTGCCCGCCGCGCCTACGACAAGACGTGGTCGCGGATGAGCGGCCGCGAGCGCGGCAAGTACCTCTTCCGCATCGCCCGCATCCTCCAGGAGCGCTCGCGCGAGCTCGCCGTTCTGGAGTCCCTCGACAACGGCAAGCCGATCCGCGAGTCCCGCGACGTCGACGTGCCGCTGGCCGCCGCCCACTTCTTCTACTACGCCGGCTGGGCCGACAAGCTCGGCTACGCGTTCCCGGGCCGTGACACCGCCCCGCAGCCGCTCGGCGTCGCCGGCCAGGTCATCCCGTGGAACTTTCCGTTGCTGATGCTGGCCTGGAAGATCGCCCCGGCTCTCGCCTGCGGCAACACCGTGGTGCTCAAGCCCGCCGAGACCACCCCCCTGACCGCGCTGTTGTTCGCCGAGATCTGCCAGCAGGCCGACCTCCCTCCCGGTGTCGTCAACATCGTCACCGGTGCCGGCGAGACCGGTCGCGCGCTGGTGGCTCACGGCGACGTCGACAAGGTCGCCTTCACCGGATCGACCGACGTGGGCCGCGAGATCGCCAAGGCGGTGGCCGGCACCTCCAAGCGCGTGACCCTCGAGCTCGGCGGCAAGGCCGCCAACATCGTCTTCGACGACGCGCCCATCGACCAGGCCATCGAGGGCATCGTCAACGGCATCTTCTTCAACCAGGGTCACGTCTGCTGCGCCGGGTCTCGACTGCTGGTCCAGGAGTCCGTGGCCGAAGAGGTCCTCGACCGACTCAAGCGGCGCATGCGGACGCTGCGGGTGGGTGACCCGCTGGACAAGAACACCGACGTGGGCGCGATCAACTCCGCCGAGCAGCTGGCCAAGATCCGGGAGCTCTCCGAGGTCGGGGAGACCGAGGGTGCCGGCCGCTGGTCTGCGCCTTGTGACCTGCCCGACCGGGGCTACTGGTTCCCTCCGACGATCTTCACCGGCGTCACCCAGGCGCACCGCATCGCGCGCGAGGAGATCTTCGGCCCGGTGCTGTCCGTGTTGACCTTCCGCACCCCGGCCGAGGCCGTCGAGAAGGCCAACAACTCGCCGTACGGCCTCTCCGCGGGTGTCTGGTCCGACAAGGGCTCGCGGATCCTCTGGATGGCGGAGCGGCTGCGGGCCGGGGTGGTGTGGGCCAACACCTTCAACAAGTTCGACCCGACCTCGCCGTTCGGCGGCTACAAGGAGTCCGGCTACGGCCGAGAAGGCGGCCGCCACGGCCTGGAGGGGTACCTGCGATGAGCCGACTGGACGTCCGCAAGACCTACAAGCTCGCCATCGGCGGGCAGTTCCCCCGCTCCGAGTCCGGCCGCACCTACGAGGTCACCGACACCAAGGGCAGGC
>JBHWSH010000296.1:0-9788 GCA_043427135.1 Marmoricola sp. | reverse complement strand
CCAGGCACGGCCCGGTCGGCGGCCTCGGCGGGACGTTCGCTGATCAGCGTCTCGGGGGTGACGTGTGAAAGCCCCCGACCGCCATGAGGGCAGCCGGGGGCTTGGGGTCGTGCGTCGCTGTGCCGTCGAGCAGATAGGGTGCACGAGGCGTAACTCGGAAGCAGCGGCAGGGGGTGGGGAATGCGCGGCAACCGTCTGCTTGCGGCGGCGCTGATGATCGCGGCGTTCGGCCCCTACGTCGCACCCGGCGTCAGGACCGAGCAGGCGCTCGTCTACATCATCGCCCCGTTCGCGCTCCTCTCGACCTGGGGGCGGGCAACGATCCCGCGGACCGTGGGGCGGATCGCAGCAGTCTGGTGCGTCTACGTCGTCGTGGCAGCCTTCGGGGGGCTGGTCCCGCCGTACAACCCCACGTCGTTCGAGTTCGGGCAACTGTGGGCGAGCCTCGACAACCTTCTATTGCCTCTCGCGGTCATCACGATCGCCTGTGCGCTGTTCGACGAGTCCGACCCGCCCACGATCATCAGAACCGTGGCGTGGTGGCTCGTCGCGATGATGCTCCTCAACACCGTCGCCGCGCTCATGCAGTCGCAGGAAGTGGCCGACTGGAGCCAGTGGTGGGGGGCGACGCAAGCGGGGGTGGCGACCACAGCAGAGAATGCCGCGACCAACGGCCGATTCAGTGGCCTCATCAACCAGCCCGCCGAAGCCGGATTGCTCTACAGCTCGGCCATGCTGGCGGCCATCTACCTGTGGGCCGACACTCGCGCCCTGCGGATGTTCGTGGTCCTGTTGGTGCTGGGGTACGGCGGAATGATGACCGTCAGCAAGGTCTTCCTGCTCGTGGGCCTGCCGATCGTGCTGTGGCAGTTGATCGCGTTGAAGAAGGGGCGTGGCGTCCGCCTCTACGCCGCGCTCGCGGCCCTGGGCGGTGCTTACGTGGTCCTGCAAGCGGGGTGGCTGCCGGCATGGAGGGGCGCAGCGCAACTCTCCCAGATCCTCCCGAAGCGGGGGGAGTCGTTCATCTCGGCGGCCACCGCGTCCCGGTTCGGGGAGTCGTCCTCACTCGAACCGCTGGTGGACTCCGTCATGGAGACGTCACCCCTGGTGGGCATGGGTGCTCGAGGGCTCGCCGCCCCCTATGACAACGGGTTCGTCGAGGCTCTCGTGCTGGCTGGGGTGGTCGGCGTGGCCTGCTATGCGCTCACGTTGTGGCTGTGGTGGCTATCGGCTTGGCGAGGGCCGCGGTCGAGTGAGCGCACGTTCATGGTGGGCCTCGTCCTGGTCGCGGCCGGCGCGAGCATGGGACTGCCGGCGTTGACAGCCAACCGAGGCGCGACGGCCCTGTGGCTTCTGCTCACGCTGTTGGCCTGCTCGCTGCACAAGCAACAGCCGGCCGACGACGAGATTACGCCTCGCCGTCGACCGGCACCGACCCCTCGGAAGTCGCAGAGACTCACCCAGTCGTAGCGGTCCCAGGCAGCACGGCAGGCCAGGCGTCCGCGGTGCTGTAACGCGAGAGTGCCCGGTGGACGTCTGTCGTAGCTGCCTTGAGGACTACCAGCCACCCAGACACGTAGAGGACCGACCCCGCGAGGGGAGCGCCCGCGTTCGTGATGCACATGGATGGGCCACCGACCGTGCCGGCCCGGAAGCCCTGCGTGGTGCTTCCGAAGTCGTACAGGGTATGCGTCCCGGCCACGCCGCCGGATGCAGCCTCGTAGAGCTGCACCTCCACCTCGTCATTGATGCGACGGACCTTGACCTGTGACGTGGTGCGGCCAGCGAACGCCCCGGCGGCGACGACCAGCCGCCATCCGGTGTCGCCCTTGGTGACCTTCCAGCCCGTGTTGCCGGAGCCGGACATCTTCGTCCATTCCAGCGCGCCGTTCGTGACCAAGGTGTCGACGTAGCGCACCCCGGGGTCCGCGGTGACGACGCCTTCCGGGGACCCTGACCCCTGTCGGGCGCCGGAGTCCCGCGTGTTGACATTGAGGTCGGTGATCCGGCTCATAACGCCATTGTCCACGAGGTTCTTGAGGACACCCTGGAACGAGTTTCCGGTTCCGTAGTTGGTGAGGGTGCACACGTTGTCTCGCAGGTCGAGGCTGATGAACGTGTTGAAGTGCGCCCACGTCTTGCGTCGTGACCGCTCCCGTGGCGCGCGCAGCGCCCGACCGGTGCGCAGGCACCACACGAGCTCGCGCTTGAGCGCGCCACGACCCTGGATGTACAGCCACTGATAGATCGCCTCGTGGCTGATGCGCATGGACTCATCATCGGGGAAGTCGAGCTTGATGGCTCTTCCTACCTGAGGTGGGGGTGAGTGAGCCCGCCGCCGATGAGCAGCATGCGTAGCCGGTAGTGCTCGCGGTTGCGGAAGCCTCGGGCGATGCGGCGGTGGAGCTCGATCAGGCCGTTGAATCTCCTATGTATGTCAAGCAGCCGCCGCAGGTGTGATCGTGGCGTTGAGTTGCCTGTAGATCTGACGGGCGAGGTAGCGCTTGAGCGAGCGGCGGATCTCGCGCGGGGTGCGCCCCTGCGCGGTGCGCTTGTCGACGTAGGCGCGGGTCTCGGGGTCCATGCGCATGCGGGTGACGACGGCCATGTGCAGGGCGCGGTTGAGGCGTCGGTCGCCGCCGCGGTTGATGCGGTGTCGAACGGTGTTGCCGGATGAGGCCGGGATGGGGTTGACGCCGGCCAGGCTGGCGAAGGCGGCTTCGGAGCGGATCCGGCCGGGGTGCGACCACGCAGCGTAGGCGATCGCGGCGGTGACGGGTCCGATGCCCGGCTGGTCCAGCAGGCCCGCGGCGGGGCTCTCGTTCAACAGGGCGGTCATCTGGCGGGTGAGGTCGCCCAGCTCCCTGTCGGCTGTGCGGACACGCTTGGCGAGGCGGACGGCCTCGGCGCGGGCGATGCCGATGGAGAGCTCCTCGGCGCGGGCGCGCCACGCGGCGATCTCGCTGATCCGGCCGGTGTTGAGGGTGCCTCGGGCATCGATCCCCAGGTCGACGACCCGCAGCAGCGCGATCAGGGCGTTGATCGCGGCGGTGCGCTCGTTGGTGATGTGGTCGCGGGAGGCGATCAGGATCCGCAGGGCGGCCCGGGCTCCCTCGTCGGTGCGCGGCAGACGCAGCTGGGTGTGGTCGAGCGGGAGGGCTGCTTGAGCGATCCGGCGAGCGTCCAGGGGGTCGGACTTGCCCACGCCGCGGTTGGCGCGAGCGTTCATCCGTGGTGCCTCGGCCACGGCGTACCCAGCATCGGCAGCTGCACGCGCCAGGCGGGCGCCGTAGGTGCCGACGCCCTCGATGACCCAGAGCGCGTCGAGGTCCGCGCCGGTGCGGCGTGCGACCCAGGCGACGGCACGGGCAAGGCCGGCAGTCGTCGCTGGGAACTGTGCCTCATCGAGGACCTCTCCGGTCGGGCAGGCCAGCACGGCGAGTGCATGGGTTCGGGCGTGGGCGTCTACGCCGATGACGAATGGGCGGGTGTGCGCGACGATCGACATGGTGATCGACGTTCCTTCCTCGTGACGGGGATGTGATGTCTCGGTCGCCAAGCGGCCGGCACCGGCCCGGGTAGAGGTCACGTCGGGGCATATCTGTGATGGGCCACGACCCCGTGAATCTAGATGGGGTCGGACAGTCTCCTGATCAGGTCACCGAGGTGGGCCGGACGGTGCCGGCCGCGCTTCCCAGCGTGGACAACTCAACGGAAGAGCACCGCCGAAGCGGGCCAATTGCTTCGAGAGTCACACGCTGTTCAGCGCGACCGGAACCATCCTGACCAGCCGGTCCCGGACCAGCCAGGTAGACACTCACAGATCGCTTCGGTGCCGCCGTTGTTGGCGCGGCCGGTGTCGAAGTAGGCCAGGAACGCTTCCCGCCACTGCTTGAGGGTCTTCCCGAGCCGTCGGATCTCCGGGATCGGGCAGGTCGGCAGGCTGGCGAGGACCTTCTCGGCGATCCGCCGGCCTTCGACCGGGCTCGTGGCCTTGTAGGCCGACCGGAGCTGTTGGGCACACAGCCAGGCGACGAGCACCTCGTCGTGACGTTCGTCGACCGCGATCGCCTTGTCGAGGCGTGCGCGCTGGCGGTCGGTGAGCTTCTCCTGGCCGCAGCGCAGGATCATCCTGATGCCGTAGAGCGGGTCGTTCTTGCGGCCGCGGTGGCCGTGGAGCTCCTGCTGGACCCGGCGCCTCACTTCGTCGACGGCCTGGGTGCCGAGCTTGACCACATGGAAGGCGTCGAGCACGGCGACCGCGTCCTCGAGCTGGTCGTCGATGGCGTTCTTGTAGCCGTGGAACGGGTCGAGGGTGGCGACCTCGACACCGTCGCGGAAGTCCTCGCCACGCTCTTTGAGCCAGTCGCTGTAGGCCTTCCCGGACCGGCCGGGCACCAGGTCCAGCAGCCGCGCCCTAGGGTTGCCGTACTCATCGGGAGTGAGGTCGACCATCCCGGTCAGCTGCTTGGGCCCACGGCCACCATCTTCGATCGGGAACTCGCTGACGTGGTGCCACACATGCTCATCGACCCCGAGGCGCTTCACGCCGGCGAACCTGGAGTTGTCGTCGGCCATCTCCTGCAGCAGCGGTCGGATCGAGGACCACACGGTGTTCCACGTCGTCCCGAGCTGTCGGGCGATCCCGCTGATCGAGGTGTGCTCGCGGCGGATCTGGTTGATCGCCCACCAGCACGCCCGCGTCGTCAACAGAGCCCGAGGCCGGGCGACCTGCTCGTCCTGCTCGGTGAAGACCTTCGTCGGACACGACGGCTCGACGCAGCGCCAGGTCCGCTTGCGCCAGATCAGCCGGACCGGCCGGTCGAAGCACGGCGCATCGACCAGCACCACGTCACGGCGGCCGTGGCTGCCCGCAATGACACCGCACGTCGGGCAACCCATCGGGGTCCTGGGCGACTCGACCCGCACCGTGAGCAGCCCGATGTCGTGGTCGAACTCGACGGCGATCACGTGCAGCTCGCCGAGCCCGACGAGCAGGTCGCAACGCGAGCAGTAGTCGGTGTGGTCACGGCAGCGCGCAGCGATGTGCGCCGTAGGCTCAGACAACGTCGAGGCCTTCCGGACAGGGTGCTTGGTCGCTCCCGATCTTGGAGGCCTCGACCCCTCTCACCCGGGCATCACGACACCGGCGCGCCCCTCACCCCCACCGGAACTCGGAAGAGCCAGCTTGATCCGGTTGGCGATCTGCTCCGGGCTCCACGCCAGCGACCACGGCCTGTCCTTGCGGTGCGGCTTGTTCCGCCCCGTGAACCGCGGCGGCTGTGGTCCGGGGATGACCGTGCCGTCGGGCCTGCTGATCTGCCCGGCCAGGCGCTCCTGCACGTACTCGTGCAGCCGCGGGTTGGCCACGAGCTTGGTGATCTTGGGTCGTTTGGCGGCCATGTCAGCCTTCCACTGCGCCACCGACGCCCGGTACTCAAGCTTCCCGCTGCGGGTCGCGGCGTTGCGGCGCAGCTCCCGCGACACCGTCCCGGGATCACGACCGATACGGCGGGCGATCTGACGCACTCCCTCGCCCTGCGCGCGAAGCAGCGCGATCTCCTCACGCTCGACGAAGGAGCGGTACCTGCCCGTGGGCGTCAACGTCAGATCGAACGGTGGCATCCCGCCAGCGTTGCGGAACCACCGAGCGCCCACCGCTGGCGCCACGCCGGCCACACCGGCGGCCTCTTCGGGCAGCAACCCCGCAGCGATCTGCTCCCAGAACGCCACCTCGACATGCCGCTGGAACCTCGGATGACCAGGCGACCTCAACTTCGGACGAACCGCCCGATCTGCTGCCTGCTGACGACGAACCACTGAACACCTCCACGACGAGGTGTTGCGACGACCAGTTGAATCCGCCTTGGCTGCCCGCGTCGCTGTGACACCGCAGCCCGTCGAGCTGGGTGCCGCGTGACCACCTGGCCATCTCGATGGCGTCGAGGACCATCGTGGTCCTCATGTGCGAGGCGACTCGCCACCCGACGATCGTGCGGGAGTAGGCGTCGATGATGAAGCAGACGTAGGCGACGCCGGCCCAGGTCGGCACGAAGGTCAGATCTGTGACCCACAACTGGTTCGGCGCGGTGGCGGTGAAGTCGCGGCCCACCAGGTCCGGGTGCCGCGGCATGCCCGGGTCTGGCGTGGTGGTGCGCACCCGCTTGGTGCGCCGCACGCCCTCGATACCCTCGGCGCGCATCAGCCGGGCGACCTGGTCGCGGCCGATGTCGTGACAGAGCGTCGCGCGGCCTTCCAGATCTTCCGTGCCCCGTAGACCCGGTAGTTGGCTTCCCACAGCTGCCGCACCACCGGGCCCATCACCGCGTCACGTCGGGCACGGGCCGATGGCTGCCGGCTCTTGACCTGGTAGTAGCTGCTGGGGGCCACCTGCAGCACGCTGCAGATGAGCTCGACCCCCCAGCCGCCGACCCGCGACGACGTCGTCGCGGTTGGCGTCGATGAACGCGGCTACTTCTTGTGCTGGCGGTCGAGCTCCGCCCCGAAGAAACTGGCGGCCCTCTTCAAGATTTCGTTGGCGCGCTTGAGCTCACGGTTCTCCTGCTCCAGAGCCTTCATCTTCGCCGCGTCACTGGTACTGATGCCCGCGACGTGGCCCTCGTCGATATCAGCTTGACGGACCCAGGACCGCACCGACTCGGTGCCGTACCCCAACTGCTGGGCGACGCGCTGGACCGTGCCGTGCTCTGTGCCTAGCTCTGCGCGCAGAGTCCTGACCATCCGCACCGCAGCGGCCTTCTCGTCGGGGCTGTAGCGACGCGTGGTCGGCTTCCCCGGGGTGGTGTCCTTCGGCATGAGTACATCCTCGTTTCCAAACGATGGAGACTCCAACCAATCCAGTGCGGTTCACCTGAGCCCGCGGTCGACCGACTGACCACCGGCCACGACCTCATCCCACGACCCAGAACCAAACTTCCCATCCAACACCTGAACACGAGTTTGGTCACCCATAACAGAGAGTTATGCTCCGAGGGTCCCGTCCGAAGAGAGGTTCCCTCGTGCCCACTGCTGCCCCACAGGCTGCCCTGACGCACCTCGACGTGCTCGAGAGCGAGTCGATCCACATCATCCGCGAGGTCGCCGCCGATCTCGAGCGACCCGTCCTGATGTTCAGCGGCGGCAAGGACTCCATCGTCATGCTCCGCCTGGCCGAGCGCGCCTTCGCCCCCGCCCGGATCCCCTTCGGGCTGCTCCAGGTCGACACCGGCTTCGACTTCCCCGAGGTGCTCGCCACCCGTGACCGCTGGGTCGAGCGGCTCGGCATCGAGCTGCACGTCGCCTCCGTCGAGCAGGCCATCGCCAACGGCATCGTCGTCGACGACGGCAAGACCTCGCGCAACCGCCTCCAGATCGGCACGCTGCTCCACGCCATCGAGGAGCGCGGATACACCGCAGCCTTCGGCGGCGGCCGACGCGACGAGGAGAAGGCCCGCGCCAAGGAGCGCATCTACTCCCACCGCGACGACTTCGGCCAGTGGGACCCGAAGAACCAGCGCCCCGAGCTGTGGTCGCTCTACAACGGTCGGATCCACCAGGGCGAACACATGCGGGTCTTCCCGCTGAGCAACTGGACCGAGCTCGACATCTGGCAGTACATCGCCCGCGAGCAGCTCGACATCCCCGAGATCTACTACTCCCACCGCCGCCGGGTCTTCGAGCGCGACGGGATGCTCCTCTCCGAGAGCGAGCACAACCCCCTTCGTCCCGGCGAGGAGGTGACCGAGCGGCAGGTGCGCTTCCGCACCGTCGGCGACCTCACCCTCACCGGGTGCGTCGAGTCCGACGCCGCCACGGTCGAGCAGATCATCGACGAGATCTCCGTCGCCCGCCTCACCGAGCGCGGCGCCACCCGTGGCGACGACCGCTTCAGCGAGGCCGCCATGGAGGACCGCAAGAAGGAGGGGTACTTCTGATGGGTACCGGTATCGCGTCTGTCGGTTCGTCTCGAGGCTCCTCGCAGAGCTCGTCGCACCTCGACGATCACGCGTCCTCGCACCTCGACGATCAAGGCCTTTTGCGGGTGGCGACGGCTGGGTCCGTCGACGACGGCAAGTCGACCCTCATCGGGCGGCTGCTGCTCGACTCCAAGGCGATCTTCGAGGACCAGCTCGAGGCCGTCGAGGCGACGAGCAAGGCCAAGGGCCACGACCACACCGACCTTGCGCTGCTCACCGACGGTCTGCGCAGCGAGCGCGAGCAGGGCATCACCATCGACGTCGCCTACCGCTACTTCGCGACGCCACGGCGCAAGTTCATCCTCGCCGACACCCCCGGCCACGCGCAGTACACGCGCAACATGGTCACCGGCGCCTCCACCGCCGACCTCGGGCTCGTGCTCGTCGACGCCCGCCACGGCCTGACCGAGCAGTCCCGCCGGCACACCGTGCTCCTCTCCCTGCTCCAGGTGCCCCACGTCAGCCTCGTCGTCAACAAGATGGACCTCGTCGGCTACGACCAGGGCGTCTTCGAGACGATCGAGAAGGACTTCCGCGACTTCACCGACCGCCTCGGCGTCGAGGAGGTCACCGCCTTCCCCATCAGCGCCCTCGTCGGCGACAACGTCGTCGAGCCCAGCGAGGAGACCCCGTGGTTCGAGGGCGGCAGCCTGCTCGCCCACCTCGAGACCGTCGCCAGCGCCCGCGGGCGCGAAGGGGGGTCCGCCGGGGTGCGCTTCCCCGTCCAGTACGTCATCCGGCCGCAGGCCGGCGAGCACCGCGACTACCGCGGCTACGCCGGCCGGGTCGAGGGCGGCACACTCGAGGTCGGGCAGGAGGTCATCGTCCTGCCGAGCGGCATGCGCAGCACGATCGCCGGCATCGACACCCTCGGGCAGGAGCACGAGCGCGCGACGACCTCGCAGTCCGTCGTCCTGCGGCTCACCGACGACATCGACGTCTCCCGCGGCGACCTCATTGCCGACGTGGAGCACCCGCCCGAGGTGACTCGCGAGCTCACCTCGACCGTGTGCTGGATGGCCACGGGTGCCTTGCACTCCCGGCAGAAGCTGCTGCTCAAGCACACCACCCGCACCGTGCGCGCGATCGTCGACGGCGTCAACGCCAAGGTCGACATCAACACCCTGGAGCGCGACGGCGGCGCCGAGGAGCTCGGGCTCAACGAGATCGGAACGGTCTCGCTGCGGCTCTCTCAGCCGATCGCCGTCGACCCCTACCGCGAGCAGCGAGTCACCGGCTCCTTCATCCTCATCGACCCCGCCACCGGCGGCACGGTCGGCGCCGGGATGATCGAGGGGACCCACGGGGTCGAGTACTCGATCTGACGCGGGTCTCGAGGGGTCTCGAGGCTCGTCGCAGAGCTCCTCGCACCTCGACCACCTTGCCGGATCGTCGCAGAGCTCCTCGCACCTCGACCACCTTGCCGGATCGTCGCAGAGCTCCTCGCACCTCGACCAGCACGACTGGGGTCCTCAGTCGGCGTGCGCTGCGACCGCGGCGGCGACCGCCTCGGCCACACCCTCCTGGAAGACCGGCGGGATGATGAGGTCCGGCTTCGGCTCCTCGACGAGATCGGCGATCGCGCGCGCGGCGGCGAGCTTCATCTCCTCGGAGATCTGCACGCCCCCGGCGTCGAGCGCCCCGCGGAAGATCCCCGGGAAGGCGAGCACGTTGTTGATCTGGTTCGGGAAGTCCGACCGGCCCGTGGCCACGATGCGCGCGTACTTGCGGGCGACGTCGGGGTGGACCTCGGGAGTCGGGTTGGCGAGCGCGAACACGATCGCGTCGGGGGCCATGCGCGCCACGGACAAA
>JBHWSH010000295.1:0-13832 GCA_043427135.1 Marmoricola sp. | reverse complement strand
CTGTCACTTCGGGCCCCCTGGCGGCCAGATCGGGACCATGGGTGACTACACCCTCCGCGACGCCTCGCATGGACAGCCGCAGGTCCATGGCGGTCTTCTGAATCCATCGGAACGCGTCCGGTTCGCTGATCCCCAGCTGCGCCTGCAGGATGCCCTTGGCGCGGTCGACCACCTTGCGCGTCTCGAGGCGCTCGGTCAGGTCGGCAACCTCCGCCTCGAGCTGTTGCAGCTCCGCGAAGCGGCTCACCGCCATCTCGATGGCAGGCACGATGTCGTTCTTGCCGAAGGGCTTCACGACGTACGCCATGGCGCCGGCATCGCGCGCACGCTCGACGACCTCGCGCTGGCTGAAGGCGGTCAGCATGACGATCGGCGCGATGCGCTGTTCGGCGATCCGTTGCGCGGCCGTGATGCCGTCGAGCTTGGGCATCTTGACGTCCAGCACCACGAGGTCTGGCCGATGCTGCTCCGCCAGCGCGACGGCGGCTTCTCCGTCGGCGGCCTGGCCGACGACCTCGTAGCCCTCTTCGGCGAGCATCTCCGCGAGGTCCATCCGGATCAGTGCCTCGTCCTCGGCGATCACCACGCGGCGGCGGGTGGTCGTGGACGCGGGGGTTGCATCAGGAGCGCTCACGGCAGCACGTTACCGCCCCCGCCGAGTGCAGCCGCGACGGTCTCCATCGGCTACGGTTTGCACATTACGAAGCCGGGTTGGCGGAACGGTATACGCGGCGGTCTCAAACACCGCTGCCCGAAAGGGCGTGTGGGTTCGAGTCCCACACCCGGCACCAGCACCACCGATCTTGTCGGCGCCGCCTGACAACGTTTGCAGCATGGTGCACCAGCGACCTCAAGAGACGGTCGACAGTGCGCTGCGCTGGTCAGACGTCGGGCTGCCGGACAAAGTCAACGCTACGCTCCACGGGGTGGCGGTTAAGACGATCCGTCGGTGGCGTCGCGAGTACCAGCGCCGCGGCAGACCCCGCGGACAAGTGCACACTTGTGTTCCGTGTCCACGTTGCACCACCTCGATGCTTGACGCGGAAGCCTATGCAG
Source organism: Marmoricola sp. (assembly GCA_043427135.1). GTDB lineage: Bacteria > Actinomycetota > Actinomycetes > Propionibacteriales > Nocardioidaceae > Marmoricola_A. The sequence continues at coordinate 12,776 of JBHWSH010000295.1, read as the reverse complement.
AGCTGCTCGGTTGGTACCTCGGCGACGGGTGGATCGAGGGCGGGCCTCGGGACAACGTCACGCTGCATATCTACAACGACGTGAAGTACGTCGAGGCGAATGCACGCATTGCGGCTTTGATGGCGCGCGTGAAGCCGGGCGGCCGTCCTCATATCCGCTCTCTGCCAGGCTGCGTCGTCACCAGCGTCGCGTGGATGCATTGGCCGTGTCTGTTCCCGCAGCACGGCCCAGGGCGCAAGCACGAGCGGGTGCTGCCGATGGAGGACTGGCAGTGGGAGATTGTGACCGCGCATCCAGGCGACTTCCTGCGCGGTCTCTTCCACTCCGACGGCTGCCGAGTCCGCAATTGGGCAACGCGACAGGTGGCGGGAAAGATGAAGCGCTACGAGTACCCGCGTTGGCAGTTCGTGAACAGGTCGGAGCAGATCCTCGGGTGGTGCACCGACGCGCTCGACCTCGCCGAAGTCGCGTGGCGCCGGTCGAACCGGTGGACCATCTCGGTGTCGCGCCGGGAGGCAGTGGCAAGGCTCGACGAACTGGTCGGCCTGAAGGGGTGATCGAGGGTCCAGTCAGGATGGGTCGCGGTTGTAGGCGGGGGCGACCCCGTTGATGGCGTCGCCCATCCGATGGATGCGCAGGGCGTTGGTCGAGCCGGGGATGCCCGGCGGGCTGCCGGCAATGATCACGACGAGGTCCCCTTCGCAGACCCGCCCGATCTTCAACAGCTCCTCGTCGACCTGCCGCACCATCTCGTCGGTGTGGGTGACGGCGTAGCCCACGAAGGTCTCCACCCCCCACGACAGCGCGAGCTGCGAGCGCACCGCGGGCACCGGGGTGAAGGCGAGCACCGGGATGCGGCTGCGCAGACGCGCCATCCGGCGGGCCGAGTCGCCGCTCTGGGTGAACGCGACGAGGTACTTCGCGCCGACGCGCTCCCCCACCTCGGCCGCCGCCTTGGCGATGATGCCGCCGCGGGTCCGCGGCTGCCAGTCGATCTCCGCCATCCGGGCCAGGCCGTGGGACTCGGTGGAGTCCACGATCCGTGCCATCGTCTGCACGGTCTCGATGGGGTACCTGCCGATGCTCGTCTCTCCCGACAGCATCACCGCGTCGGCGCCGTCGAGGACCGCGTTGGCGACGTCGGACGCCTCGGCCCGAGTCGGCCTGGGGCTGGAGATCATCGACTCCAGCATCTGCGTCGCCACGATCACCGGTTTGGCATTGCTCCTGGCCACCTCGATCACGCGCTTCTGCAAGAAGGGCACATCTTCGAGAGGAAGCTCCACCCCCAGGTCGCCGCGCGCCACCATGAAGGCGTCGAACGCCTTGATCACCGCTTCGAGGTTCTGCACCGCTTGTGGCTTCTCGATCTTGGCGATGACCGGGACGTGGCATCCCACTTCGTCCATCACCGCGCGCACCTCGGCGGCGTCCTCTCCCGAGCGGACAAAGGACAGGGCCACCATGTCCACGCCCAGTCGTAGCGCCCAGCGCAGGTCGTCGCGGTCCTTTTCGGTCATGGCGGGCACCGCCACGGGCACGCCGGGGAGGTTGATCCCCTTGTGGTCGCTGATCGCTCCCGCCACGCGCACCTCGGTCACGACGTCGGTGCCGTCCTCGACAGCAAGCACGCGCAGGCGCACCCGGCCGTCGTCGACGAGAACAGGGTCGCCTGGCGCTACGTCGCCCGGCAGACCGGCGTACGACGTGGAGACCACCTCGGCGTCACCGGGGACCTCACGGGTCGTGATCGTGAACCGCTGGCCCTTCTGCAACTGGACCGGGCCGTCCTGGACGCGGCCGAGCCGGATCTTCGGCCCCTGGAGATCGGCGAGTACGCCGACCCCGCGACCGGTGTCGTCGGAAGCCTCGCGCACGTAGCGGTAGACCGCCTCGTGGTCGGCGTGGCTGCCGTGGCTCAGGTTGAGCCGTGCGACGTCCATCCCGGCCTCGACCAGACGCTGGATGTCGGCGCGGGTAGAGGTGGCAGGCCCGAGGGTGCAGACGATCTTGGCTCTTCGCACCTGGCGACCCTATCCAGGGCCCGTGAACTGGGGACCTCCCGGAGACGCCCTGACTCAGACCGCCAGCGGACGCTCGGTGGGTGGGATCGGCACCGGCAGCGTGGTGCCGCCGGTGAGGTGCCGGTCGACCGCCGCCGCGGCGGCCCTGCCCTCGGCGATCGCCCACACGATCAGCGACTGGCCGCGTCCGGCGTCGCCGGCCACGAACACCCCCGGAACGGAGGTCGCGTAGTCGCCGTCACGACGGACGTTGCCGCGCTCGTCCAGCTCGACTCCGAGCTGCTCGAGGAGACCTTCATGCTCGGGGCCGACGAAGCCCATCGCCAACAGGACCAGGTCGGCGGGGATCTCGTGCTCGGTGCCAGGAATCTCCTGGAAGGACCCGTCAACCTCGACGAGCCGGAGCGCGCGCACCCGGCCTTGCTCGTCGGCGAGGAACTCCCGGGTGGAGACCGAGTAGACGCGCTCGCCTCCCTCCTCGTGTGCGGACGCGACCCGGTAGACCATCGGGTACGTCGGCCAGGGCTGCTGCGCGGGACGGTCGTCGCCTGGCCGCGGCATGATCTCCAGCTGGGTCACCGACCGTGCGCCCTGGCGCAGCGCGGTGCCCAGGCAGTCGGCGCCGGTGTCACCGCCGCCGATGATGACCACGTGCTTGCCGTCGGCGGTGATCTGGCCTTCCACGACCTCGCCGACGGCGACGCGGTTGGCCTGCGGCAGGAACTCCATGGCCTGGTGGATGCCCTCCAGCTCGCGGCCTGGGACGGGAAGGTCGCGAGGCGTGGTCGAGCCGATCGCGAGCACGACCGCGTCGAACCGGTCCACGAGCTGGTCGCCGGTCGGCTTCACACCCACCTCGACGCCGGTCCGGAAGACGGTGCCTTCCCGACGCATCTGGTCGAGCCGGCGGCTCAGCACCGACTTCTCCATCTTGAACTCGGGGATGCCGTAGCGCAGGAGGCCACCGGGCTTGTCGTCGCGTTCGTAGACCGCGACCGTGTGGCCGGCCCTGGTCAGCTGCTGGGCGGCGGCCAAACCCGCGGGGCCGGAGCCCACCACCGCCACCGTCTTGCCGGTCAGCCACTCCGGAGGCTGCGGTCGGACCATGCCGGCCTCCCAGCCACGGTCGGCGATCGCGACCTCGACGTTCTTGATCGTCACCGGGTCCTGGTTGATGCCGAGCACGCACGCGGTCTCACACGGCGCCGGGCACAGGCGACCGGTGAACTCCGGGAAGTTGTTGGTCGCGTGCAGCCGCTCCACCGCGCCCGACCAGTCGTCGCGCCACACCAGGTCGTTCCACTCGGGGACCAGGTTGCCAAGCGGACAACCCTGGTGGCAGAACGGGATGCCGCAGTCCATGCAGCGTCCGGCCTGGGTGTTGATGATCGGCAGCAGCGCCCGGCCCGGCCCTCCCGGGTAGACCTCGTTCCAGTCGCGCACGCGCTCGCCGACCGGACGCCGTTCGGCGACCTCCCGGCCGTGCTTGAGAAAACCGCGGGGATCAGCCATGAAGCACCTCCATGATGCGGGCCGCAGCCTCGTCCTCGTCCAAGCCCTCCTCGAGGGCCTCGGCCCGGGCCTCCAGGACCCGCTTGTAGTCGCTGGGCATCACTTCGGTGAACCGCGCCAGCGCCGCGGGCCAGTCGTCGAGCAGCGACCCGGCGACCGTCGAACCCGTCTCCTCGTGATGGCGGCGCACGATGGCGTGCAACTCGTCGGCCGCCGTGTCCCCTACGGGTCCGAGCTCGACGAGCTCCTGGTTGACCCGCCCGGGGTCGAGGTCCAGCACGAACGCGACGCCGCCCGACATGCCGGCGGCGAAGTTGCGGCCCGTCGGACCGAGCACCACCACGCGACCACCGGTCATGTACTCGCAGCCGTGGTCGCCGACTCCCTCCACGACCGCGGTCGCACCGGAGTTGCGCACACAGAAGCGCTCTCCGGCCTGCCCGCGCAGGAAGATCTCCCCTCCGGTGGCGCCGTACGCGATCGTGTTGCCGGCGATGATCTGCTCGGCCGGGTCGAAGGTCGCCGCCGGGTCGGGTTTCACCACGATGCGTCCGCCCGAGAGCCCCTTGCCGACGTAGTCGTTGGCGTCGCCCTCCAGCCGCAGCGTGATGCCGCGGGGGACGAATGCTCCGAAGGACTGGCCGGCGGACCCGGTGAAGGTGAGGTCGATCGTGCCGTCGGGGAGACCCGCTCCGCCGTGGCGCTTGGTGACCTCGTGCCCGAGGATCGTGCCGACGGTGCGGTTGACGTTGCGGATGGGCAACTGCGCCCGCACAGGCTCACCGCGCTCGAGAGCATCCCCGGACAGGCCCACCAGCTGCTGGTCGAGGGCGAGCTCCAAGCCGTGCTGCTGCTCGACGACGCAGTGACGCGGCGCGTCCTCGGGCAGGTCCGGGACGTGCAGGACCGGAGCCAGGTCGAGGCCTTCGGCCTTCCAGTGTCGTACGGCGCGGTCGACCTCGAGCGTCTCCGCGCGGCCTACTGCCTCCTCGAGAGTGCGGAAGCCGAGCTGGGCGAGGAGTTCGCGCACCTCCTGCGCGATGTACTCGAAGAACGTGACGACGTACTCCGCCTTGCCGCTGTAGCGCTCGCGCAGCGTCGGGTTCTGCGTCGCGATGCCCACCGGACACGTGTCCAGGTGGCACACGCGCATCATGATGCAGCCCGAGACCACCAGCGGCGCGGTGGCGAAGCCGAACTCCTCGGCACCGAGCAGCGCGGCGATCACCACGTCGCGGCCGGTCTTGAGCTGCCCGTCGCACTGCACGACGATCCGGTCACGGAGACCGTTGAGGAGCAGCGTCTGCTGGGTCTCGGCCAGGCCGAGCTCCCACGGGCCCCCCGCGTGCTTGAGCGAGGTCAGCGGCGAGGCGCCGGTCCCGCCGTCGTGGCCGGAGATGAGGACCACGTCGGCGTGGGCCTTGGAGACACCGGCCGCGACGGTGCCCACCCCCACCTCGGCGACGAGCTTCACGTGCACCCGTGCCGCGGGGTTGGCGTTCTTCAGGTCGTGGATGAGCTGGGCGAGGTCCTCGATGGAGTAGATGTCGTGGTGCGGCGGCGGCGAGATCAGCCCCACCCCCGGCGTGCTGTGCCGGGTCTTGGCCACCCAGGGGTAGACCTTGTGGCCCGGCAGCTGACCGCCCTCCCCCGGCTTGGCGCCCTGCGCCATCTTGATCTGGATGTCGTCGGCGTTGGTGAGGTATTCCGCGGTCACTCCGAACCGGCCGGACGCGACCTGCTTGATGGCGCTGCGGCGTTCGGGGTCGTAGAGCCGCTCGGGGTCCTCTCCGCCCTCGCCGGTGTTGGACTTGCCGCCGAGCCGGTTCATCGCGATCGCCAGGGTCTCGTGTGCCTCCTGGCTGATCGAGCCGTAGGACATCGCGCCGGTGGAGAACCGCTTCACGATCTCGGAGACCGGCTCCACCTCCTCGACCGGGATCGGCGTACGGCCGGTCTCCTCGGCGCTCCGGAAGCCGAAGAGCCCGCGCAGCGTCATCAGGCGCTCGGCCTGCTGGTCGACGCGCGCGGTGTACTGCTTGAAGATGTCGTAGCGGCCCTCGCGCGTCGCGTGCTGGAGACGGAAGACCGTCTCGGGTTCGAACAGGTGCGGCTCGCCCTCGCGACGCCACTGGTACTCGCCACCGACTTCCAGCGACCGGTGGGCGGGGGGCAGCCCGTCGACCGGGTACGCCGTCGCGTGGCGCCGGGCGACCTCCTCGGCGATGGTGTCCAGGCCGATGCCGCCGAGCTTGCTGACGGTGCCGGTGAAGTAGCGGTCGACGAGCTCCTCGGAGAGGCCGATCGCCTCGAAGATCTGCGCGCCGGTGTAGGAAGCGACCGTCGAGACGCCCATCTTGCTCATGACCTTGAGCACGCCCTTGCCGAGCGCCCGCACGAGGTTGCGGACGGCGACCTCCGGCTCGACGTCGACGAAGTAGCCGTCGCGGGCGAGGTCCTCCACGGACTCCATCGCCAGGTAGGGGTTGACCGCCGCCGCGCCGTACCCGATCAGCAGGGCGACGTGGTGCACCTCGCGCACGTCACCCGCCTCGACGACGAGGCCCACTTGAGTGCGCGTCTTCTCCCGGACAAGGTGGTGGTGCACAGTCGAGGTCAGCAACAGGGAGGGAATCGGCGCGAGCTCGGCGTTGGAGTGCCGGTCGGACAGGACGATGATGCGGGCGCCGCCGGCGATCGCGCGGGACGCCTCCTGGCAGATCTGGTCCAGGCGTGCCTCCAGGGCTGCTCCGCCGCCGGTGACCTCGTAGGTGCCGCGCGCGACGTGCGTGATGAACCCCGGCATGTCGCCGTCGCGGTTGATGTGCCGGATCTTGACCAGCTCGTCGTTGTCGATGACGGGGAACGGCAGCACGACCTGGCGACAGGAGGCCGGTCCGGGCTCCAGCAGGTTGCCTTCGGGGCCGATCGAGCCGTAGAGCGAGGTCACGAGCTCCTCGCGGATCGCGTCGAGCGGCGGGTTGGTGACCTGGGCGAACAACTGGCTGAAGTAGTCGAAGAGCAGCCGGGGCCGGCTGGACAGGACCGCGATCGGGCTGTCGGTGCCCATCGAGCCGATGGGCTCGTAGCCGGTCTTGGCCATCGGCGCGAGGATGACGCGCTTCTCCTCCTCGGTGTAGCCGAAGACCTGTTGGCGCCGGGTCACCGAGGCGTGCGTGTGCACCACGTGCTCGCGGTCGGGCAGGTCCTCGAGGCGGATGAGACCGGCGTGCAGCCACTCCTCGTAGGGGTGCTCCTCGGCGAGCCGGCCCTTGATCTCGTCGTCCTCGACGATGCGGTGCTCCTCGGTGTCGACGAGGAACATGCGGCCCGGTTGGAGGCGGCCCTTGCGCACGACGCTGGCCGGGTCGAGGTCGAGCACCCCGACCTCCGAGGCCAGGACGACGAGGCCGTCGTCGGTGACCCAGTAGCGGCTGGGGCGCAGGCCGTTGCGGTCGAGCACCGCGCCGACCTGGGTGCCGTCGGTGAAGACGACGCAGGCCGGGCCGTCCCAGGGCTCCATGAGCGTGGAGTGGAACTCGTAGAAGGCTCGCCGGCGGGCGTCCATCCCGCTGTGGTTCTCCCACGCCTCGGGGATCATCATCAGCACCGCGTGCGGCAGCGACCGGCCGCCCAGGTGGAGCAGCTCGAGGACCTCGTCGAACGACGCGGAGTCGCTGGCGCCGGGCACGCAGATCGGGAAGAGCCGCTCCAGGTCGCCCGGGATCTCCTCGCTGGCCAGCAGGGCCTCGCGAGCCCGCATCCAGTTGCGGTTGCCCATCACCGTGTTGATCTCGCCGTTGTGCGCGATGAAGCGGAACGGGTGGGCCAGGGGCCAGCTCGGGAAGGTGTTGGTGGAGAAGCGGGAGTGGACGACGCCGATGGCCGACTCGACGCGTTCGTCGACCAGGTCGGGGAAGAACCGGTCGAGCTGGTCGGTGGTCAGCATGCCCTTGTAGACCAGCGTGCGTGAGGACAGCGACGGGAAGTAGGTGCCGGTCTCGTGCTGGGCGCGTTTGCGCAGGCAGAAGGCGAGACGCTCCAGGGCCATTCCGGTCTCCCCGTTGCGGGCCTGCACGAAGAGCTGCCGGAAGGTCGGCATCACGCTGAGCGCGGTCGCGCCAAGGAGTGCGGGGACGACCGGGACGTCGCGCCAGCCCAGGACCTCGAGCTCCTCCTCCTTGGCGATGCCCTCGATGCGAGCCTGGGCGTCGGCGACCGCCTCGGCGTCACCGGGCAGGAAGGCCGTGCCGACGGCGTACGCGCCCGGGTCGGGCAGCTCGAAGCCGGCTTCCCGGACGGTTTCACGCAGGAAACGGTCGGGGACCTGGATCAGGATGCCGGCGCCGTCACCGGAGTCCGGCTCGGCGCCGACCGCGCCGCGGTGCTCCAGGTTGCGCAGTGCCTGGACGGCCTTGGCCACGATGTCGTGGCTCGGCCGGCCGGTGAGGGTGGCCACGAAGGCCACGCCGCATGCGTCGTGCTCGTGGAGGCCGTCGTAGAGGCCTTGGGGCGCCGGGAGTGCCTGCATGGGCGGGCCCTTTCGCGTCGTCGGCACCCGACGTCCGGACGAGGTCCAGTGCGTCGGTGTGCCCTTCGTGCATGGCGCGCGGGACGACGTTGGCCCAAGCAGAGTGCAGATCGTACCTCAGGGAAGCGCGGTCCCCGGCGGCTCGCTCATGCAGCAGTCGAAGGGGAGGCAGGCTCCCGCAGGACGGTGGCCTCCCGGCCGGGGTGCCTGCGTGCGGACCACCAGATGTACGCCGCTGACGCCGCGAACAGCACGATCGAGGTCCACACGTTGAGCCTGAGCCCCAGCACGTCGTCGGCCTGCACCGGGTCGATGCGGAGGTACTCGATCCACGCCCGCCCGACGCAGTACGCCGCGACGTAGAGCGCGAAGACCCGGCCGTGCCCCATGCGGAACCGCCGGTCCGCCCACAGGATCAACACGGCCACGCCGACGTTCCACAGGCTCTCGTAGAGGAACGTGGGGTGGAAGGTCGCGAACTCCTCGTAGCCCGGTGGGCGGTGGGCGAGGTCGATCTCCAGCGCCCATGGCACCGTGGTGGGCGCGCCGAAGAGCTCCTGGTTGAAGTAGTTGCCCCAGCGGCCGATCGCCTGGGCGAGGATGATGCCCGGCGCGAGGGCATCGGCGAGCGGCAGGAACTTGACACCGGCCTGACGCGCGCCGATCCAAGCACCGAGAGCACCGAGGGCGATCGCGCCCCAGATGCCGAGTCCGCCCTGCCAGACGTAGAGCGCGGTGACGGGGTTGCGGTCCTCCCCGAAGTACTTCTCGTAGTCGGTGATCACGTGGTAGAGCCGGCCGCCGACGATGCCGAACGGCACCGCCCAGATGGCGATGTCGGTGACCTGGCCGGGCTTGCCGCCCCGCGCCACCCAACGGCGCTCGCCGAGCCAGACCGCCACCACGACGCCGGCGATGATGGCGAGGGCGTAGGCCCGCAGCGGCAGCGGCCCGAGGTACCACACACCCGTGTCAGGGCTGGGGATCGAGGACCCCGGGACGAACAGCGGAGTCATCATCAGCCTTCCTGGGGGTCGGTGAGTCCGGTCGCGAAGGCCGCTTCGATGTCCTCGGCGAGCTTGGCGGCCGAGGTGCCTTCGGTCCACAGGATGGGAACCGACCCGTCAGACCGGACGCCGACGACATGGGTGCCGTGGGTGATCTCGTAGCCGCCGGAGGGCAGCTTGGGGCCGTCCTCGATGGCCACCTTCACGCCCTCGGCGACGGCGACGATGTCGTCCAGCGGACCGGTGAGACCTTCGAAGGAAGGGTCGAACCGGTCGAGGTAGGCCCGCAGGGTCTCAGGATCGTCACGGGTCGGGTCGGTGGTGACGAACCACATCGCGGTCCGCTCGGCCCGGTCCTCGTCGAGCCGGGTGAAGGCGGACGCGACGTCGGCCATGACCGCTTGGCAGATGTCAGGACAGTGGGTGTAGCCGAAGAAGACCAGCGTGAGGTCGGCCTCGCCGAGGCGGTCTTGGAGAACGAAGGGATCGCCCGCGGTGTCGGTGAGCGTGCCGCCGGGAAGTCGGTAGGGGTCGTCCAGCACCGCGCCGTGCATGCCGTCCTCGTCGTGCAAGGTCACGTTCGAGGCGACTCCCGGGGAATCGTCCTCGCCGGAGGCGCAGGCGGCCAACGGCACCAGCAGCATGGCCGCGGCGAGCGCTCGGAGAGAGGTGCGGTCAGCCACGGCGCACCCCGGCTGCCAGATCGGCGGTCAGCGCCCGCAGGCTGTCCTGCGCGAGGTCCGCGTCGCCGTCGGCGTCGAGGACGCGCTTGACGAAGGCGGAGCCGACGATCACCCCATCGGCGTACGCCGCCACCTGCGCCGCCTGGTCGCCGTCGGAGACCCCGAGCCCGACACCGATCGGCAGGTCGGTGACCGCGCGCGTGCGCTCGACGAGCGGACCGGCGAGGTCGCTGGTGGACTCGCGGGCGCCGGTGACGCCCATGACCGCGGTCGCGTAGACGAAGCCGCTGCAGTGGTCCGTCGTGTAGCGCAGACGTTCCTCGGTCGACGAGGGCGCGACCAGGAAGATCCGGTCGAGCTCGTGCTGGGCCGATGCCTCCAGCCAGGGGCCGGCCTCGTCGGGGGTGAGGTCGGGGGTGATGAGCCCGGCCCCGCCCGCGGAGGCGAGGTCGGCGGCGAAGCGCTCCACGCCGTACCGCTCGACCGGGTTCCAGTAGGTCATCACGACCGTCGCGACACCCAGCGCCGCGGTGTCCTCGACGACGCGGAGCACGTCGGTGGTGCGTACGCCGTTGTCGAGGGCCTGCTGAGCGGCCGCCTGGATCGTCGGTCCGTCCATGACCGGGTCGCTGTAGGGCAAGCCGATCTCGATGACGTCACACCCGGCCTGCACCATGGTGGAGATCGCCTCGACCGAGCCCTGCACGGTCGGGAACCCGGCGGGGAAGTAGCCGACCAGCGCGGCGCGGCCCTCGTCGCGAGCCCGGGCGAACGCTGCGGCCACCGGGCTCCGTGATGCGGTCACGCACCTGCCTCCTCGTCGAGGGCACGGTCGCGGTCCAGGACCGCGACCTCCTGGCCGAGGCCGAACCACTCCATCGCGGTGCCCATGTCCTTGTCGCCACGCCCCGACAGGTTGCACACGATCGTGGCCCCCGGCATGTCCTTGGCCAGCCGGAGCGTGCCTGCCACGGCGTGGGCCGACTCGATCGCCGGGATGATGCCCTCGGTGCGGGCCAACAGCGAGAAAGCCTCCATCGCCTCGGCGTCGGTGACCGGGAGGTAGGTGGCACGGCCGGTGGCGGCCAGGTGGGCGTGCTCCGGGCCGACGCCCGGGTAGTCGAGGCCGGCCGAGATCGAGTGCGACTCGACGGTCTGGCCGTCCTCGTCCTGCAGGACGTAGGTGCGGGCGCCGTGCAGCACGCCCACGTCGGCCGCGTGGATGGTGGCGGCGTGCCGCGGGGTGTGCACGCCTTCCCCGCCGGCCTCGAAGCCGTAGATGCGGACCCCGGGGTCGTCGACGAAGCCGGCGAAGAGGCCGATGGCGTTGGACCCGCCGCCGACGCAGGCGGTGACCGCATCGGGGAGCCGTCCGGTCAGGTCCACGCACTGCGCCCGGGCCTCGTCGCCGATGCCGCGCACGAAGGAGCGCACCAGCGAGGGGAAGGGGTGGGGACCGGCAGCGGTGCCGAAGAGGTACGCCGTGTGGTCGACACTGGCGACCCAGTCGCGCAGGGCCTCGTTGATGGCGTCCTTGAGGGTGCGGGAGCCGCTGGTCACCGGCACCACCTCGGCGCCGAGCAGCTTCATCCGCGCGACGTTGAGCGCCTGGCGCTCGGTGTCGACCTCGCCCATGTAGACGACGCAGTCCAGGTCGAGGTAGGCGGCCGCAGTGGCTGATGCCACGCCGTGCTGGCCTGCTCCGGTCTCGGCGATGACGCGGGTCTTGCCCATGCGCTTGGTGAGCAGGGCCTGGCCCAGGACGTTGCGGACCTTGTGAGCGCCGGTGTGGTTGAGGTCCTCGCGCTTGAGCAGGATCCGCGCCCCGGCGATCTCGGAGAGCCGGTGAGCTTCGTAGAGCATGCTCGGCGTGCCGGCGTACTCCCGCAGGAGCCGCTCGAACTCCGCAGTGAACGCCGGGTCGGCCATCGCCTCGGTCCAGGCGGCCGTGAGCTCGTCGAGGGCGGCCATGAGCGCCTCTGGCATGAACCTGCCGCCGAAGGCACCGAAGTGACCGGTGTCGTCGGGTGCGTACGGCGAGCGGCCGACGGTGGGCGCGGTCACGACCGGCCTGCTTCCACACTCGCGCGCAGGGCCGCCACCGCACCGCGAGGATCGTCACCGCGGACGAGGGCCTCACCGACCAGCACCACGTCGGCGCCGGCGTCGGCCGCCTCGGCGACGTCCTCTGGGCCGCGGATGCCGGACTCCGCCACCGTGACGACGTCCTGGGGCAGTCCCGGGGCGACGCGAGCGAAGGTGCTGCGGTCGACCTCGAGGGTCTTGAGGTTGCGGTTGTTGACCCCGATCAGCTCGGCGCCGGCCGACACGGCCCGCTCCGCCTCGGCCTCGTCGTGGACCTCGACCAACGCGGTCATCCCGAGCCGGCGAGTCTCGGCCAGGAGCAGGTCGAGCTCGGGCTGGGCGAGGGCCGCGACGATCAGCAAGATCAAGTCGGCGCCGGCGGCGCGGGCCTCCCACAGCTGGTAGTCGGTGACGATGAAGTCCTTGCGGAGCACGGGGATGTCGACTCGGGCGCGCACCGCGCGCAGGTCGTCCAGGGAGCCGCCGAAACGCCGTGTCTCGGTCAGGACGCTGATCGCCGCCGCGCCCCCGGCGGCGTACTCCGCGGCGAGCGCGGCCGGGTCGGGGATGTCGGCGAGAGCGCCCTTGCTCGGGCTGGACCGCTTGACTTCGGCGATGACGCTGATGCCCTCGGAGCGGAAGACCGGCATCGGGTCCAGCGCCGCGTCCCGGGCTTCGGCCTGCGCGAGCAGCTCGCCGGCCGGTACGGCGGCCTGGCGCTGCGCGAGGTCGGCCCTGACGCCGTCGATGATGTCGTCCAGGACGGACATGGCCTGCCTCTCTCCCGTGGTGCTGACCCGCGGCCGCATCGGGGTGCCGCGGGACCCCTAGCCTCTCACGCGGGGCGCTGCCGTCCGGCGGGCGTCTCGGTTCGGTAGCGTCGGCCCAGCACCTCGACCGCGACAGGAGTCCGCATGAGCTACCCACCCCAGCT